>JBDTBD010000033.1:0-20005 GCA_039924285.1 Terrimesophilobacter sp. | reverse complement strand
GTGCGGGTGAGTGCCAGCGTGCTGGGCTTCACGGTTCCGGGCATCGCAACTGCCGGTCCGCCCGGCGCGCTCCCAAAGTAGGGGTGCGGCCGGTTTTCGTGTGTATGGTGTCCGTGTCCATACCAAGTTGAAGGAGTCGCGTGCCTGGCACGAAAAAACTGGTGATTGTCGAGTCGCCGGCCAAGGCGAAGACAATTGCCCAGTACCTGGGAGAGGGCTACGAGGTGCAAGCCTCCGTCGGCCACATCCGCGACCTGATCGAGCCCAAAAACCTGCCACCCGAGCTCAAGAAGGGTTCGCTCGGCAAATTCTCAGTCGATGTCGAGAACGGGTTCGAACCCTACTACGTCGTCTCGGACGCGAAAAAGAAGACCGTCGCCGACCTCAAGCGTGCGTTGAAGAACGCCGACGAACTCTATCTCGCAACTGACGAGGACCGCGAGGGCGAAGCCATCGCGTGGCACCTGCTCGAGGTGCTGAAACCCACTGTGCCGGTTAAGCGGATGGTGTTCCACGAGATAACGCGCGAAGCAATCCAGTTCGCCAAAGAAAACACGCGGCACATCGACACGGCGTTGGTCGACGCACAAGAAACCCGTCGCATCCTGGACCGCCTGTACGGCTATGAAGTGTCTCCGGTGCTGTGGCGCAAGGTCGGCCCAGGACTGTCCGCCGGTCGAGTGCAGTCCGCCGCGACCCGCCTGGTCGTCGACCGCGAAAGGGAACGGCTCGCGTTCACCGCCGCAGGCTATTGGGACCTCACCGCAAAACTGACTCCACAGGGTGACTCGTCCCGTTTCGAAGCGCGACTGGCGCGTCTGAACGGCAGCCGCGTGGCCACCGGACGTGACTTCGACGACACCGGCACCCTCACCTCCGACGCTGTCGCCCTGGAGCGCGCCTCCGCGGAATCCCTCGCCGCCGCACTGCGGAATCCAAATGTCGCCCTCATCGTCAGCGCTGTCGATTCCAAGCCGTACACACGCAAACCCGCCGCTCCGTTCACCACGTCGACCCTGCAGCAGGAAGCCGCACGCAAGCTGCACTTCTCGGCACGCCAGACCATGAGTCTTGCGCAGGGACTGTACGAGAACGGCTACATCACCTACATGCGCACCGACTCCGCGGCGCTGTCACAGCAGGCCATCACTGCGGCGCGCACCCAGGCGAAGAAACTGTACGGAGCGGACTCGGTCACGGAGAAACCGCGTGTCTACATTGGTAAATCCAAGAACGCCCAGGAAGCACACGAGGCGATCCGTCCCTCCGGCGACGCCTTCCGAGTGCCGGCTGACCTCAAGGCGACGTTGCGCGGCAACGAGTGGAAACTGTACGACCTGATCTGGAAACGCACCGTCGCCTCGCAAATGGCCGATGCCAAGGGCTCGACGGCGTCCGTCACCATCAAGGCGCTCATTCACGACTCGGTCGAGGGGCTCACCCTCTCCGCTGGCACTGTCGGCGTCACGATGGCCGAGCTCGTGGCGACCGGCACGGTGATCACGTTCCGTGGTTTCATGGCGGCGTACGAGGAGAGCCACGACGAAGAGCGTGAACAGGCTACCGAGTCGACCGAATCCAAGCTTCCGCCGCTGACGGTAGACCAGGCGCTCGCACTGATCGGCGTCGAGGCCAAAGGACACGAGACTACGCCGCCGCCGCGCTACACCGAGGCGAGCCTGATCAAGAAGCTCGAAGAGCTCGGCATCGGGCGTCCCTCGACGTTCACCTCGATCATCTCCACCATCATCGACCGCGGCTACGTAACACCGCGTGGGTCGGCGCTGGTGCCCAGCTGGACCGCCTTCTCAGTGGTGCGGCTGCTTGAGGATTACTTCGCCTACCTCGTGCAATACGACTTCACCGCCGAGATGGAGAACGACCTCGACCGTATCGCCGGAGGCGAACAAGACCGGGTCGGATGGCTGACCGGTTTCTACTTCGGCGGGGAGAAGTACCGAGGTTTGCGCAGCGTCATTGACAACCTCGGTGACATCGACGCCCGCGAGATCAACTCGATCAAGCTGACCGAGGACATCACCCTGCGCATCGGCAAGTACGGCCCGTACCTCGAGGTGCCCGATCCTTCCGGCGCACCGGATGCGGCACCGCGCCGGGTCAACCTCCCGCCGGACCTGGCTCCCGACGAATTGACACCCGACAAGGCGCGCGAACTCATCGACGCCCCGGTGGTCGTCGACCGGGTGATCGGCGTGAACCCAGCCAACGGCAAAGAAGTGGTCGCCAAAGACGGACGCTTCGGACCGTACGTGACCGAGCTGGAACCCGAAATCGGCACGGCCGCCGGGACCGACGCGACCGCGGCGACCGTGAATGCGGTCAGCGGGGAGATTGTCGCGCCGAAGACCAAGAAGAAGCCCACTAAGAAGGCCGGACCCAAACCGCGCACGGCGTCGCTGTTCAAGTCCATGGACCTGGCTGAGATCGATCTAGACACCGCGCTGAGGCTGCTCAATCTGCCCAGGATAGTGGGCACCGATCCCGAGTCGGGCGAGGAGATCACCGCCCAAAACGGACGGTATGGTCCATACCTCAAAAAGGGCGCGGACACCCGGTCGCTGCCGGAGGAAGATCAGATCTTCGAGATCGACCTCACCGGCGCTCTCGAACTGTATGCGCAGCCCAAGTACGGTTCTCGCCGCGCCTCGAGTGCGCTCAAGGAATTCGACGCGGACCCCGAGAGCGGCAAGCCGATCAAGGTCAAGGACGGCAGATTCGGCCCATACGTCACCGATGGCGTGACCAACGCGACGATCCCGCGCTGGGAAACGGTCGAGGAAGTCGACTTCGACCGGGCCGTTCAATTGCTCGCCGACAAGCGCGCAAAGGGACCGGCGAAACCAAAGCGAGCCGCAGCCGGGCGCAAGCCGGCTGCCAAGAAGCCCACCGCTAAAAAGCCCGCTGCTAAGAAGCTCGCAACGAAGAAGACTGCCACAAGGAAGGCTCCGGCGAAGGCACCGGCGGCCAAGAAGAGCGCGACCAAAAAAGAGACGGCGTGAGCGGCCTCTTTCTCACCTTTGAGGGCGGCGACGGATCGGGAAAGTCGACGCAGGCGGGCCTGTTGGCGACCTGGCTCACCGAAGACGGTCAGACTGTGTTGCGCACCCGCGAACCCGGTGGCACCGATCTCGGAGTCGAACTGCGCAATATCGTCCTACACCGCCGCGGGCACATCGCCCCGCGCGCCGAAGCGCTCATCTACGCAGCCGACCGGGCACACCACATCGCTACCAAGGTGAAGCCTGCGCTCGAGCGGGGAGAAATTGTGGTGCAGGACCGGTACTTCGATTCCTCCGTCGCCTACCAGGGTGACGGCCGCGAGTTGGAGGCCGAGGAAATCCGCGGGATCTCGATGTGGGCGGTCGGCGGCCTCATGCCCGACCTCACCTTCCTACTCGACCTGGACCAGACCATCGGCCGCGATCGCGTGCAGCACTCAAGCACCGGCTACGACAGGCTCGAAGCCGAAGCAGACGACTTCCACGCCAGGGTGCGCGCCGCCTACCTGCGCCTGGCCGCCGCCGAGCCACACCGGTTCGTCGTGCTCGACGCGAGCGAACCGCGCGAGTCCATCGCCGCCGCCGTGCGCGCCAGAGTCGAACCACTGCTGAACCGGTGATCGAGCAACAACGCAGGTGTGGCCGTTTAGGCTGTGCACATGTCCGTGTGGGATGAGCTGACCGGCCAGGCCGACGCGATCGCGATCTTCCAGGCCGCGGCACAGTCAGCCCTGCGCTTCCCGACGCCCAGCACCTCGACGTCGCAGTCCGGCGCATCCGAGGATTCGGCAATGACACACTCGTGGCTGATCACCGGCCCGCCCGGCTCGGGCCGGTCGAATCTGGCGTATGCGTTCGCGACGGCGTTGCTCAGCTCCGGCAGCGACGAGGGCGACGAGCTGACCCGGCGTCAGGTAGAGGCTCGCACGCATCCCGATCTCGGAGTGCTTGCTACCGAGAACGTCATTATCAAAATGGAGGACGTCAAGAAGATCGTCGCGAGCTCCCAGTTCTCTCCGTCGGTATCGCGGTATCGGGTGATGGTGATTGAGGATGCTGACCGGATGCAGGAACGCACCTCCAACGTGCTGCTGAAGGCGCTGGAGGAGCCGCCGCCGCGCACCGTCTGGATTCTGTGCGCTCCCAGCGAGGCCGACTTGATCCCCACCATCCGCTCCCGAGTGCGTACGGTGCGGCTGCGCGTGCCGTCCACCGGTGACGTCGCCGAACTTTTGGTGCGCCGGATGGGAGTGGACCGCTCCGACGCGTTACGGGCCGCTCGCGAGGCGCAAAGCCACATCGGCATGGCCCAGCGGCTGGCGACCAACGAGCAGGCGCGCACCCGACGCTCACGTACTCTCCAGCTGGCTCTCGGCATCCACTCGGTGTCGGATGCCGTGATGGCCGCCGGGACGCTGCTCGAGGTCGCCACCGAAGACGCCAAGTCGATCACGGTGGAGCGAGACGCCGAGGAGCGCGGCCACGCGCTGCGGTCGCTCGGGATCGAGGCTGGCGGCACGATCCCTCCCGCTCTGAGGTCGCAGTTGAAGGCGATGGAGGAGGATCAAAAGCGCCGGGCGACGAGGAGTTTGCGCGACGGGATCGACCGCATCCTCGTGGATCTGTTGTCGCTGTATCGGGATGTGCTGCTGATTCAGCTGGGGGCGTCCACCGAGCCGGTCAATCTGGCGATCATGCCCGACCTCGTGCGCGCGGCCGAGTCGGCGGATGCCGCATCGACCCTGCAGATGCTCGACGCCATCACGACAGCGCGGGAACGCATCGACGGCAACGTGTCTGCGGCACTCGCGATGGAAGCGATGCTCATTACCGCGAAACGGGGAGCCTGAGATGGCACAAATGCGCCGCCCGCGGATCGCGGGCCTGGCGCTCGCGCTGACTGTCGTGCTGCTGCTCACCGGTTGCGTGACGTCGTTTTTGCCCAAGCCCCAGTCCGCGACATCGACGCCCACCGGCGAGAAAGTGGCAACCGCACTGGCGCCTTACTACCACCAGGTGCTGCGCTGGTCGACGTGCGGTCAATTTCGATGCGCCGACGCGACGGTTCCACTGAACTGGGACGCGCCATCCGGAGCCACCATCACTCTCGCGCTGATCCGAAAGGCCGCGACGGGCAACTCCCGCGGCTCGCTGCTGGTGAACCCCGGCGGGCCGGGCGCATCCGGTTACGACTTCATCCGCGACAGCCTCTCCTACGCAGTGTCGCCCAAACTGCAGGCCGGGTACGACATTGTCGGGTTCGACCCGCGTGGAGTGAACCATTCGACCGCGGTGAAATGCTACGACGACCCGAAGCAGATGGATGCGTTCCTCTACGACATCGCACCGTTCCCGGTGGGCACCGACCGGTGGATCGACTACCAGGAGAAGTCCAACACCGAGTTCGGAAAGGCGTGCCTCTCGTTCACCGGCGAGCTGCTGGGCCACGTCGACACGGTCAGCGCGGCCCGCGACCTCGACGTCCTGAGGGCTGCACTGGGCGATAAGAAGCTCAACTATCTCGGCTACTCCTACGGCACGCTGCTCGGCGGGACCTATGCCGAGCTCTTCCCCAAGAAAACCGGACGGCTGGTCTTCGACGGCGCCGTCGACCCGGCCACCACGGAATTTGACGTGACGAAGACCCAGGCCACCGGATTCGAAAGCGCGCTGCGTGCGTTCGTAACCGACTGCCTCACCGGCTCCAAGTGCCCGTTTCGCGGTGACGTGAACGCCGCAATGCTCACAGTGCGGACCCTGCTCGACAGTCTCGACGCCAGCCCGCTGCGGGCCGACGACGGCAGGATGCTCGGCAGCGCAACCATGTTCAGCGCCATCATCCTTCCGCTGTATAGCCGCGGCAACTGGCCGTACCTCACCGACTTGTTCAGCAAGGTGATGAGCGGCGATGCGAACTATGCGTTTCAACTCGCCGACAGTTACAACAACCGCAGCACCAACGGCACCTACAGCGACAATTCCACCGAAGCATTCATCGCAGTCAATTGCCTGGACTACAAGACCACGACCACCAGGGCGAGCCTGAGGGCGGAGGCGGTGGAACTGGAGGCGGCGGCGCCCGTGCTCGGTCAGCAGATGGCCTACGGGGGAACGTCGTGCGCCAACTGGCCGTTTCCCTCGACGCGGGATCGGACGGCGATCGTCGCTGCCGGTTCTGCGCCGATCCTCGTCGTAGGTACGACCAACGACCCGGCGACGCCCTATGTGTGGGCCAAGAACGTGGCGAAGGAATTGCAAAACGGACACCTGATCACATATCGCGGTGAAGGCCACACCGCCTACAACAAGTCAAACGCATGCGTGAACGACGCAGTCGACAGCTTCTTCCTCGACGGAACGGTTCCGAATAAGGACCCGCAGTGTTGAGTGTTCGAAATGTTGAGGGCCGATGCGACAATGTTGGGCATGAGCACGTCGCTGCGACTGTGTCGGGAGACGGTATGAACGAGGGGTTGACATGACGACCGAGGGCATCGGGCTGCGCGAACGTAAACGGCTGGCAACGAGGCACGCCATCCAGCTTGCCTGCCTCACCCTGGTCGAGGGGAGCGGTCTGGACAAGGTCACCGTCGAGCAGATCAGTGCCCGAGCCGATGTGTCGCCGCGCACGTTCTTCAACTACTTCCCGACCAAGGAGGCCGCGCTGGTCGGCGACCCGCCGGCGCTGCCCGCGGAGGACGAACTGCAGAGCTTTGTCACCGCCGGAACCAGCGAGGGAATCCTGGTGGGTATCGGCGGCTTGCTGGCCCGTTCCGCAGCGACGTCCGAGGACAAAGACATCGTGAACCTACGGCGCAAGCTGCTGAACAAGTACCCGCACCTGTTCGCCATGCGGATGGGCGCCGTGCACCAACTCGAAGACCAGCTCGCGGCGGTCGTGTCGCGGCGACTCACCATCGACGAACCGGTGCTGGCCAGGGACGCGGCGGCGCTAGCCGGACGTTCCAGGCTGATCGCTCTCGTAGCGTTGGCCGCGTTGCGGCACGCGTGGTCGAAGTGGGCAGGTGCGGGCGGCGGTCCTGGATTGCCGCGCCGGGTGCGCGAATCGTTTGACGAGCTCGAAACCGTCCTGGGCGGCGTCGGAGCGCGATGATCGGATAAGCTTTCTTGCTGTGTCGTGGCTAAGCCCGCGCCACGCCGCCTTAGCTCAGTTGGTAGAGCATCTCACTCGTAATGAGAAGGTCGTCAGTTCGATTCTGACAGGCGGCTCCCCAAGCCCGGTTGCCCCCGGCATCGACACTTCTGCTCTCGGCCAGGTGTTGTAACCCCTTTCTGGGGGACAATCTGCGGAGCGAAACGCCCCCAAAGCGAGGGTGAATCAGGGTTCACGGCTCGCCGGGACTTGTCAAGCAATCTCACCGGCCCTAGCGTGGGAGGTGCGGAATTGCAGAGGGGTATATTCCGCAATCGGGGGATTCAAATGAAAAAGCGATCTGCGTTGCTGATTGCCGTGTTGACGGCGGTGATCACGCTCGTGCTTCCCTTCATCGGAGGCAGTGGGCCCTCGTTGGTCGGCGAGACAGCCGCTGCCGCGACACAGACCGGGGTTCCGGTCTTCGCCTCCGTCATGAGGCCCGCAGCGCCGGCTGTCGTCTCGTCCGCCGCAAGCTCGGCGTCGCCGATCGCCTATTCGGCCTTGGCGCGCGGCCTGCAGAAGTCCGCCACCGCAACGGCGCCCATCGCCAGTGCTGTCGACACTGAGCATCTTGCTCAAAAGCCCGTTCCGAAGCCCATCGTGGTCGACGACCCGGCCGTGGCCGGAGCCGCACAGGCGACCGGCGCCGCACAGCGAGCTGGGACCACCCGAGCCCGCACTTCTGCTCCGCGAGCGGCGGGAACAGCCAAGTCGGGGGCACCCGCCGGCGCTCCCGCGGCATCCGGTGGCGGCTGCTCAGGGCCGGTAGGCGGTGGCACCGGCGGTGCACCGGGCGCCTCCTACAACGGCGGCGCGATCACCGGCACGACCTCGTCCGACCTGGCGTCGTTTGCTTCCACCTACAACTCCATTCGCGTGGCAAACTGCCTGCCACCGGTGCCGATGAGTCACTTCCGCTTCGACTCATGCATGGAAACCCGGCTGGTCTGGATGGCTGAAGACCCGAGCACCGACCCGATGAGTGCCTGGGGTCACATCGGTTCGCAGCGCAGCGATGGGGTGCCCAGCCGCGGCTGCGACGGCAATCTGGCCGGCGGTTCCGGCAACACCGGCGCCACAGTCGCCCAGAAGTGGTGGGACTCGATGTCCCACCGCCTCTCCCTCTACAAGCCGTCGAATACCGGCAGCACTGCCGGCGTGTGCATCTACTTCGCGATGACGCACGGTGGTGTCCCGAACGAATCGCACGGGTTCACGCGGGCGGCCGCGCGGTGGGGCGGCTGCTAGCCAGCGGCTCCTGACCGGCGGATGCTAGATTCCTCCTGGCGGATCCGAGTGGATTCGGCGGGAAGGCAACCATGGCGGGCGCACTTCGCTGGGGGATTTTTGGCACCGGCGCGATCGCGCATCTGCAGACCGCCGACCTCCTCGGCAACGGATTCACCGTGGCCGCCGTCGGCTCCAGGCGCCAGCAGGCGGCGGAGGGTTTCGCCGCCGAGTTCGGCATCGACACCGCGCACGGTAGCTATGAGGCGCTCGTGTCGGATCCTGGCGTGGATGCGATCTACGTCGCCACGCCGCATCCGTTTCACGCCGCCAACGCGATCCTCGCCCTGAACGCCGGTAAGCACGTGCTGGTTGAGAAGCCCTTCGCCCTGAATGCCAAGCAAGCTCGCGAAATGGTCGATCTCGCGGCGCGCAAACACCTCGTCGTGCTTGAGGCGATGTGGACGAGGTTTCTGCCGCACATGGTGCGCATCCGGGACATCATCGCAGCCGGCACTCTCGGCGAGGTACGCACGCTCATTGCCGACCACAATCAACTGCTTCCCAGCGACCCGACCGGTCGGCTGAACGCGCCGGAACTCGGCGGCGGCGCCCTCCTTGACCTGGGCATCTACCCGGTGTCCCTCGCCGTCGACCTGTTCGGCCCGCCGAGTTCCGTCCACGCTATCGCAGCGAAAACCGTCACCGGGGTGGACCGTCAGACCGCAATGCTGTTCGGCTACCCCGACGGACGACAAGCAGTTCTGCACACCGCTCTCGACACACGAGGTCCAAACACCGCGGCGATCATCGGCACCGCCGGCCGCATCGAGATCGACTCGGTCTGGTACACCGCCACCGGGTTCACCGTCTACGACGGCCTAGGGCATGAGATCGAACGGTTTGACTCAGACATCACAGGCCGAGGTATGCAGTATCAGGCCGAAGAGCTGGAGCGGCTGGCCGGCCTCGGAGACACGGCCGGGACGATCCTGCCTCCGGAGCAGAGTGTGCGGATCATGGAAGTTCTCGACGAGATCCGGGACCAGATCGGGCTACGCTACCCGGGGGAGTGACACCGCAGCAACCGCCGCCCGCCAGTTATCATGTAACGGATGACCCCGCCAGAAAAACCGACGAGCCGCCGCGCCGCCCGCGCCGCCAACGGACGCGAGTCGGCCACCGCGCCGACGTCTCCCGGGTTTTTCGCCGGACTCTTCACGAGGCATCCGCGCGCCTGGGTCGCCGTGGCGCTGTCGGCCGTGTTCGTGCTGCTGGGGACCGGTTCGGTTTTCGCCGGCAGCCTGGTGGGGTCCGGAACCTCGGCTGACGCCTCTCAGGCGGCACCATTGGTTGTTGCCGGTGCATCGCCGACTCCCACGCCCGACCCGGCCCGCCCGGTCCCGGCCAACCCGGCCGCAGCAGCGCCGCTGCGC
Source organism: Terrimesophilobacter sp. (assembly GCA_039924285.1). Taxonomy (GTDB): domain Bacteria; phylum Actinomycetota; class Actinomycetes; order Actinomycetales; family Microbacteriaceae; genus Parafrigoribacterium. The sequence goes on along the minus strand of JBDTBD010000033.1, from coordinate 10,166 downwards.
ACCTGCTCGGTGGCGTCCCTCGCGGCGGATCCGCGACTGCGCACCTTCGAAGGGGTAGTGGTCAACACCGCCACCGGTGAAGTGCTCTTCGAGCGCGCCGCGTCGAAGCCGGCACCCACGGCGAGCGTGCTCAAGGTGTTGACCGCCGCCGCTGCGCTGGCGATCCTCGGTCCGGATGCCCGGTTGACGACCAAGGTGTACCGGGGCATCGAACCCGGAAGCATCGTGCTCGTCGGCGGCGGAGATCCGACGCTGAACGCCGGATCGAAGAGCGTCTACGACGGCGCACCCACTGTGGCCGACCTCGCCGCGCAGACGACGGCGGCGTTGCAAAAAGACGGCGATCAGCCGATTACCAAGGTTGTCCTGGATGCGACGATGTGGGATCCTGCCGACAACTGGAACGCGAGCTGGGGCGAGCGCGCACTGGCCGACGGCGATCAGACCCGGGTCAACGCGCTCATGGTGGATGCCGGCAGGCTCGATCCGTCCCGCGAGTCGAGCAAGCGCAGCGCCACACCCGTCGCGGATGCCGGAGCCGCGTTCGCCAAGGCGTTGGGGTTGGCGCCCGGAGTCGAGATCGTGCCGGGAACCGGCACGATCGGCGAACCGATCGCGCAGGTGCAGTCGCAACCGGTGAAGACCCTGATCGGCCAAATGCTGCTCGACTCGGACAACACCCTGGGCGAAATGCTCGCCAGGGTCACCTCCGTGTCGTCGGGTGCCGGCGGTACCTCCGCTTCACTGGCCACCGTTATCCCGAAGGCGCTCGCCGCCTACGGCATCCCCACCGCCGGAATCGTTATCAAAGACGGCTCCGGGCTCAGCCCCGACAACGCCGTGCCGCCGGCCTACCTGGCGGCGCTGATGACCAAGGTGCTGTCGGGCAAGCAGAACCTGGGGATTATCTACTCTGCGCTGCCGGTCGCCGGGAAAACCGGAACCTTGAAGACGCGCTTCGGTGGAGCAAGTGCCGCTGCACGCGGCCTGGTGAACGCGAAAACCGGGTGGATCGGCGCATCCCGCACTTTAGCCGGTATCGCGCATTCTCCGGACGGCAGCGCGTTGTCATTCTCGTTCTTCGCCCTCGGAACCAACGTGGCAGCGAACGCCATGACGGCGCTGGACACCCTCACCGCCGGCATCCTGGGATGCGGCAACAATCTCTCGAACAACTAAGGCCATGATGACCGAGGCCGCGGGCGTGACAGTGCTGTTCGTCATCGACGTGCAGAACGACTTCGCCGAGGGCGGAGCGCTCGGAGTGGACGGCGGCGCTGCGGTGGCGGCCGGCATCACGCGGCTGTTGGCGGAGCATCCGCACCGCTACGACCATGTCATCGCGTCCCGGGACTGGCACGACAGCACGGGCGACAACGGCGGCCATTTCGCCACGGATGCGCCGCCGGACTTCGTGCGCACCTGGCCGGTGCACTGCGTCGCCGGCACCCGTGGCGCCGAGTACCACCCGGATCTGGACGCCGCGAAGTGTGACGTGCACGTGCGCAAAGGCCAGGGCGTTCCCGCCTACTCGATCTTTGAAGGCGTCACAGAGGACGGGCGGACAGTTTCTGACAAGCTGACTGAGCTGGGTGTCACCGAGGTGGATGTCGCGGGCATCGCCACCGACTACTGCGTGCGAGCGTCAGCGCTGGACGCTCTGGCGGATGGCCGTCGGGTGCGGGTGCTCACCGACCTCATTGCGGGGGTGGCGCCGTCCTCCAGCTCCGCCGCGCTGGAGGAACTGGCTGCCGCCGGCGCCGAACTGGTGTCCGGCCGCTAGTTTCGGCGCGTGCCGCGATGTGTTCCCGTTCCGGCTAACTGTGCCCGGCGCAACGGGAACACTGAGCCGGAACAGGAACAGTTGGCGAGGGCTTCGTCACACCTGAGTGCCGAGTTTGAATCCGACATCGTCCGGCCGAGTGTACGAGAACCCATCGGCCCCGATCGTGATCGCTGCCTCCTCGGTGTCTGTGCGCTCGACAACCGGTTGCGGCGCGCCGTCCAAATCCAACACGAGCGACGCCTCGGCATACCAACTGGGTACGACCGGGTTGCCCCACCAGTCGCGGCGTTGGTTGTCGTGCACGTCCCAGGTGACGATCGGGTTGTCCGGGTCGCCGGTGTAGTAGTCGTGCGTGTAGATTTCGATCCGGTGCCCGTCCGGGTCACGAAGGTACAGGTAGAACGCGTTCGAGACGCCGTGTCGGCCGGGACCGCGCTCGATCCGGTCTGACTGCCGGATGGCGCCGAGGTGGTCGCAGATGTGCAGAATCTGGGTGCGCTCGTGTGTTGAGAACGCGGTGTGGTGCATCCGCGGGCCATCGGCGCCGGTGAGGGCGATGTCGTGCACCGTGGCCTTGCGGAACAGCCAGGATGCATAGACCGTCTGTGCCTCGTCCCGGATGTCTTCGGACGCTCGAAAGCCGAGGCCTTCGTAATACGATTGCGCGAGCGGCACATCCGGCGTCATCACGTTGAAATGATCGAGCCGAGAGATGGCACCGGCGCCCTGCACGTCGTACCGGCGGGTGAACCGCTCGACGTGCTCTGCCTCGTAGAAGAACTCCACCGGGAAGCCCAGTGGGTCCACCACGCGCACGGCGGCGCCGATGCCGCGCGTCGCGCCGGCTGCGCGGTGCTCGACGCGGCAGCCCAGTTCGCGGAAGTATTCGGCAGCGACCTCAACCTCGCGCTGCGAGCGCACCCGGTATGCCAGCACGGCGAGGGCTGCCACCGGGCCTTTCCGCAGGATGATCGAGTGGTGCAGATACTCCTCGAACGCGCGCAGGTAGAGCACGCTCTCATCTTCATAGGTGACGACGAGGCCCAACACGTCCACGTAAAACGCGCGCGAAGCGGCGAGGTCGGTGACGATGTACTCCGCGTAAGCGGAACGGATGATATCCGGTGCGGTAGTCATGAGATGCCTTTCTGTTGCCGTTCCGGCTAACTGTGCCCGTTGCGCCGGGCACAGTTAGCCGGAACAGGCACTATTGGTCAGGGGTGGGGGGTGGCGCCAAATCGTGCGGTGTGGATGTCGCCGAGCGTGATGTGTACTGCCTGCTGCTCGGTATAGAAGTCGATCGAGCGGTAGCCGCCCTCGTGTCCGAGACCGGAGGCCTTCACGCCGCCGAACGGGGTGCGCAGGTCTCGCACGTTGTGCGAGTTCAGCCACACCATGCCGGCCTCGATCTTCTGCGCGAAGGTGTGTGCGCGGCGCAGGTCGCTGGTCCACAGGTAGGCGGCCAGCCCGTACTTCACCGCGTTGGCCAGCTGCAGCGCCTCCGCCTCGGTGTCGAACGGGGTGATGGTCACGACCGGCCCGAAGATTTCCTCCTGGAAGATCCGCGCATCCGGTTTCACGTCTGCGAACACGGTCGGCTGCACGTAGTTGCCGTCCGGGAGGTTTTGCGGCCGGCCACCGCCGGCGACGAGGCGCCCTTCGGTCTTGCCGAGTTCCACGTAGGACATCACCTTGGCGTAGTGCTCCGGATGCACGAGCGCGCCGACCTCGGTCTTCGGGTCGTGCGGATCGCCGACCACGATGTTCTTCGCCCGAGCGGCATAGCGGGCGACGAAGTCGTCGTAGATGCTGCGCTCCACGAGGATGCGAGAACTCGCCGTGCAGCGCTCGCCGTTCAGCGAGAACACGCCGAACAGGGTCGAGTCCAACGCCGCATCCAGGTCGGCGTCGGCGAACACGATGGCCGGCGATTTGCCGCCGAGTTCCATCGAGAGCCCCTTGAGGTTTTCGGACGCGTTGCGGAAGATGAGCTGTCCCGTCGTGGTCTCGCCGGTGAAGGAGATCAGCGGCACCCCCGGATGCTTGACGAGCGCATCGCCGGCCTCCTCGCCGAGCCCGTTGACCAGGTTGAACACGCCATCCGGCACGCCGGCCTCGCGGAGAATCTCCGGCCACAGACTCGCCGACAACGGGGTGAACTCCGCGGGTTTCAGCACCACCGTGCATCCGGAGGCCAAGGCTGGGGCGAGTTTCCAGCTCTCCAGCATGAACGGGGTGTTCCACGGCGTGATCAGCCCGGCTACTCCGACCGGCTTACGGTTCACGTAGTTGACCTGCACGCCGGGCACCTTGTACGCGTCGTCGGCCTGCGCGACGATGAGGTCGGCGAAGAACCGGAAATTCTCCGCGGCGCGTTGCGCCTGCCCGAGCGCCTGAGTGATCGGCAGGCCGGTGTCAAACGTCTCCAGTTCGGCGAGCTGGGCGTCGCGCGCTTCGACGAGATCGGCGATCTTGTTCAGGATGCGGGCGCGGGCGCGGGCTTTCATGCGCGGCCACGGTCCGTTCTGGAACGCGTCGGTCGCCGCGGCGACGGCGCGGTCGATGTCCTCGGCCCTACCGGCTGCCGCGGTGACGTACGTCTGGTTGCTGACCGGGTCGAGCACGTCGAACGTTGCGCCTGAGGCGCTGTCGACGAAGTTGCCGCCGATGAAGTGCTGGATCTTTTCGGGCAATCCCTCGGGAATGTGGTGCATCAGTTGTCTCCTACCGTGAATCCGTCGGCCGGGGTCAGGTACTGCTCGCCCTCGGCCAGAAGCTTCGTGATTTTCGCCAGCCCGGCATCCGTGGGTGGAATGAGCGGCGGTCGCACGTGTCCGGAGGCGATGAGCCCGCGCTGGGCGAGCACCCACTTGCCGGGTGCCGGGTTGGTCTCCACGAACAACAGGTCGACCAGCGGATGTAGCCCGTAGTGCAGTTCCCGGGCCCGCTCAAGGTCCCCGGCCTCCCACGCTTCGAACAGTTGGGCGCTGGCGGCGGGCGCGATGTTCGCGGTCGCGCTGACGAACCCGGCACCGCCCAGCGCCAGCAGCGGCAGACACAGCAGCTCGATGCCGGACCAGACCAGAAGCTCCTTGCCGCACAGGTGCAGCACGCGGGAGAAGTGCTCGAAGTCCTTGGTGGTCTCCTTGACACCGACGAAGTTGTCGACGTCGCGGAACAGCCGGGCGACCGTTTCGGGCGCGATGTCCACGGCGGTGCGGCTGGGCACGTTGTAGGCCACGATCGGCAGATCGGGGAACTCGTTGGCGACGGTCTTGTACCAGACGTATAGCGCTTCCTGCGTCGGCCGGGCGTAGTACGGCGTGATGATCAGGGCCGCGTCGATTCCGGCATCCCGGGCGGCCGCGGTCAGTTCGAGCGTTTCGTCGAGTTTCGTGGTTCCGGTGCCGGGCAGGAACGGCACCCGGTCGCCGACGGCGGCCGCGACGGTGCGGATCGCGTCGGCGCGCTCGGCGATGGACTGGGAGCTGGGTTCGCCGGTGGATCCGCCGATCGAGATGCCGTGCGATCCGGAGGCGAGCTGCCAGTTGACCAGGTTCGTCAGGCTGTCGTGGTCGAGGGATCCGTCGGCGGCGAACGGGGTCATCAGTGCGGCGATGGAGCCCCGGATTTGGTGTGGGTCACTGCGGAATCTCATGCGGAGGTACCTCTCTTGTTTGTTGCGGTAGTTCCGGCCTGGTGCGTCAGAAACGCGTTCAGCGTCGCGAGCCGGTGGTTTCTGGCGGCCAGCTCCACCTCGAGCGGCTCGGCGTTGTTCGCGATGAGTCGCAGGATCGTGGCGTGTTCCACAACCGATTCCTGTGCCCGCCCCGGTACGAAACTGAAGGTGGATGCGCGTAGCACCTTGAGTCGTGCCCAGCCGCGGTGCACGAGCTCGAGAACGTGCGGGTTCGGACAGTTTTCGAACAGCAGGGAGTGGAACTCGAGGTTGAGCCGGGTGAACGCGGCCGGGTCGAAGTGCCGCAGGCTCTGTGCCATCTGTTCGTTGAGGTCGCCGGCGCGCTCCAAGGATTCCGCCGTGATCAAGGGGAGCGAGATCGCCGTGGCGAATCCCTCGACCAGGCTGAGCGTCTGCATCGTGGTCTCGTATTCGCCGGGGTCGAGCATTGCGACCTGCGCGCCGACGTTGCGCTCGAAGGTGACCAGCCCCTCGGCCTCGAGACGGCGGATCGCCTCCCGCACCGGCACGACGCTGACGCCCAGTTCGCCGGCGATCTGACCGAGCACCAGCCGATAGCCGGGCGTGAAGGTGTTGTCGGAAATCCTGGCCTTGACGAACTGGTAGGCCAACTGGGACTTACTGAGGGTCGCGGTGTCGGTCATCGTCCGTCCCACTGGCGGTATTTTTGCTTCCAGGCCTCGTTCATCGGGTAGAGACCGTCGACCTGTTCACCGCGGCCGACCTGCTGGGCGATGAAGGTTTCTTGGCGCTCCTGTTCGATGGCGGCATCGACGATTTCTTGAATCATGACCGGCGGGATGACGAGCAGTCCGTCATCGTCGCCGACGATGACGTCGCCCGGTTGCACTGTGGCACCGCCGCAAGCGATGGTTTGATCGATGTCCCACGGCACATGTTTGCGGCCGAGCACGGCCGGATGCGGCCCGCCGAAGTAGGTGGGGATATTCAGCGCGCTGACCGCCGCGACATCGCGCAGCCCGCCGTCGGTGACGATACCGGCCGCGCCTCGTACCTGAGCGCGCAGGCCGAGCACGTCGCCGAGGGTGCCGGCGCCCGGATCCCTGCGGCAGTCCATCACGAGCACATCGTCGGGATTCAGGGTGTCGAAGGCTTGTTTTTGCGCGTTGTAGCCGCCGCCGCGGGCCGCGAAGAGGTCTTCCCGGTTCGGTACGAAGCGCAGCGTGCGGGCCAGTCCGACCAGGCGTGTCCCGGGTTTGGTGGACGTCAGTCCATCGATGCTCATGTTGTTGAAGCCGTGTTTGCGCAGCTGGGAGCTGAGGGTCGCGGTGCCGACGCTGTTGATCTTCGACTTGAGGTCGTCGGTGAGGATGCTGGTGGGCACCGGGGCGACGGTCCCATACGCATCCGCCCGCTGCTGGTCGTCAACCTTCGGCTGCGCCCCGACCGTGGTCATCGAAACAGTGCCCTGCGTGATCGTACTCGTCAGCCGTCCCGTGGTCAGTTCGCCGTCGCCGACCTCGACCTCGACGACGTCCCCCGGCTGCACGACCGAAGCACCCGCCGGTGTGCCGGTGAGGATGATGTCGCCTTCCTCGAGCGTGATGAGCTGGGACAGGTCCGCCACGAGCCTGGCGAAGGGGAAGAGCAGGTCTGCGGTGGTGTCGTCCTGAACGAGGTCACCGTTGACCCAGGTGCGAATGTGCAGCGCCTCCGGGTTCACCTGGCGTGCCGACAGCAACCGCGGTCCGACCGGAGTGAATCCGTCGGCACCCTTGGAGCGCAGGTTTGAACCCTTGTCTGCGTAACGCAGGTCGTAGACGCCGAAGTCGTTGGCGGCAGTGACGAACCCGACACCGGCCCAGGCGTCCTCGAGACCCACGCGACGGATGCGCGTGCCGATGACCAGCGCGATCTCGCCCTCGAACGCGAGCAGTTCGCATCCGGCCGGACGCTCAACGGCGGACCCGCTGGCCCCCAGCGACGTCGTCGGTTTGAGGAAGTACGACGGCAACTCGGGGGTGCGGCCGCGCTGCGCCGCGCGGCTCGGATAGTTAATGTGCACCGCGACGATCTTGGTCGGCGACAGCCCCACAGCACTCCAGATATCCTCGGTCATCGTCGCCCTTCGTTGTCGAACCTGCTCGTCTCGTCTCTTCGAACGATAACATACGAAATCGTATATTGTCCAGGCAGATCCTGAGCTCGACCCACGGCGGCGACCGCCTGGTGCGTGCGGAGGACTAGGCGAATTCGCCCGCGATCGCTTCCGCCGCGGCGAGGAGCCGGCTGCTGACCGAATCGGCGGGCGTCCCACTGGTCACAAAGACGACCGAGATGGCCGCGGGCGGCTGGCCTGGGATGGTCAACGGTACCGACACCGACGAGACGCCGGGAATGACTTCGCCATGGCTGGTCGCAAAGCCGTTGTTGCGGGCGTCGAAGACCTCGGGGCGCACCCGGCGTCCCGGCAGTAGCGACGAAACCTCGTCGTCGGACAGGCCTGATTGGATCGCAATGCCCGGCGCGCCGACGCTCAGCGGATGCCGCGTGCCCGGGCGCTGTGCCACCGAACCGTTGGCGTGACGCGGCTCGACACTCACGAGCGTCACGCACTCGTCCCGGTCCAGAACGACGAGGAACGCGGTCATCGAAAGGTTTTGCGCCACAGCAGTGAGTTCCGGAAGCGCGGCGGATTGCAGATCGCGTGACACTCCGCGGGCCAGCGCCGCCAATTGTGGTCCCAGTTTCACGGCGCCGGACGCATCGCGCACCACCATCCGGTGATCCTCCAGCGTGCGCAGAATGCGGTATGCGATCGACCGATGCACCCCGAGTTCGGTGGAGAGCTCGGCGATCGAGAGTGGACCGGTCGCCTCGGCGAGAATCTCCAGCATCCGGACACCTCTCGACAGCGTCTGTGAGTGGGGAGTTGTCTGGCTGGTCATCATGGCCTATCGTAGGGAACAAGTTCCAATATAGAGTAGTGCGTTCGATTATCGAACACTGCTAGGGAAACAGTTCGCACCGAACGATCGAGGATCAATGATGATTGCCACACCGAAGCGCTCGCCGTCCGGTCATGTCTCGTCGGTACTCCGCCCCCACGAGCAGCACTTCCGCGGCAGTCTCGGCCGCTTCGCCACCGGCGTCGCCGTCGTCACCTTCGACACCGATCAGGGGCGGCATGGCATCACCGTGAATTCCTTTACCTCGGTCTCGCTGGAGCCGCCCTTGGTTCTCGTCAGCATCGCGCGCACCACGAAATCCCACGATGAACTGGCGGACCGGCCGTTCACGGTCAACGTCCTTGGCGCGGAACAGCGCGCGCTGGCGAGCAACTTCGCCGGCAAGCCGACCGGGGAGCCACGCTGGGTCGAGGGTCCAGTGGCACCGCGACTGGCCGGCGTGCTCTCCTACTTCGAGTGCACGCCCTGGGCGGCCTACCCGGGCGGCGACCACACGCTGTACCTCGGCGAGGTGGTCAACTTCGACTATCGGGCCGGCGACGCCCTCGGCTTCGTGAACGGGCAGTTCACCACGATCCCCGAATACCTTCTCGGGCACGAAGCGCTTCTCTGACTTTTGTTCCTTCCCAATAATCCAAGGAGACCCCCAGATGGGCATCAGAACCGGCCAGCAGTACCTCGACAAACTGAACTCGATGCGACCGCACATCACCATCGACGGTGAAGTGGTCAGCGAGAACCTCACCGAGCATCCGGCGTTCAAGAACGTCGCGCACACCTATGCGAAGCTCTTCGACATGCAGCACGACCCGAAGTACTCGGATGCGCTGACGTACGATTCGCCGACGACCGGCGACAAGGTGGGCGTGTCCTTCTTGATTCCGCGCACGATCGAGGATCTTGAGCATCGTCGTGCCGGTATCCAGGTTTGGGCGGAATACTCCAACGGCTTCCTGGGCCGCACCGGTGACTACATGAACAGCTCACTCACGGCGCTCGCCGCGGCGGAGAAGTGGTTCAGCCAGGCGGGGCCGGAGTACGGCGAACGCATCCGCAACTACTACGAGCTGGCACGCGAGAACGACCTGCTGGCCACGCACACGCTGATCCCGCCGCAGGTGAACCGTTCGGTGTCCGGCAGCGAGCAGCTCGGGGGGCAGCTCTCTGCGCGCATTGTCGAGGAGCGCGAGGACGGCATCGACATCAACGGCGCCAGGATGCTCGCCACCATCGGGCCGATTGCCGACGAACTGTTGGTCTTTCCCTCCACAGTGCTGCGCGGCACGCCGGAGGACGCTCCCTATTCTTATGCGTTCGCGATTCAGAATGACGCACCCGGTTTGCGCTATCTGTGCCGCACTTCGTTGCACAACGGTGGCAGCACCTTCGACGAGCCGCTCGCGGCGCGGTTCGAGGAGATGGACGCCGTGGTCATCTTTGACAACGTGTTCGTGCCGAACGAGCGCATCTTCATGCTCGGACATCCGGAACTCTGCAACGCGTTCTACTCCGAGACCGGCGCCGCGGCGCTGATGACGCAGCAGGTGGTCACGCGCACGATCGCCAAGAGCCAGTTCTTCCTCGGACTGGCCACGGAGATCGCCGCCGCGATCGGCATCGACGGGTTCCTGCACATTCAGGAGTCGCTGGCCGAGCTCATCGTCGACGTGGAGATCGGCAAGGCGCTGATGCGGGCATCCGAGGTGGATGCCCAGCTCAATCAGTGGGGCATGATGCAGCCCAAGTGGGA
>JBDTBD010000032.1:0-8362 GCA_039924285.1 Terrimesophilobacter sp. | reverse complement strand
AACGAACCTAACCCACGGCTGCGAATCATCCGCTGCGCGTCCGGGGAGAGATTGCTTGTGGATGTCTGCATTGATACTCCGGATGCTCGCGGGAAGGCACCCAGCGGCGTCGATAGGCTGGAGGTGTGCCGGACTCCGAAAAGCCTACCCTCATGGTCATCGATGGACACTCGCTCGCGTTCAGAGCGTTTTACGCACTTCCGCTGGACAGTTTCCAGAACCGGGACGGACAGCACACCAATGCGATCCATGGGTTCATCGCGATGCTCATCAACCTGCTCACCAGGGAGAAACCGACCCACCTCGCGGTGGCGTTCGACGTCTCTCGGTACTCGTTCCGCACCCGGGAGTATCCCGAATACAAGGGCACCCGAAACGCGACCCCGCCGGAGTTCGCGGGTCAGATCGCACTGCTCACCGAAGCGCTGACCGCAATGAGCATCCCCACGGTGACCAAGGAAGACTTCGAGGCCGACGACATCCTCGCCACCCTGGCCAAACAGGGAGCCGCTCAGGGCTTCCGCGTGCTGGTCGTCTCCGGCGACCGGGATGCCATTCAACTCATTGACGACAACGTCACACTGCTGTATCCGTCGCGCCAGGGCGTCACCGACCTGACCCGCTACGACCGGGACAAGGTGTTCGAGCGGTACGGGATCGAGCCGCACCAGTATCCGGACGTCGCCGCACTGGTGGGCGAGACCAGCGACAACCTGATCGGCATCGACAAGGTGGGGGAGAAGACCGCTGTCAAGTGGATCAAACTCTACGGCGGGCTGGACGGCATTCTGGAGCACGCGGACGAAATCAAGGGCGTTGTCGGCGAGAAACTGCGGGAGCAAAAGGACAACGCGATCCGCAATCGCAAGCTGAACAAGCTTCTGAACGACGTGGAACTCCCGGTCGGTCCCGGCGATCTGCAGCGCCGGCCGATCGATGAGGTCGCGGTGCGTTCGGTGTTCGACAAACTGCAGTTCCGCACGCTGCTGGAGCGGGTGCTGAAGGTGGCCGCCGCAGCGGGCGACGCGCTCACCGGACTCGCGGTCGAATCCCTGACGACGACGGATGGCACCTCCGTGGCTGCCGTCGTGCCGCCGGTGCGTACGCTCGAGGCGCAGGACGTCGAGCAGTGGATCGACCGGGCCAGCGCCGAAGGCACGAACCCGTTGGCGCTGCAGCTCGAGTTCGGCCCGGACGGGCTGTCCGGATTCGGTCTGGCCTGCGCCGATGACACCGCGTACATGCCGTGGGCACCGGGTCGTCCGGATTGCGCGGCGCTGGAAGCGTGGCTGGCCGGGACTGCCCCCAAGTATCTGATCGACGCGAAACGGCAGCTCAAGACGCTGCGCCGTGCCGGGGTGAAGTTCTCCGGACTCGCGTTCGACACGTCGCTCGCGGCCTGGCTGCTCAAACCCGGCGGGCATCCGCAGAACCTGGCCGCCCAGGTGTATAGCTATCTGGGCGCGACGCTTCCGCAGTCCGACCCCAATCAGTTGGTGCCGGAGACCGACGCCGTCAGCGTGGCGACCGAGGCCTGGTACATCCTGCAGGTCGCCGACTATCTGGCAGGCCAGCTCGACGCAGGCTCCCGTCGGGTGCTTGATGAGATCGAGCTGCCGCTCGTGTCGGTTCTGGCGGACATGGAACTGACCGGCGTCACGGTGAATCGTGAGATACTCGGCGGCTTGTCCGAGGAACTTGGGCGTCGCATCCACGAGCTGGCCAAGGGCGCGTATGCGGAGATCGGTCACGAAGTGAATCTCGGCTCCCCGAAGCAGCTGCAGCAGGTGCTGTTCGAAGAACTGGGCATGCCGAAGACCCGCGCGAATAAGACCGGGCATTCCACGGATGCCGCGTCCCTGGCGGATCTGCAGGAGCAGCATCCGCACCCCTTCCTCGACCTGCTTCTGCAGCACCGGGACGCGACCAAGCTTCGGCAGATCATCGAAACGCTGGAGAAGTCGATCGACGCCGACGGTCGGGTGCACACCCGGTATGACCAGACGGGCACGAGCACGGGGCGGGTCTCCTCGATCGACCCGAACCTGCAGAACATCCCGGTGCGGGCCCAGGAGGGCAGGCGCATCCGCTCGGCGTTCGAATCGGGAGCCGAGTTCGAGACACTGCTCACGGTCGACTATTCCCAGATCGAGATGAGGATCATGGCCCACCTGTCCGGGGATGAGGGGCTGATCGAGGCGTTCCGCTCCGGCGAGGACCTCCACCGGTTCGTCGGTGCCAGAATTTTCGGCGTCACGCCGGCCCAGGTCACCCCGGCGATGCGCGGAAAGGTCATGGCGATGTCCTACGGGCTGGCCTACGGACTCAGCGCGTTCGGCCTGTCCAAACAGTTGCGCATCGACACGGCCGAGGCGAAGCAGCTGATGGCCGACTACTTCCTGCGCTTCGGCGCGGTGCGCGAATATCTGCGGGGCGTCGTGGAGCAGGCCCGCGAAGACGGCTACACCGAGACCATCTTCGGACGCCGGCGGCCGTTCACCGACCTGAAATCCTCGAACCGGGTATTGCGCGAGAACGCTGAACGCGCGGCGCTCAACGCGCCTATTCAGGGATCCGCCGCGGACATCATGAAAATCGCCATGCTCGGAGTCGCGCGCGACATGAAGGAGCAGAAGCTGGCATCCCGGATGCTGCTGCAGGTGCACGACGAGCTCATCTTCGAGGTCGCGAAGGGGGAGCTGGAAGCCCTCAGCGCCCTGGTGCGGAACCGGATGAGTTCCGCGGCACAGTTGCGGGTACCGCTGGACGTGCAGTTGGGCACCGGCAAGAACTGGGACGCTGCGGCGCACTGACTGTGACACCCACCGATGAGCTGATGCCAGGATCGAAATACATGCTAATCGAACGGCGCGTGGCAGTAGCCTCCAAAGTTGGCCTGCACGCCCGCCCCGCATCGTTGTTTGCCCGCGCCGCAGCCGACTGCGGCCTGGCGATCACCGTCACCACCGCAGCGGGCAGGACAGCGAACGCCGCGAGCATTCTGGAGGTGCTGTCGCTCGGGGTGCCCTGCGGAGACGTGGTCACGCTCACCACCAGCGGAGTCGGGGCCGAGGCCGCCCTGGCGGTGCTTATCGAACTTCTGAGCACCGACTTCGACGCCTGAAGCACAGTTAGGCTCAGGTCATGACTGACACGACTCGCACCCCCACCCCCGTCGACGCCGTCGCCGAACAGTGGGTCGACACCGAACTGGACCTCTTTCCCGAGCTCCACGTCTACCTCGGCCGCCCGGGCCGCGAAGGCGACTACGCCGACTATTCGCCGGCCGGTGCAGAACAGGCGATCGCGCAGACGAAGAAAGCGTTGGCGGCGATCCAGGCGGCAACACCGCTCGACGATGTCGACCGGGTTACCAAGCTGGATCTCGCCCGCGAACTCGAACTGGCCATCGAACGGCACGACGCCGGGTTTGAACAGCGCGACCTTAACGTGATCGCCTCGCCGGCGCAGGAGCTGCGCGAGATCTTCGATCTGATGCCGACCGCGACCACCGATGATTGGGACAGCATCGCGAAACGGATGCACAATCTGCCCGGCGCGATGGCCGGGTACATCCAGACGCTGCGCTCGGGCATCGCGGCCGGAAACGTGCCCGCCGTTCGGCAGGTGAGAGAGATCATCGTTCAGGCAGACAAGCAGGCCGCCGAGACCGGATTTTTCTTCCGCCTCGCGCAGGGCTCCGGCGAGGCCGAACTGCCCGAGTCTCTGAAATCCGACTTGGCCGCCGGCGCACGTGAGTCGGCGGAAGCATACGCCGAGCTATCCGCCTTCCTGGCGAACGACCTCGCGCAGCATGCCCCCGACAAGGACGCCGTCGGCCGGGACAGGTACACTCTCGCGTCCCGGTACTTTCTGGGCGCCACTGTCGACCTGGACGAGACCTACGAGTGGGGCATCGAGGAGCTCGCCAGGATGACGGCGGAGCAGGAAGCGATCGCCCGGGAGATCACACCGGGCGCCTCCGTGCACGAGGCCATCAAGTTCCTCGATGGCGACCCGACCCGCAAGCTCCACGGCACCGACGCGCTTCAGCGTTGGATGCAGGAGACCAGCGACCGTGCCGTTGCGGAGTTGTCCAGGAGCCATTTCGACATCCCGGAGGAAGTCACGCACCTGGAGTGCATGATCGCCCCGACGCAGGAAGGCGGCATCTACTACACGGGGCCGACCGACGACTTCTCCCGGGCCGGGCGGATGTGGTGGAGTGTGCCGGAGGGGGTCACCGAATTCGACACCTGGCGCGAGCTCACTACCGTCTATCACGAGGGTGTTCCCGGACATCACCTGCAGATCGGTCAGGCCGTCTACAACAAGGCGATGCTCAACACCTGGCGCCGCAACGCCGGTACCTCGGGGCACGCTGAGGGGTGGGCCCTCTATGCGGAGCGGCTGATGGAGCAGCTCGGCTACCTGGATGATCCGGCTGACCGCCTCGGCATGCTCGACGGCCAGCGGATGCGCGCCGCCCGTGTGGTGCTCGACATCGGTGTGCACCTGGAGAAGATGCTTCCGGACGGCTCCGGCCCGTGGACCGGCAATGACGCCTTCGGCTTCTTGGCGAGCAACGTCAACATGAACGAGCGATTCGTCAGGTTCGAAGTGAACCGCTACCTCGGCTGGCCTGGCCAGGCGCCGTCCTACAAGATCGGCCAGCGGATCTGGGAACAGCTCCGCGACGAGTACCGGCGCCGCGAGGGTGCGGCTTTCGACATCAAGAAGTTCCACAAGAAGGCTCTCGATATCGGGGGAGTAGGCCTGGACACGTTGCGTTCAGCCCTCCTCGACTAGCCCAACCTGTTTTGGGAGTTTTCGCCGCAGCGCGGGCGGAGGTTTGGCGCCCGCTCGGTCGGTGAGATAAGCTTGAGCGTCGCATTCTGCGATGACTCATCCGCCTGTCATCGGCGATGAATACGGACTCGGCGCCTTTTCGACTCGGGCGGACGGAGGCGTATCGACAGTCGATGGCCTGAAATAACATCCATCCTGGAGCAACCACTATATGACAATCGCAACGACCGACAGGGCACCCAAGCAGGTCGCCATCAACGACATTGGATCTGCTGAAGACTTTCTCGCCGCGGTCGAAAAAACCCTCAAGTTTTTCAACGACGGGGACCTCATCGAAGGCACCGTCGTCAAGATCGACCGGGATGAGGTGCTCCTCGATGTCGGTTACAAGACGGAAGGTGTCATCCCCTCCCGTGAATTGTCCATCAAGCACGATGTCGACCCGTCCGAGGTAGTGCAGGTCGGCGACAGCGTCGAGGCCCTCGTCCTCCAGAAGGAAGACAAAGAAGGTCGCCTCATCCTTTCCAAGAAGCGCGCGCAGTACGAGCGCGCGTGGGGAGATGTCGAAAAGATCAAGGAAGAAGACGGCGTCGTTACCGGCACGGTGATCGAGGTCGTCAAGGGCGGTCTCATCGTCGACATCGGACTTCGCGGCTTCCTTCCGGCATCCCTCATCGAGCTGCGACGCGTGCGCGACCTGACGCCGTACCTCGGTCAAGAGATCGAAGCGAAAATCCTCGAGCTGGACAAGAACCGCAACAACGTCGTCCTGTCCCGCCGCGCCCTGCTGGAGCAGACGCAGTCCGAGAGCCGCACGAGCTTCCTCAACAACCTGGCCAAGGGCCAGGTTCGCAAGGGTACCGTCTCGTCGATCGTCAACTTCGGTGCGTTCGTGGACCTCGGCGGAGTCGATGGTCTGGTACACGTTTCGGAGCTGTCCTGGAAGCACATCGAACACGCCAGCGAGGTTGTCGAGGTCGGCCAGGAGGTCACCGTCGAGATCCTCGAGGTCGACCTCGAGCGCGAGCGCGTGTCGCTGTCGCTCAAGGCGACCCAGGAAGACCCGTGGCAGATCTTCGCCCGTACGCACGCCATCGGACAGGTCGCGCCAGGCAAGGTCACCAAGCTGGTTCCGTTCGGCGCGTTCGTGCGCGTCGCTGACGGCATCGAGGGCCTCGTTCACATCTCGGAGCTGTCAGGCAAGCACGTCGAACTGGCCGAGCAGGTTGTCTCGGTCGGCGAAGAGGTGTTCGTCAAGGTCATCGACATCGACCTTGAGCGTCGTCGCATCTCGCTGAGCCTGAAGCAGGCTAACGAGGGTGTCGACCCAGAGGGCACCGAGTTCGACCCGGCCCTGTACGGAATGCTCACCGAGTACGACGACAAGGGCAACTACAAGTACCCCGAGGGCTTCGACCCGGAGACCAACGAGTGGCGCGAAGGATTCGAGACCCAGCGCGAGAAGTGGGAGCAGGATTACGCTGCCGCCCAGGCTCGCTGGGAAGCCCACAAGAAGCAGGTCGCAGCAGCCATCGAGAAGGCCAACGCGCCCATCTCGACGTCTCAAGGCGTGGGCTTCACGCCCGAGGTTGCGTCGGCCGGCCGCCTTGCCGACGACGAGTCGCTTGCCGCACTGCGCGCCAAGCTGTCCAACGGCGCCGCAGACGCGGAAGTCGTTACGGCAAACGCGGAAGTCGTTACGGCAGACGAGCCAGCCAGCAAGTAGCCGCACACGGCACCATCAGCACGGCGAAACAACACGGCCGGGATCCGCAAGGGTTCCGGCCGTGTTGCGTTCTCAGCCCGATCACACCCGACCGGTAGCATGAACAGGTGTATCTGATCGGTCTTACCGGAGGCATTGCGTCGGGAAAATCGCTGGTGGCCACGAGCCTGGCCGCACACGGAGCGGTGCACATTGACGCTGACCAGTTGGCCCGCACCGTCGTCGAGCCGGGAACGGACGCGCTGGCGCGCATCGCCGAGGCGTTTGGCCAGGGGGTCATCCGTTCCGATGGCACGCTGGATCGCGCCGCTGTCGGCGCTCTCATCTTCGAGGATGCCGAACGTCGCGCGGTGCTCAACAGCATCACGCACCCGGCGGTGAAGACGCTCGCCCGGGCACTGATCGCCCAGGCCGCTGCCCGAGACCCGAAGGCGGTCATCGTCTACGACGTGCCCCTCCTCGTGGAAGCCGGAGTGAAAGACGACGCCGCGTTCGACCTCATCGTGGTCGTGCACGCGAGCCCGGCGACCAGGATCAAGCGTCTCGTCGAGTTGCGCGGCCTGACTCGAGACGAAGCGGTGCACCGGCTCAACTCCCAGGCCACTGACACCGAGCGACTCGCCGTCGCCGACGTCGTTATCGACAACGACGGCAGCCTCGCGAACACCCTGGCCCAGGTCGACCGACTCTGGGAGCGAGTGTCAGACCCCGCTGTTTAAACTGAAGCCATGCAACCGACCCGCTCCGTGCGCCCGTTCGAGGTCATCAGCGACTACACCCCGAGCGGTGATCAGCCGAAGGCCATCGCAGAACTCGCCGGGCGCATCAACGCCGGCGAGACCGACGTCGTGCTGCTCGGCGCGACAGGAACCGGCAAGTCCGCCACTGCCGCGTGGCTCATCGAACAGGTCCAGCGCCCCACGCTGGTGATGTCGCACAATAAGACGCTCGCGGCCCAGCTGACCAACGAGTTCCGTGAGCTGATGCCCAACAACGCGGTGGAGTATTTCGTGTCGTATTACGACTACTACCAGCCGGAAGCGTACGTGCCGCAGACCGACACCTTCATCGAGAAGGACAGCTCGATCAACGCCGAAGTGGAGCGGCTGCGGCATTCCACGACCAACTCGCTCCTGAGCCGACGCGACGTGGTCGTGGTCTCGACCGTTTCCTGCATCTACGGGCTGGGCGCAGCCGAGGAGTACCTCGAGGCCATGGTCGCGCTGCAGGTCGGTGAGCGGATCCCGCGCGACCAATTGATCCGCAAGTTCGTGGCCATGCAGTACCAGCGCAACGACATCGACTTCTCCCGGGGCAAATTCCGGGTGCGCGGCGACACCATCGAGATCATCCCGGTCTACGAAGAGCACGCGATCCGCATCGAAATGTTCGGCGACGAAATCGAAGGGCTGTTCGCGTTGCATCCGCTCACCGGCGAGGTGATCAACACGATGGATGCGGTATCGGTGTTCCCCGCGACCCACTACGCCGCGAGCCCGGCCACGATGAAACGCGCGATCGGCACCATCCGCGAAGAACTGGCCGAGCGGTTGACCGAGCTGGAACGGCAGGGCAAACTGCTCGAGGCGCAGCGGCTGCGGATGCGCACCACTTTCGATCTCGAGATGATGGAGCAGATCGGCTTCTGCAGCGGCATCGAGAACTACTCCCGGCACATCGACGGCCGAGTTGCCGGGGAGCCGCCGCACTGTCTGCTGGACTACTTCCCCGAGGACTTCCTCGTCGTCATCGACGAATCCCACGTCACGATCCCGCAGATCGGGGCGATGTACGAGGGCGACGCGTCGCGCAAACGCACCCTGGTGG
>JBDTBD010000031.1:0-7474 GCA_039924285.1 Terrimesophilobacter sp. | reverse complement strand
CCGGGTCAGCGTCCGCGCTCGGGAATAATCACAACCCAACGCACGGTCGATGGTGGATCGTCATTGCCGCACTGTTGCTGCAATTCTCGATCGGCGCCGTCTATGCGTGGAGCGTGTTCAGTTCGGCCTTGAAGAAGCCGGATGCCATGGCGTTGACCAACCCGGAAGCCTCCTTGCCCTTCACCGTCACCATCGGCATGATCTTCATCGGCAGCTATGTTGGTGGGCGCATCCAGGACAAGGTCGGACCTCGTCCTGTCGCCCTGGCCGGTGGCATCATCTACGCCGTCGGATGCATCCTGGCGTCGTTCGCACTGTCGCACGACAACACGCAGCTCTGGCTGCTGGTGCTCGGCTACGGCGTGGTTAGCGGGTTCGGGCTCGGATTCGCCTACATCGTGCCGATCGCAATGCTGCAGAAGTGGTTCCCCGACAAGCGCGGTCTGATCACAGGCCTCGCGGTCGCCGGGTTCGGCTTCGGCGCCGTACTGACGGCACCCGTGGCGCAGTGGCTCATCGCTATGAGGCCGACAGAACCGAACTGGGCATTTCTACCGCTGGGCATCGGCTACCTCGTGCTGGCGCTCGTGGGCGCCTCGTTCTTCCGCAACCCGCCAGCCGGTTACACGGTGCCCGGTTGGATTCCGGCGACGACAGGGAGAACCCGCGACAGTGCGAAGCAATTCACCGAGGGTGAGGCGCTGCACACCGTGCAGTGGTATCTGCTGGCAGGCATCCTCACCCTTAACGTGACAGTGGGTATTGCGCTCATCGCCCAGGCGAACTCCAGTGCGATCGACATCGCGGGATACAGTGTGGCCGGTGCCGCGGCGCTGGTGGGCATCCTGTCGCTTTTCAACGGCGGTGGCCGGATCTTCTGGGCGTGGGTGTCGGGCTTCACCGGCAGGATGACAGCGTTCGGTCTGATGCTCGGCCTGCAGGGTGTCTGCCTGCTGATCATCCCTCACGCCAGCAACGCGGCGCTGTTCTTCATCCTCGCGGCGATCATCTACCTTTGCTACGGCGGCGGTTTCGGCACGATGCCGGCAACGGCGGGCGACTTCTTCGGGGTCAAGCACGCCGGCGCCATCTACGGGCTGATGATCATCGGCTGGAGTCTAGGCGGGATCATCGGGCCGCCCATCATCGCGGCGCTGATCGGTGGAGACAAGAACTACGTCTCCGGCTACACGGTGATTGGCATCATCGCACTCGTGGCGATCATCCTGCCGATCATCACTAAAATGCCGAAGGCGAAGGCGGATGCGTCCAAAACGCCGGTCGTCGCCGACGCGGATGGAGCGTCCGTCCGATAACCGCACAGGGAACACCATAGAAAGAGGTATGGCGCCGGGTTTGTTCCGGCGCCATACCTGCGCCCGGGCGCGTACGGCGACCCACACCTACACTGAAGAACGTGAATCGATCCGTTATCCCGTTCGTGAGTATTGGCGGTGCGAGTGTCGTCATCGGTGGGTTGTTGTCCGCGGCAACGGCGCCCACTCCCAGCTACACGGCATCCTGGGCGGTGGCATATATCGTGCTGGTCGCCGGTGTCGCGCAACTGGTGCTCGGCATCGGGCAGGGCCATCTCGCCCCGACCCGGCCATCAGGTCGGGTCGTCGCCATCGAGGCGATCGCCATCAACCTCGCCAACGCGGCTGTTCTGGCCGGCACGGTGGTGGGGGCAGCGTGGGTCGTCGACGTTGGTGCCGGGTTCCTCATCGTCGCCCTCGCCCTGTTCATCTGGACAGTGCGGGGCACCGCCTCACGCAACAAATGGATGCTCTACGGATTCCGGGCCGTCATTGTTGTGGTCGTGGTCACAACGCCGATCGGGCTGGTCATTGCGCACCTCAAAGGCGCGTAAGCAGGTGCACGTTCCGCTGCGAATCAGCGGGTCTTGGCGACAGTAAACAGCACGGCAGAGTCCTCGATCGCCTTCAAAGTCATGGTGGGCGCCGGCACAATGAGCAGATCGCCGATCCATCCCGACCACGACTCGTCGCCGCTTTCCAGCAACACCCGTCCATGGAGCACGTAAATGGTGGCTTCGCCGGGGCTCACATGTTCGTCCAGACGTTCTCCGGCGCGGAGCGCGATGACCGTCTGACGGAGGACTTTCTCGTGACCGCCAAAGACCGTCTTGGAGCTCCGGCCGGCCGGCGCGGTGCGGGCGTGCTCTAACTCATGACGCATCAGCGCTGTCAGCGAGGTCTTTTGCATCGTCTCACGATAGTCGACCAGCCATCCGAACGGTCCAGTATGGGCCAGACAGAGGCACAGTGAACGACCAGCGCCTCATTTCCACTTCGGCCCACGCGATCGACACCGAACATTCGAGATTCATGCTCGCCTTGTGCAGCCTCTCAGCATAGGCTGAAGTCGTGACAGACACTGAAGTTCACACGGCGGAGCCTCGCTATTATCGGCGGGTTTCCCAGATTCCGGCCACGCACGAAACGCCTGAGGGTGTTCTCACCGACACCAGGAATCGACCACTTCGCGACTTGCGGATCTCTGTCACCGACCGCTGCAACTTCCGTTGCGTGTACTGCATGCCCAAGGAGATTTTTGGGCGCGACTTCGAGTTCTTGCCGAAGGAAATGCTGCTCAGCTTCGAGGAGATCGCACGGATCACCCGTGTCGCCGTCGCCCACGGAGTGGAGAAGATCCGGCTGACCGGCGGAGAACCGCTGCTGAGGGTCGGCATTGAAGACCTCATCGCGATGCTCAGCGAGATCAAGACACCGGATGGCCGGGACTTGGATTTGGCATTGACCACCAACGGATCCGCGCTCGCGCACAAGGCCCAGGCGCTGAAGGATGCCGGATTGAAGCGCATCACCGTGTCGGTGGACTCTCTGGATAACAACACATTCATGGCGATGAACGGCGTCGATTTTCCGCTGGAGAAGGTGTTGCATGGACTCGAAGTCGCCCATGAGGTGGGGCTTGGGCCGATCAAGATCAACATGGTCGTGCAAAAGGGTCACAACGACCAGGACATCGTGGCGATGGCGCGTTACTTCAAGACGACACCGTACATCCTGCGGTTCATCGAATTCATGGATGTCGGTTCGACCAACGGCTGGGAAATGGGCGAAGTCGTACCCTCGGCAGAGGTCATCCGGCGCATTGACGCCGACATGCCGCTGGAGGAGGTTGCGCCGAACTACACCGGCGAAGTGTCGTCCAGGTGGCGTTACAAAGACGGCAGTGGCGAAATCGGGGTGATCTCGAGTGTCACGCAGTGCTTCTGTTCCACCTGCACCCGCGTGCGAATCTCCTCGGAGGGCAAGCTGTACACGTGCCTGTTCGCCACCGACGGCCATGACCTGCGGGCCCTCATGCGGGCGGGCGCAACCGACGAGGAGTTGGCGACGGTGATGGCGCACATCTGGCGCGCCCGCACTGACAACTACTCCGAACAACGCGCATCGAACACGAGTGTCATCCGCGCGACGAAGCCGAAGAGCGGGGCGAAGCGCATCGAGATGCACTACATCGGCGGCTGACTCGCCGGAGCCTCCGGTGGTCGAGTCCGCCCGACTCGGTGGTTGCCCGCTACCAGGGCAGCGGCACCGTGGCGACGCTTTCGCCCGCGCGGGCTCCGGCGGGTGGCGAAACCAGCACACCATCGGCGGTTGCCAGTCCACGCAACATGCCTGACCCGAACCACTGGCTCTTGGCCGCCGCGCCATCCTGCAATTGATAGGGGAGCAGTCGGCACAGTCCAGGCCTGCCGGTGAGCTCCCGTCCGGTGACGACCGCTCCGAGTGCCGGTTCCGCTGCCCCGGCGAGTCCGGCGAGCAGCGGCTGCGCAACAGTCAGCATGCCCATCATGGCCGCCAGCGGGTTTCCCGGTAGCCCGATCAGGTACCTGCCGTCGGGCAATTCCGCCAACAGAGTCGGACCCCCGGGCCGCATGGCGATCCCGTCGATGAGGATGCCCGCTTTGAGCTGTGCCAAGGCGGCGTGCAGGTGATCAACGACCGACCGCCCCGTGCCACCGGTGGTGATGAGCACCTCCGACGCGGTGTCGTCGGCGATGGCCGCGAGCAGGAGATCGAGGTCATCGCGGAGGTGGCGGGCGGCCGTGGCGGTGCCTCCCAGCATCCGGATGAGAGCGGGGAACGCAGGCCCGAACGTGTCGCGGACATGCCCAGGCTCGGGGATGCCCGAGGCCACCACTTCGTCTCCGGTGAGAATCAGCCCAACCCGCGGCGCGCGTAGTACCGGCAGTTCGTCGTATCCGCACACCGCGGCGACCGACACGTGGGCGGGGTTCAGCCTGGTGCCGGATCGGAAGACCACGTCGGAGCGCGTCACCTCTTCGCCGGCGGGACGTACATTGTCGCCGTCCGCAGGCTCGCCGGGTCGGGCGCCATCGTTGACCGAAACCACTTGGCCACCGTCGACATCGTGTACCGCGCCGTGCTCGCTGCGCAGTACCGCCCGCGCCCCGGCCGGGACAAGGCCGCCGGTGACGATCGCAGCCGCTTCCCCAGGCGCGAGCCGGTTCGAGGAGGTGAGCCGCCAGTGTCCGCCGCCCGCGACCGCCCAACCATCCATCGCCGACGACGCATAGTGCGGCACATCGCACAGCGCGACGATATCATCAGCAAGAACTCTGCCGATCGCGTCGCTCAGGGGCACCGACTCCGGGGGCAACCGGCGCGGCGTGCGGTAGGCATAGGAACGCGCGGAGTGCCAGTCCGGCCGTGTGCCAAGCGGGTCAGCGCTCATGGCCTGCCGTGGTCGGGGCTGGCCGCGTTCATTTCGTCGCGGCACAGCTGGAATCCGACATCCAATGCCGCCTTCACCGCGGCTTCGCTCGTCGCCTGCCCTGCGCCGACGGTGAGGCCCGCAGCGTATCCGACAATAAAGGTTGTCAGCGGCGCCGCGGGTCGAAGCACGGAGTGCGCTGCTCGTCCGGCCAGACCCAGAACACCCTTGAGGTCCAGCTCAAGACCCTCCACTGCAAGCGCCTCCACCAGGCGCTCCGACCACTGTTTGAGAAGCTCGTCCTCGTCGTCGCGGCTCATGGTTTGTTTGGATTGATCAGGATTGTCCATCTTCTTCTCCCTCGACTGCGTTGGTTGGGTCCGCGCCGGATTCTTCTGCTCTGGACGTGCGACACCGAAACGCTCGGCATCCGCCCAGGTGTCAACGTCGTCCGTCGCACCCGGCGGCACAGCGACTTCGGTCAATGCGAGTCCGGCGATGAGTTGAAATGTTGACAGCCCCTCCAGGATGCCGGCGGCGCTTTTCGCCTCGGCGGCAGCGGTGAGCCGCGCCGTGCGGTAGGCGGCGGCTAACGGTTGCGCACGGTGCCGGGCATCCACGGCGATCACGCCGTCGCCCGGCTGCGCCACGAGCGCGACCAGTAACGCTGCGACGGCGGCAGCGACGTCGGGCATGTCGCATGCGAGTACCAGCGTGTAGTCGCCGCCGGTAGGCTCAGCGGCCACGAGCGCCGTCAGTCCCGCGGCGATCGCCGCAGCCGGCCCCGAATACGCCGGCTGTTCCCGGGTCACAATCACCTCGGGCGGCAGCGACGTGTCGGACACATCGCCCACGACGACGACCCGGCGCACCGAAAGCACGGGTTCAGTCGTCGGCAGTGCGGTCACGGCGGCGAGAGTCTCCTCGAGGAGAGTGCGGTTCTTCACGCGCAGCTGAGCCTTCGGCACGCCATTCAGGCGGGACGACCTACCTCCGGCCAGGATGAGCGCATCGACGAGCACTCTCTCACTCTACTGACCAACCCTCTGCTTTGGCGGCCTGGTCGCGCGGCACCGGTCGCACTATGCTCGGCACCATGAAAACTCGTGTTCGCGATGATGAGCAGAATCTGGTCACCTGCCTTGCGCGGCGATCGGGTGCGGATCGCACGCCCAACGGTGGCGAGCGCCGATGAGTGCCGGCACTCCCGTCGCGCGTCCCGGCGACGGCACCATCGTCGTCGGTGTGGACGGGTCGGATCCCTCGATCGAGGCGTTGCGTCAGGCAGCCACCATGGCCGGCGCCCTGGGCTCGACGGTGACGGCGGTAGCCTGCTGGCGGTACCCGCCGGCATACGACGCCTTCATCGCCCTGGAGTGGTCGCCGGAGAAAGACGCCGCGCAGGTGCTCGAAGAATCACTGACCCGTGCGTACGGCGACGCCCGCCCTGCCGGGCTGCGGTCGGTGGTGCGGCAGGGGCAACCGGCATCCGTTCTCATCGACGAAAGTGTCACTGCCGACATGCTCGTCGTAGGCAGCCGTGGCCTCGGTGGCTTCGCCGGCCTGTTGCTCGGGTCGGTGAGCGCCGCGTGCACCACACACGCGCACTGCCCGGTACTCGTCGTGCGGCACATCCCAGCCGGTGACTGACCGAGGGGTTTGTGCCAGCGCTCGGCGTGGGTGACCGGGTTGAGGTCATTGGCTGACTGTCAGTCGAGCAGGCTGCGCAGCACGTACTGCAGGATGCCGCCGTGGCGGAAGTACGCTGCCTCCGCCGGGGTATCGATGCGTACGACTGCGGTGAACTCGCGGGAGGCGCCATCATCCGTCTGCACGGTGACCGTTACCTCGTGGGGGGTGTCATCGGAACCGGCCAGACCGGTAACAGAGAATGTCTCTTCGCCGGTAATGCCCAGGCTTTCCGCGGTGTCACCGGGCTGGAACTGCAACGGCAGCACGCCCATTCCAATGAGATTCGAGCGGTGGATTCGTTCGTAGGATGTCGCCAGCACGGCCTTCACACCGAGCAATAGGGTGCCCTTGGCTGCCCAGTCCCTGGATGAACCCGAACCGTATTCGCTACCGGCAATCACAAGGAGCGGGACACCGTCGGCGATATAGCGGGTCGACGCGTCGAAGATGCTCATTTGCTCGCCGTCGGGCAGGTGCCTCGTGAACCCGCCCGTGACATTCGGCACCAGCTGGTTGCGTAACCGGATGTTGGCGAACGTTCCTCGGATCATCACCTCGTGGTTTCCCCGCCGGGACCCGTACGAGTTGAAGTCGCCGGGCCCCACACCGTGTTCCTGCAGGTAGCGCCCGGCGGGTGAGTCGTGTTTGATCTGCCCGGCCGGCGAGATGTGGTCCGTCGTGACCGAGTCGCCGAGCAAAGCGAGAACGCGGGCCGCTGCGATGTCCTTCAACGGTTCCGGTTCGCGCGGCATCCCGTCGAAGTACGGAGGCTGGCGAACGTAGGTGGAGGTGTCGTCCCACGCGAACATGTTGGCAGACGGGATGTCCAGGCCCTGCCAGTTCGCATCGCCGTCAAAAACGTGGGCATAACCCTTGGAGAACATGTCGGACTCGACGACCTTGTCCACGACATCCTGCACCTCCTGGTTGCTCGGCCAAATGTCGCGCAGGTAGACCGGTTCACCATTGCTGCCGGTGCCGAGCGAATCGGTCATGAGGTCGGTGTTCATGGTGCCGGCCAGCGCATAAGCGATAACCAGCGGGGGCGAGGCCA
>JBDTBD010000030.1:0-12432 GCA_039924285.1 Terrimesophilobacter sp. | reverse complement strand
GAAAGGCGATGCGCTGGGCAGACTTCGGGCCGATACCGGGAAGCCGCCCGAGCTCGTCGATCAATTCTTGGACAATACCTTCGTACACTCTCAGAATTCCTTCGGCGTGACGACGGGTTCTATGGTCTGCTCTTCGATGAAACTGGCACCGAGAATCTCGCGTACGACCGATTCGCCGTAGCGTTGCCGCGGTTGCAGTGCAGCCTTGGTTGTGGCCGGCTCTGGAGCAGCCGGCTCTGGTGCGACCGGCCCTGGTACGGCCGGTGTCTGCTCCTGACGCTCCGCGGCGGGCTCAGGAATTACCTCCGCCTTCGCCCGTGCGGGCGATGTCGGAGCGGGCTGTGCCTGCTGGGAGCTGTCGGACTCTGGTACCGGCGCGGTGTACCAGGTGGTGCCTTCGGGGAGCGCGTCTTGCACGTCAGGCTCGGTTGGCTCCGGCCCACCGGTGTCTTCAGGTTCCGGCTCGTCCGGCGGGTCTTGCTGCGTCGAGTTCCCCGCGGCGGGCTTCGGATCGACCTTCGCGACCAGAGCCGGTCGGATGCCGAGCACCTGAAAGGTGGCCTGCTTGAGGTAGTCGCCGATTCCCTGTCCAGGGACCGATCGCTCCTTCAGCCCGTCGACGTCTTTTTGACTGGGGAAGGTCAAGACGAGCACGTTGTTGTCGCGCAGTTCGCGGGGACTC
Source organism: Terrimesophilobacter sp. (assembly GCA_039924285.1). Classification (GTDB taxonomy): domain Bacteria; phylum Actinomycetota; class Actinomycetes; order Actinomycetales; family Microbacteriaceae; genus Parafrigoribacterium. The sequence continues at coordinate 11,750 of JBDTBD010000030.1, read as the reverse complement.
GCCGTGGCAAGAACCATCCAGGCGGTGCGCTTGGCGTCCTCGACGACCTTGAGGATCTCTGGCCACGCGTCCTTCACCTGTTGCAGGGTGACCGGTCCGGCCGGCGGTTCCGCAACAGGCGTCGGGGTGGCAGCCGCTCGCGGCGGATCGGCCGGCGCAACCACCGCGCCTGCGGGCGCCGCTGGCGCAGCGTCCATGCGCACCTCGGCGTGTGTCGTGGCGTGAGGCTCGACGGCAGGCTTCGCAACGCCATCCGGAACAACTCCGATGCGGCGCTCGAGTCGCTCGAGTCGGGCGAGCGTGCCGCGTTCGGTGTCGTCGCTCGACGGGAGCAGCACCCGTGCGACAAGTAATTCAAGGTGTAGCCGTGGCGAGGTCGCACCGGTCATTTCGGTGAGCGCGGCATTGACGACGTCGGCGGCACGGCTCAGTTCCGCGACGCCGAACAGCGCGGCTTCCTTCGCCATCCGATCCAGTTCGTCCTGTTGCACGCCGCGCAACACGGCCGCAGCACCGCCGCCGGTGGCGGCGACGATGATCAGGTCGCGGAGCCGTTCCAGCAGGTCCTCCACAAAGCGCCGCGGGTCCTGGCCGGTCTGAATGACGCGATCGACGGCGGCAAACGCGGCGGCGGCATCCCTCGTCCCGATCGCCTCGACCACCTCGCCGAGCAACGCGGCGTGGGTGTAGCCGAGCAGGGCGACGGCGCGTTCATACTGCACCGACGATGCTTCCGAGCCTGCGATGAGTTGGTCCAGCAGGGACAGGGTGTCACGCACCGATCCGCCGCCGGCGCGCACCACGAGCGGCAACACGCCGGGTTCGACATCGATTTTCTCACTGCGGGAAATTTGGTCCACGTACTCGAGCATCTGGGCAGGCGGCACCAGCCGGAACGGGTAGTGGTGCGTGCGGGATCGGATGGTGCCGATCACCTTTTCGGGCTCGGTGGTGGCAAAGATGAACTTGACGTGCTCCGGCGGCTCCTCGACGATCTTGAGCAGCGCGTTGAAACCCTGCGGTGTGACCATGTGGGCTTCGTCGAGGATGAAGATTTTATAGCGATCCCTGGCGGGGGCGAACACGGCGCGCTCGCGCAGGTCACGGGCGTCGTCGACGCCGTTGTGGCTTGCGGCGTCGATCTCGACGACATCCAGTGACCCACCACCGTCTCGGGACAGTTCGACGCAGGAGTCACAGACGCCGCAGGGGGTGTCAGTGGGGCCTTGAGCGCAGTTGAGGCAGCGGGCGAGAATGCGCGCTGACGTGGTCTTGCCGCATCCGCGTGGGCCGCTGAACAAATAGGCATGGTTTACCCGGTTGGTGCGCAGCGCGGTCATGAGCGGCTCGGTCACCTGAGACTGGCCGATGAGTTCGGCGAAGGTCTCGGGCCGGTAGCGGCGGTAGAGGGCGGTAACCACGACCCAATGTTACTTGGCGCACCCGACAGTTCCCGCCGCGCTCCCGAGCGCCCTGTTGCGCTGCGACCGCAACGAGGATGACCGGAGAAACGCCGCGTTGCGGCGCCGCGGAATACGGCGTGTCGGCAGGGTCTCCTCGTTAAGCGCAGCACTGGTCCCCTCCTCCCCAGGTAGCCATCCGGCGAGGTTTGCACTGTCGCAGCCATGCTGCGTCCACACGGCGACGGATGCGAGGACACTGCCGCCATGCTCGTCCTCTGCCAGTTGGGCCACGTCGCTTCCACCAGGCAACTGCGTTCGCGCGTGACTGCGGCGACGCTTCGTGCCGCAGTCCAGAGTGGCGCCATCATCCGCCTGCGGCGTGGCACGTACGCGTGTCCGCACCTCGACGAAGCCACCGCTCATGCCGCACGGATCGGAGGTGCACTCACCTGCGTGTCGGTGCTCGCCGCAGCCGGCGTGTGGGCCGGGTCGCGCGCTGACAAGGAGCTCGTGCACGTTCAGGTTCCCCCAACTCACTCGGGGAGACCGTCGGTGGCACGATTGCACTGGGAAATCGCTCGCTACGGCATGGCCTCACGGTGGCGGGTGACGCCGTTGCAGGCACTGTGGCAAGCGATGTGGTGCCTCGACGAAGAAAATGCCATCGCGGCGATGGAGTCGGCAATCCACGAAGGGTTTCTGTCGGAACGGGAGGTGCGCCGGCTGGGTCGTCTCGCTCCCCGACGGCTGCAGGACGGCATCCGGCGCCTGGTCGTGAACAGCGGTTCGGGCAACGAAACCATCGTGCGACTGCGACTGCAGCGGTACGGATACGACGTCGTGGCACAGGGCAACGTTCCAGGGATGGGGCACGAGGACCTCGTCGTGGAAGACTGCGTCGGCCTGGAAGTCGACAGTCAGCGCTGGCACGACGGCAATGACCAATACACCATCGACCGGGACCGCGACCGCCATGTCGCCGGCTTCGGCCGCCCGGTGTTGCGGCTGAGACCGGCGTACATCCACGAATCCTGGCAGCAGACTCTCGCCGTGATCGAGCGCACCGTCGCGGATGCTCGGCGCGAGCGGAGCCGGCGCATCGGACGTGTGCTCGTCGGCTACGCAGACCCCCTGTAGCCAAAACCGGATGAGAGGCGACACGCCGAGCCAAAGCGCCACGAGATGCGGCGTGTCCGCACGCGATCCTCGTTTAGCGCTGGACTACCGACAGCGTCTGCCGCGCGATCTCGAGTTCCTCATTCGTGGGGACCACCAGCACCGCGATCCGCGAGTCGTCAGCGGAAACCACGCGTGCCTCCCGCGACGGTGATTCGTTGCGCTGTGCGTCGATCCGGATGCCGAGGCCTTCCAATCCCGCCAGTGACCCGGCACGCACCGCCGCGTTGTTCTCCCCCACTCCCGCGGTGAACACGATCGCATCCGCACCGCCGAGCTGCGCGAGGTAGGCGCCGACGTAGTGCCTGATCCGGTGCAGGTACACGTCAAAGGCACGCTGCGCAGTGGCGTCTCCTGCTTCGGCAGCCGCCAGCACGTCGCGCACGTCGCCGTGACCGGTGAGGCCGAACAGGCCGCTGTGGTGGCTGAGCAGATCGTCGATCTCGGCGAAGCCCATCCCGGACCGTCCCAGGTGGATGAGCACGCCGGGATCAATGTCACCGGGCCGGGTGCCCATGACCAGTCCCTCGAGCGGGGTCAATCCCATGGACGTCTCCACCGATCGTCCACCGTCGACCGCGCACGCCGAGGCGCCGTTGCCGATGTGCAGCTCGATGAGTTTGAGGTCGGCAATCGGCCGGCCGAGCAGCGTGGCCGCCGCATCCGTGACGAACTCGAACGACGTGCCGTGGAAGCCGTAACGGCGGATGCCGTGCTCGGCGGCCAACGCGGCGTCGATCGCGTAGGTGTAGGCGGCGGGCGGGAGGTTCTGGTGGAATGCGGTGTCGAAGACCGCGACATGCGGCAGGTCGGGGAAGGATGCCTGCGCTGCGACGATGCCGGCCAGATTCGGCGGGTTGTGCAGCGGCGCCAACGCGGACAACTCGTCGATGTGACGGGTCACCTCGTCGGTGATCAGGGTGGGCTGTGCGAACCGGTCTCCGCCGTGCACGACGCGGTGGCCGATCGCCAGGGGCGGATTCGAGTCGAGGTCCGGACCGTGCGCAGCGAACGCCTCGAGCATGACCGCGAACGCGGCGGTGTGGTCCGGGACCGGGAGCTGCCGCTCGTGGGGGGCAAAGGACTCATCGGGCAACGACAGCGTGTGCCTGGCGACGCTGTGCGCCTCGCCGATTCGGTCCACGAGGCCGCTGGCCAGCATCCGTTCGGTCGTCATCTCGATGAGCTGGTACTTGAGGGACGACGAACCCGTGTTGATGACGAGTACGCGGCTCACCGGTTTGTCCCGTCGGTCGCGGTTTGCGCCTGGATCGCCGTGATCGCAACGGTATTGACGATGTCCTGCACGAGCGCGCCGCGGGACAGATCATTGATCGGCTTGCGCAGCCCCTGCAGCACAGGTCCGATGGCCACCGCCCCGGCGCTGCGCTGCACCGCCTTATAGGTGTTGTTACCGGTGTTGAGGTCGGGGAAGATGAACACTGTGGCCCGCCCGGCCACCTCGGAGTTCGGCAATTTCGCCGCCGCGACCGCCGCATCCGCTGCCGCGTCGTACTGGATCGGTCCGTCCACGGCCAGGTCCGGTCGCCGCGAGCGCACCAGCGCTGTGGCCGAGCGCACCTTGTCCACGTCCGCTCCTGTGCCGGACTCGCCCGTCGAATACGACAGCATTGCCAGCTTGGGTGCGACGCCGAACTGCTCGGCCGTGTCGGCGGAGGACACTGCGATGTCGGCCAGTTGTTCCGCCGTCGGGTCCGGAACGACGGCGCAGTCCCCGTAGACCAACACGCGGTCTTCCAAGGCCATAAAGAAAACGCTCGAGACGATGGACACGCCGGGGCTGGTCTTAATGATCTCGAAGCCGGGCCGGATGGTGTGCGCCGTCGTGTGGGCGGCGCCGGACACCATTCCGTCGGCGAGCCCGAGGTGCACCATCATGGTGCCGAAGTAGGACGGGTCGGTGACGGTTTCCCTGGCCACCTCGATCGTCATGCCCCTGTGTTCTCGTAGCCGCAGGTATTCCTGGGCAAAGCGCTCCCGCAGCCCCGGCTCGAGCGGGCTGAGCACGGTGGCCGCCGAAATGTCCAGACCGAGTTCCGCGGCCCTGGTGCGCACCTCCGGCTCGTCACCGAGGATAGTGAGTTTTGCCACACCCCGCCCAAGCAGCGTGCTCGCAGCCCGCAACACCCGATCGTCGCCGCCCTCCGGAAGGACGATATGCCGGATGTCGGAGCGCGCCCGCTCGATCAGGCCGAATTCAAACATCAGAGGCGTCACGACATCGGAGTGGCCGACGTCCAGCCGATCCAAGAGCACCGCTGCGTCCACGTGCTGTTCGAACAAGGCCAGGGCGGTGTCATATTTGCGCTGCGAATCGGCGGCGAGTTTGCCGCGAGACTGTGCGATCCGCTGGGCGGTATCGAACGTGCCGAGGTCGGTGGAGATGATGGGCAGGCCCGGGTCTAGTCCCGTGATGAGTTTCTCGATCGTCGCGGAGATCGCGAATCCGCCGTTCAACACCACTCCGGCCAGCGACGGGAAAGTGCCGGAGGCGTTGGCCATCAGCAGGGCAAGCAGCACCTCGCTGCGATCACCCGCGACCACGACGATGGCTCCGTCGTCCAGACGGGTCAGCACGTTTTCCATCGACATTCCGGCGATCACCACGCTGAGTGCTTCACGCTGCAGCAGTGCCGGGTCGCCCTTGACCAGGCGCCCGTCGCACGCGGCCATGATGGTGCCGACGGTCGGTGCCACCAGTACCCGATCCTCCGGGATCGACCACACCGGGACGTGTGCCGCCGCCGACACCGACCGGGTGATGTCGTCAAGACGCGTGGCGTCGACACGGTTGACCACGACGGCGAGCACCGCGGCGTGAGCGGCAGCAAGCTCTGGCATGGTGATTTCCGCGATCTGCCGCAGCTGGTCGGCGCTTCGGCCGGCCACCTCATCCAGGTCGCGTCCGGTGAGCACGAGCAGCACCGGTGCCCCCAGATTGGCGGCGACGCGGGCATTGAAGCTGAGTTCGGTCGGAGTGGCAACGTCCGTGTAGTCGCTACCAACGATCACAACCGCGTCACAGACTCGCTCGACCGCGTTGTAACGTTCGATGATCCGCGAGAGCGCTGCCTCCGGATTCGCGTGCACGTCATCGTAGGTGACGCCGATGCAGTCGTCGAAACTCAGTTCCGCGGTGCCGGCGGCCAGGAGCAGTTCCAGAACGTAGTCGCGCTCTTGGATGGACCGAGCCACGGGTCGAAATACTCCGACGCGGCTGACCCGGTGGCTGAGTGCATCCAGAACTCCGAGAGCGATCGTCGACTTGCCGGAATGACCTTCGATCGATGCGATATAGATGCTGCGGGCCACCCATCAAGACTACGGTGCGGATGCCGACGATCGTGCGCCCCCGCGCCAGGAGCGCCCGGCCCGGTGTGAAGGACTCCCCGCGCACCCGTCAGAGCCCGGTTACCCTTGCTACGTTTCCGTCCTGGGGGAGTTGGCCTGGATGGCGCCACGCGAGGAGCCACCGGTATCCTACCGAAAACTGCCTGGGAACCTCGTGCAACTGTTCCCGTTCCGGCTTAGTGTGCCCGGTGCAACGGACACTTTCGTCCGCAACGGGAACACTCACCGCAACGGGCTCGGGCGCGTGGTCCGTCCGGTGCGAACGGATGCCACCATCGCAGTCGTCACGACAAGCCAGGCGAGTCCGGCGATCCAGGTACCCACTTCGCCGATGCCCACCAGCACAGGCAGCTCGGCCACCCCTCCGAAGTGCATGCTCGCGACCGAATACATTCCGAGCGGGAACACGATGCTCCAAAGCTCCGATTCGTACCGCACCGGCTCATGGCGCACCGCGTGTCGCCACACGCCGAACACGACCAGCAACGGTATCCACCACATCCCGAACGCCCACAAGACATAGGTGAACCCGGAAACGAACGCCGCAGTCGCCACCAGCACCGGCAGGTCAGGAGACAGCGCCAAGATGCGGGAGCCCGCCAGCACCGTGATCGCCGTCGCGCCCATGTAGATCCAATACGACGGTCCGAGCTTGTGCGGGTCGCGTCGGGTGGTGAGCAGGCGGAGCGTGACCAGGGTGGCCAGCATTACGTACAGCATCACGCCGATGCCCCACAGCGCCACTGCGGCATCCGCCAGCACGGCGCTGTCCGCGTGTTCGTCGAGTGCCGCCGCGGCGGTGGCGAGCGACTGGGTGCCCACCACCCACAAAAACCAACTGCCGTCAACCTCGGCGGAGACCGGGCTGTCCCGGTCCCGAAGAATCAGGGTGCCGGGCACACCGTAGGTCAGTAGCAACCACAGGGGCACGCTGAGCGCGGCCAACACGATGGTGGCGAGGGGCGCATCCGGCGTGTACAGCCGCACTCCGACGACGTTGATAGCGGCGACCACAGTGAAGAAACCAAACGTGCGACTCGGCTCGCCGACATCCCGCAGCAGGTCCGCGCGGTACGCCAACACCCGCCACACGATCGCGATCGTCAGCAGAGCCAGCCCGATCAACGCCACCAGCAGCAGCGTCACCGAAATCACGCCCTGACCGACGAGGTCGAACGCTGACGAGGCGATTCCGGTCGCCATCACGAACGCGAACGCACCCGGCGGCAGTCGCCGGACGGCACCGGTCAGCCAGCTCTTCATCGGGTCATTCGCCGGTCCCGCTGGTGCCGTCGTCAGGCGTGCGCGTGTGGCTCGTGGGCGGCTTCCGGAACACCTTCGCCCAGTGCGCGCAGGGCAATCGCCGAATGCGCGTACGCGCCGCCAGCACGCATCTCGGCGGCAACCCAGATGGCCTCCATGATCTCTTCCGAGCTCGCGCCCTTGCGCTTGGCCAGCTTTGTGTGGCCCTGGATGCAGTACGGGCACTGGGTTACGTGCGCAACGGCGACCGCGATGAGTTGCTTCGTCTTTTCCGGCAAGGCGCCGTCCGCGAACACCTGTTGGCTGAACGCCTCGAAGGCGTCATGGATGTCCGGGGCGAGTTCCTTGCGTCGCTGGGCGACCTCTCGCGTGGTGTGTTGGTAAACGGACTCGTCAGTCATAGCGCAGCTCTCCAAGAATTCCGCAGCACTCTGTGCGGATTCTCCCAGCTTACGGCGAGCCACCGGAGACGGCGTTGGACGCTTTCCCGGCTCTCCGGTTACAACACGATCGTCAACGGTGCCTCGAGGATGCCCTTCAGGTCGCGCAGGAACGCCGCCGCCGTCGCGCCGTCAAGCACCCGATGGTCGACGGTCATGGTGATTTTCATCTTCGGCACCTCGACGAGTTGGCCGTCGCGCACCTCCGGCACCGGGGCTGCCGCACCGACCGCGAGAATCGCGGCCTCCGGCGGGTTAATCACCGCGGTGAACTCGTCGATGCCGAACATGCCGAGGTTGCTGATGGTGAAGGTTCCGCCGCTCATTTCGTCGAGCTTGAGTTTGCCGGCACGGGCCTTCTCCGCCAGGGCGACCGTGGTCTTCGCGATCTCACCGAGCGACTTCCGATCGGCGTCCTGCACGACCGGCACGATCAGTCCGTCGGGCACCGCTACCGCGATGCCGATGTTGATCCGGTTGTGGCGCAGTAGTTTGTCGCCACCCCAGGAGGAGTTGACGTCCGGATGCGCACGCAGCGCCACGGCGACGGCGCGCACGATGAGGTCGTTGATGCTGACCTTGCCGCCGGATGCCGCCAGCGATTCGTTGATGTCCTTACGGAATGAGATGAGCTTGCCGGCATCCACCACGTTGGTAAGGAAGAAGTGCGGGACGGCTTGGCTCTCGGTGAGCCGACGAGCAGTGACCTTGCGGATCTTGTTGATCGGCACCTCAACGGTGTCCGGTCCCGCCTGCGCGGCTGCAGCCGGTGCCGCCTCAGCGCTCGGACCGGCGGCGATAGCCGCTTCGATGTCCGCGCGCACGATGCGCCCCTGGGGGCCCGTGCCAGTCACCGAGTCGAGATCGATGTCGTGTTCGCGGGCGATCTTGCGGGCCAGCGGCGAGGTGCGCAGGGCGCGTGAGGCGGCGCCGGGGGCCGGTGCGGCCTCCGGACCAGAAGCGTGGCCGCGTTCCTGCGTCGACTCGCTCTGTTCCGGTTCGTGCTCGGTAGATTGTGTGGCGGCAGACTCCTCAGCTGCGGATTCGGGCGTCTCCGGTTCCGACTCGGCGGGTGCGGACTTCTTCGCATCGTTCGGCTCGCCAGCCGAAGTGGCGACGTTGCTTCCGTCTCCGATCACTGCCACGGCCTGGCCGATCGGCACAACGGTGCCCGCGGTGACGAGTTGCTTCTCGAGCACACCGTTCTCGAAGGCTTCGAGGTCCATCGTCGCCTTGTCGGTTTCGATCTCGGCGAGCACGTCGCCCTTGTGAATCTCGTCGCCGACGTTCTTGAGCCAGCGAGTGAGTTCGCCCTCTTCCATCGTGTCAGACAGACGGGGCATGATTACCTCAGGCATGTGCGCCTCCTAGCGTTCGAACCGTGTGGCATCGAGTACCTCACGGATCACTTTGATCAGGTCGGCCGCATCGGGGATCGCCGCCAACTCGAGCGGCTTGGCGTACGGCAGTGGTACCTCGGCGGCGGCGACGCGGCGCACCGGCGCATCCAAGAAGTCGAAGGCTCCTTCACCGATGGTGGCCGAGATTTCCGCCCCGATCCCATAGGTGAGCAAGTCATCCTCGAATATGACCGCGCGGCTCGTCTTACGCACCGAGGCGCACACGGTGTCGCGGTCCAGCGGGCGCAAGCTACGCAGATCGACGACCTCGATGGAGACGCCTTCACTTTCGAACTGCTTGGCGACCTCCAATGCGGTGACCATGCCGCGCGAATAGCTGATCAGCGTCAGGTCGGTACCCGGCTTGACGACAGCAGCCTTGCCGATCTCGGCGACCTGCTCGCCGTCGGGCACTTCACCCTTGAGGTTGTAGAGGCCGAGGTTTTCCAGGAAGATCACCGGATCGTCGTCGCGGATCGCGGCAGTGAGCAATGCCTTCGCATCCGCTGGCGTGGACGGTGCGACGACCTTGAGTCCCGGGATGTGGGCGTACCAGACCTCCAGGTTTTGCGAGTGGGTTGCGGCCAGTTGCTGACCGCCGCCGCCCGGGGTGCGGATGACCATCGGCACGTTGACCTGGCCGCCGAACATGGCGTGCATCTTCGCGGCGTGGTTCACGATCTGGTCGATCGCGATGAGGCTGAAGTTAATCGTCATGATCTCGACGACCGGGCGCAGCCCGAGCATCGCGGAGCCAATCGCTGCTCCGACGAACCCTTCCTCCGCAATGGGGGTGTCGACAACCCGCTTCGGACCGAACTCCTTTAAGAGTCCGGCCGTGATCTTGTACGACCCCTCGAAAACGCCGATCTCTTCGCCGATGAGGTAGACGTTCTCGTCGCGCAGCAACTCGGTGCGAAGCGTCTCGTTGAGCGCTTGTCGGTAGGTGATGACGCGCGGGCCATCATCGGATTTCTGAATGCTGTCGTTCGTTTTGGCCTCGTTCGTCATGAGAGCGTCACCACCGGATCGCCGGGAAGCGCGGTGGACGCATTCGCGACGGCAGTCGCGTACGTGTAGTCGAACAGGTTCTCGACCTTGGGATCCGGACTGTCGTCGGCGAAGGCAACCGCTTCGGTGACCCGCGCTTCCGCTTTGGCGTCGATCTCATCAGCCTGCGCAGAATCGATAACTCCCGAGTCGATCAACCGCCCCCGGAACAAGGGAACCGGATCGGCGCTGCGGGCGGCCTCGTTGTCTTCCTTGGACCGGTACCGGGCCGGGTCGACTACGGAGTGTCCGCGCAGCCGAAAGCTTGTCGCTTCGAGAATGCGCGGCCTGCGCTGCACTCGTGCGATCTCTAACGCTTTGCGAGCGGCGTCGCGAACCGCGATCGGGTCGTCTCCGTCGACCCGCTCCCCCTCGATGCGGTAGGACCAACCGCGCTGGTAGAGATCAGGCTCTGCTGCTGCGAGCGCGACCGGAGTGCCCATGCCGAGCTTGTTGTTCATGATGACGTACACGATGGGGAGGTTCCACAGTCCTGCGAGGTTCAAGGACTCGTGGAACGCGCCAATGTTTGTCGTGCCGTCGCCGAGCAGGCACATCACCGCTTCGGAGTCCGGACCGGCCTCACTGCGGTAGCTGACGGCAAGAGCCGCTCCAGTGGCAGGTGGGATCTGACCGCCGACGATTCCGTAGCCGCCCAGCATTCGCAAGTCCATGTCGAACATGTGCATGGAACCACCGCGGCCGCCGGAAACGCCGGTGCTCTTGCCGAACAGTTCCGCCATCACAGCCCCTGGCTGCATACCGCGGGCCAGTGCGTACCCATGGTCGCGATAACTGACGTAGAGATAGTCCCGTGCCTCCAGCGCGGCCACCAGGCCGATCACTGTGGCTTCCTCGCCGAGGTTCAGGTGGCAATAGCCACCGATCTTGGCCCTCGCGTACATCTCGCTGGCGCGCAGCTCGAATGCTCGCACCAGGGCCATCTGCTCGTAATACCCTCGCAAGACTTCCGCGGATTCATTTCCAGGAAGACTCTGGGCCTTGACTTTAGTTGAGCGGGTTTTGTCCGCCATAACGCGCCTCGCTTTCGACACACCGCGTAGTCCTAGTTTATGGGCTGTTGTGCACCGCTGAATCACATTACTTTCGTGATGTGGATGTTGTTGTTTACATTTTGGAAATAGGCAAGCGCGCTTTCAGACGCTCAACGGGATGATTGCAGTGGGGGCGTCCTCGCGATTTTCTGCAAGGTCCTCGAACTCAGTGATCTGATCGATGTCAGGCCCCATAGCGATGTTCGTTACTCGCTCGAGAATCACCTCGACAATGACGGGCACGTTGAACTCCGCCTTCAAGGCTTTCGCCTTCTCGAATGCTCCGGCAAGCTCGGCAGGATCTTTCACCCGGATGGCCTTGCAACCGAGCCCCTCAACCACCTTCACATGGTCGACTCCGTAACCATCGGTCTCGGGAGAATTGATGTTCTCAAACGCAAGAGATACCTGGTAGTCCATGTCGAACCCGCGCTGCGCTTGGCGGATGAGGCCAAGATACGAGTTATTGACCACGACATGGATGTAGGGAAGGTGATGTTGGGCTGCCACGGCGAGCTCTTCAATCAAGAACTGGAAGTCGAAATCACCGGAGAGGCCGACAACGCTCTCCCCCGGCTTCGCCCGCACGAC
>JBDTBD010000029.1:0-28033 GCA_039924285.1 Terrimesophilobacter sp. | reverse complement strand
CCGCCAGCTCCGGCAGCTGCTCGCGCAGCCGCTGGATGCCGCGCATCACGAACTCGAAGTGCGCGTAGTCGTAGGACTCGTCCTCGGGAATCATGAGGAACTCGCGTTGGCTTGACGACGCACCGTGTAGGCCGAACCCGCCGTAGAACATGAAGATTTTGAAGGAGGTGATGCCGAAGTCCTTCACGATCGACGGCAGTTCGTCGATGTGTTGATTCATCATCGGCGCCACATGGAGGGCGTAGTCGATGAAGGACCGCCCGGCGCACGCATCCAGCACCTTCGGCAGGAACTCGGAGTATGGCCCGCCCTGGTTCATGTAGTACTGGCCGGTGCGAATGTAGGTGATCCCCGTGGTGACGCCGCCCTGGGCGGCCGCGCGGCTCTCGGTTCGGGCGTCCTCCTCCAGCGGGTTGTAGATGCCCCAGTGCTGGTGTGCATCCACCACTCCGGGGAACGCAAGCTTTCCTCCGCCATCGACGACTGTCGCGGCGCGGTCCGCGGCAATGTCGTGCTCCAGCGCGGCGACAACGCCGTCGCGCACCGCGATATCGAGATCGCCGATCTCGCTTGTGTCCGGTCGTACCACGCGGACGTTCTTGACCAGTAGGTCGAATTCAGGCATCAGTGTCCTCCGTATTGTTCTCGTGCGTGTTTCGTTACCGCGCGGATTGCGCAGACAGGGGTAAGCCGGCCAGCGGTCCGAGCAGTGTTCCTAATTCATCGAGGTCTTCAAAGTGTGCGACGACGGCGCGGATGTGCTCGACCGATCCGTCGTCGAGAACGCGTGACGCGTTGTCCCGGAACTTCGTGCCGAGTTCGTCGTAGCTCAGCGGACGCTGCGGACCGCCACGGTTGGCCAGGACTTTCTCCACCAGTTCGCGGCCGTCGGTGGTGCGCAGCCTCAACACCGCCGGGAACTGGTGGGGGAAGATCGCATCGCACTCGGCATCGGCGAGCACGCTCACCTTCGCCATCAGCGCGCGGTGCTCAGGGTCGGTGGCGGCAGCGTCGGTGAAGTCGTCCAGACCGAGCCCCAGTCCGCGTCCGCCGAGCAGAGCTGCGGCCACCACGAAGGGGGCGCTGAACTGCGCCATGTATCCGGTGGTCGGGGCCCGCTTGACCTCGATCGGCTCACCCACGGTGCGCACGGTTGAGGCGGCGACCCCGACGGTGATCGATTCGACGTCCTCCGGGGTGATGCCCTGCGCCCGAAGTGCCAGTGCGGCGTCGATCGCGGCGTGGGTGAAGTGGTTGGCGGGATACGGTTTGAAGAAGATACCAGGAACGGACCAGACGGTGCCCAGCCCGTCGGTGATTTCGTCGGGGTTGTATTTGCCGTGCAACCAGGCTTGAAAGAACCCGAACCGCCCCTCGAGTACCGTGGGCGGGCCGGTGAAGCCCAGGGCCACCAACTGCGCCGCCGACACGCCGGCGTGGGCCGCCCACCCGCAGTGCATCCGTTTGACCGTGCCGCCGGTTCGGTTCGACTCGATGATGCCCGAGGCCATGGAGGCCGCCACTCCGAGCACGTCTACCAGAGCGTTTTCGTCCAGTTTGAGGAGCATTCCGGCAGCCACTGCGGCGCCCATCGCCCCACAGATCGAGGTCGCGTGCTGGCCGTGTTCGAAAAAGACCGACGTGCGTCCGGGCCGATCGTACCCGGCCATGCCGATCCGCACGCAGACTTCCAGGCCCACCGCGATCGCCGCGATGGTCTCCCGGCCGCCGGCGCCGCTGGCTTGCGCGGCTGCCAGGGCGGCGGGAATCACCGAGGCGCTCGGATGCAACACGGAGGGCAGATGGGTGTCGTCGTAGTCCAGCGAGTGCGCCAGCACACCGTTGACGAACGCCGCCTGCACGGCGGGAACGCCGCTGTCGATCCCGATTGCTGTGGCCTGGGAGGTGCCGCCCTGGGCACTGACCCAGGCCATTGCAGCGCGGCTGGTATCCAGCGCGGTCGCCGCGATGCAGATGCCAAGGCAGTCCAGGATGCGTTTGCGCACACTGTCAACCACCTCGGCGGGAAGACGTTCGTAGGTCGTCGCCGCCGCGAAAGCCGCCAAGTGAGCGGCCAGTGTCGGCTCAGTCATGCGTCACCACCGCCAGCGGGCGCACCGGTGACCCGGTGGCGCCGATCAGGTTCAGCGGCACGAGGATGAAGGTGAATTCGTGTGTTCCGGAGTCCGCCAGTTCTTCCAAGTCGAGCGCTTCGATGATGTAGATGCCGTGCTCAACCAGAAGCACGCGGTGCGCCGGCAAAACCGCATGGCCGGCACCGGCAGGCAACTGTTCGAACGCGATGGTATCGGCGCCCGCGGCGAGGATGCCGTGATCGCCCAGCCAGCGTGCGCCGGCTTCCCCGACACCGGGCACGCCGGTTTCTTTACCGAGGTACGACTTCGTCCCCTCGGCGAATCGGCGACCCCACCCCGAACGGATCAGCACCACGTCACCAGATCCGAATTCGAGATTCTCCTGCGCCGCCGCGGACTGAAGATCGGCAGGGGTGATCTCATACGCGGGGGCACACACCTCAAGGCCCAAGGCCCGCGGGATGTCCAACAGCACGCCGCGACCCACCATCGGCGCGATGGTGTTCACACCGTGATCGGGGTATCCGCCGTCCTTGACCTTGTTCGCATCGGCGCCGCCGTGCAACTTGCCGAGGTGGGAAACGTGGGCCAGGGCATCAATGTGCGTACCCACGTGAGTGCCCATCACCAGCAGATCACTGGCCGCCGAACCTCCGTCGGGACGTACCTTGTCGCCGTGTCTCCGCGGCAGAGCGTGTGTGAACTTGGGATGGTTGGGGGATTGTGGCATCCCGGTGAAAAGCGGTCGACCGAGGTCGTATAGCCGAACCCCGCCGCGCACGGCATCGAGAAGAGCATCGCTCATCTGATCACTCCTTCTTGTCTCATCGCGGATATCTGTGCTGCGCTGTAACCCAGTTCATCGGCCATGATGGCGTCGGTGTCGGCGCCCAGGGCACGCCCGGTGAACCGGATCGCGCCGGGCGATTCGGACATCCGCCACATCACGTTGTGCATTAGAACGGACCCGAGGTCCGTGTCGTCGACCTTGACGAGCATGTCCGTTTGACGGATGTGCGGGTCTTCGACGATGTCCTTGGCGCTGTAGACCGGCGCGACCGCCCCGCCAGCCTTTTCAAAGACCGCAAGCACCTCGGCCCGATCGCGCTCGGCAATCCAGGCGGCGACGTAACCGTCGATCAGATCCACGTGCTCGGCGCGGCCATGGCCAGTCGCAAACCACGGCTCGCTCAGCAGTTCCGGATGCCCCACCGTCGTCATCACTCGCTCGGCGATGCTCTGCGCACTGCTGGACACTGCCACCCACGCGCCATCACGGGTTTGATACGTGTTCCGTGGCGCGTTGTTCGTCGAGCGGTTGCCGTGGCGTTCTTCCACCGTGCCCAGTTGATCGTAGATCGTCGGACCCGGGCCGACCGCGGTCATAATGGGCTCGAGAATGCTCAGGTCGATGACCTGCCCCCCGCCGCCATTCGTGTCCCGATGCCGCAGCGCCATCATCGTCGCCGTGGACGCGGCGATACCGCAAATGCTGTCGGCCAGTCCGAACGCAGGCAACGTGGGCGGACCATCCGGTGACCCGGTGAGGTACGCGAAGCCGCTCATCGCCTCCGCCAACGTGCCAAAGCCCGGCCGCGACGAGTAGGGGCCCTTCTGCCCGAAACCGGTGAGACGAACCAGGATCAGCCCCGGGTTCACCGCATGCAACTCTTCCGGCCCGACACCCCAACGCTCGAGCGTCCCGGGCCGAAAATTCTCCACCACAACGTCGACGGTGGCGGCCAGACGTAAGAACGCCGCGGCGCCATCTGGCTTGCCTAGATTGAGGCCCAAGGTCCGCTTATTGCGACTGATCTCTTTCCACCACAGCGAGACGCCATCCTTCTGCCCACCATGACCACGCATGCTGTCACCACGCACCGGGTGCTCAATCTTGATCACATCGGCACCGAAATCGCCCAAGATCTGACAGCACAAGGGTCCGGCGAGGATCGTCGACGCGTCCACAACCCGCACGCCTTCCAGTGCCATCATCTTTGAGAGCCTCCAAGTTCGTTCCGTTGCGAGAAACGTCTACGATGTCGAATTCTATCCCACTCTCGCGACGATTGCTACAGTTTATTAGGCAACGGTTGGGAAGTGATCCTCCCCAGATAGTAGAAAATAAAGTTTCAACAAACATCGAAACGTTTCTGTTCCGGTAAGAGAAACGCTAAAAATACGTGGGTCACCCGTCAGCGGCCACGGCCGGTTCGAGTGGGGTTGGAGTTACCTAGTGTTTCTTCCGGGCAATCGGCATTTTCTGCACAGTGTCCCAACCGAGCCGGGCGGAAATTCGTGACGCGGCAGCGGTGACCAACGGGACGTACCGCTCCACTGCCGGGGTGTCGAATCGGGCGAGCGGCCCGCACACGCTGATGGAACCCACCACGCGTCCGTCGCCGCGAAAGACCGGAGCTGCGACCGAGCCGGCTCCGGACTGACGTTCACCCCGCGAGGTGGCGTAGCCGGTCGCTCGAACCTGCCCCAGCCGCTCTTTAAGAACGTCAAGATCGTCGATCGTCTCGTCGGTCAATGGCTCAAGCCTCGACTCCAATACCCTGGTGACATCCACGTCGGGAAGAAATGCGAGAATGGCGCGGCTGGATGCCCCTGCGTGCAGCGGATAGAGGCGGCCTGGCTCCACCGTCATCTTGATTTCCTGTGGGCTTTCGTACTGGTCGACGTAGGTGCGCTTGTCCACCACCAGCAACGACAGCGTGGTGGTTTCCCGAGTCGCGTTGCGCAGGCTGACCAGGTCGTCACGGGCAACGACTTTGAGATCCAGCTGGCGCAGCGCCCGGGCGCCGAGGGCAGTCGCGCTGGGGCCGAGGCTGTAGGCGCGAGAGGCGGGGTCTATGCGGACCAGGTCGCGTGAGGCGAGAGACTGCAAAATGCGGTGGACGACGGCCTTGCTGAGATTCAACTCCCGAGCGATAGCGCTCACCCCGATTGCCGAATCGTCGCGTGACAGGGCCAGGAGTATGTCCGCCACCCGATCTGCTGTTTCGGTCCCAGTTGAGATCGTTCGCGCGTTCGCCACGGAGCCGCTCATCACAGTTGCCCTTTCGTGGTCTCAGTCTGCGGGTGCTGGCAGCACGCCGTACGCGAGCATACCGCCCACCAACACGGTTTTCAGATCTGTGGCACTTGCCCGATCGACAATGCTGGCAACCGGGTTCACCGATCCCGCGAGATTGTCCGACTCCATGTCGATCACGAGCAGGCTGGCTGACTTTCCGGCGGTCAGCGACCCGAGTTCGTGGTCCAGCTTCAGCATGCGCGCCGCGTTGATCGTGACGGCGGCCAACAAGGCCGTGGCGTCGGTGGCTGCCGGGTCGGCGGCGGCACTGCGCAGCGACCGGGACATGAACTCCAGCTCTGCCAGCAGGTCAGGGCTCGAGATCATCGCGTTATCCGTGCCGAGACCGAGTAGCGCTCCGCGCTGTGCCGCGCGGACGAACGGTGGAATGCCGTATCCCAGTGCCGCCTGCGTGCGGGCGCACATCACCAGGGGAATTCCTGATGCCGCAGCGAGGTCAAGCTCGTCGTCGGTGGCGGAGGTCATGTGCACCACGAAGTCGGGATGGAGGAATTCCGCGATCCGCTGCACGTCGCCGTGGCCGGTTCTGGTGGTCGAGATCTCTCGGTATTGCGCCGTTTCGCCGGCGTGGGTGGCCAGCAACTTGCCGCGGGCGCGCACCCGTTGCGCGATCTGGGCAAGGCCACGATCGGTCGTGTCGTTGGCCCAGAGCGGGGAGAAGCCGTCCGCCACATCCAGCGCGGCATCGATCTCCGCCAACTGGGCAGCCGAAAGTCCCGCGGTATTATCCTGCAGCACCGCGTCGTCGTGGAGCGGGTAGGTGGTGAATCTGGCGATGGCAAGGCAGCGGATCGGTAGCCCTGCCGCGGCGTCACGCAGTTCCAGCACTCCGTCGATGCCGCCCTCGCGGAAGTCGGCCAACGCTACCGTGCCCGTCGCCACGGCATGCCGCAGGGCGCGTCGGATGCCGGTCACTCGCTCATCCCTGGACATTGCGCCCATCCGCACGTGACGCAGTCCGTCGGGCTGCCAGAGCAGATTGACGGTGGCGGGAAGCCCGTAGCCCAGCTCTTTGACGACGGTGTCGCCGATGTGGGTGTGACAGTTGATCAGCCCGGGCATGATCAGGTGTCCCGGCAGGTTGTGCAGCCGAACCCGGTCCGTGCGAATCCGGCTCGGCGGCGCACCCTCACCGACGTCGATGATCAGGCCGTCCCGGACGTGCACGTACCCGGGGCTGAGCAGGGTTAAGTCATCGCTCGCGATGACGTGGTCGGCGGTGAGGATGAATTCCGCACCCAGATCGAGGTCGTTCACGGCGTGTCTTTAGGCTCCGGCGGCGGTAGACGTGCGCTGGGTGAGCAATGGCGCGACGCCGGTTTCGGCCAGATCGTTCCAAACATATTGTTCGTGGATCAGCCCATCCTCGATGATGAACAGGTCGAGGTAGCGCACCCCGGTGAACGTCGTCCCCCACAGGGTGGTTCCGTCCAGGGTGCCGGTGGAGATGCACATCGTTGCACCGTCACTGGCACGCTTGCCAACGAAAAATTCGGTGCGATGCTTGCGTACGCTGTGGTAGCGCATACTGGCGTCGGCGACCATGCTGGGCAGATCGTCGAAGACGGTTCCTCCGGGGAAGGTCAATTGCACCCCGGCGGCGAGGTACTTCGCCGCCTCGTCGAGCTTCCGTTCCTCGCACAGCCTCAGATAGTTGTCGACAATGTCGATTTCAGCGCTTTTCATCATTGAATCTGCTCCTTCTTATGGTGGGGTTGGTTTCAGACTTCCAGGTACGCCCGTTTGAGCTCCGGATTGCTGTTCACTTCGGCTTTGGTGCCACGGAACACCGGCATTCCTTTTTCGAGGATGACCACTTCGTCGCACACTTCAAGTGCGAAATTCACGTTCTGTTCGGCGACCAGCATCGTCGCACCGAAGGCGCGCAGCTTGTGCAGTGATTCCAGCAGGCGGTCCACCACGACCGGAGCGAGACCGGTCGACGGTTCGTCTAGCAACAGCAGGCGAGGTTCGCCGACGAGAGCCCGTGCGACGGCGACCATCTGCTGTTGGCCGCCGCTGAGTTCGCCGCCTCCGGAACTCAAGAATGCCTTCATCTCGGGGAAAACCTCCAGGATTCTGGCGAGGTAGTCCACTCCGCGAGCCACGTGGGCACCTCGTGCCGCAAGCTCAAGGTTTTCCCGCACGGAAAGTCCCGCGAGCACCCGGCGGTCTTCCGGCACCAACTGCACTCCGCAGCGCGCCACCTGGTCGGCACGCATGCCCTGCAGCTGTGTGGTCCCGACCTGCACGACGCCGTGCTTGGTGATATCGGCGGTCCCGGCAATGGATTTGAGCATGGTGGATTTGCCGGCGCCGTTGCGACCGAGCACTGCGACGGCTGATCCTGCAACCGCCTCAAAGTCCACACCGTGCAGCACATGGGCCGTACCGTAGTACGCGTGCAATCCGCGAACGCTCAGCGCCGATGATCCTGAGGTGCTCGGCTTCTGACGCTGGCCGAACCGGTTGCGTCGAGGCGCCACCGCAGGCAGCGGTTCGCCGGTTCCGTCCGCTCGTGTTGTCGACTTATCGGCCACCGAGATACACCGCCTTGACATCGCTGTTGTTGCGGATTTGATCCGGGGTGCCTTGCACGAGAACGGCACCGGACGCCAACACCACCACCTGCTGCGCGAGGCCGAACACCACTTTCATATCGTGTTCGGTGATCAGCACCGAGCAGCCGGTAGCACTCTGCACGCTGGCGACCAGGTCGATCACCGTCACCGTCTCATCGGGGGTCATCCCCGCTGTCGGCTCATCGAGCAGGAGCAGGGTGGGGTGCGAGGCCAGCCCCATCGCAATCTCAAGCTTCTTCCGGTCGCCCTGGGCCAGCTCGCCGGCCTCGCGGGCGGCCAGAGCGCCAAGCTTCACCTGATCCAGCAGCACCGCAACCTCGTCTGCTTTCACTATTGTCGAGGCGGCGGCCCAGAACACGTGCGATTTCCGCTTCGCGGCGATAAGGGCCACTCGCACGTTTTCTTCCACCGTTCGCGAGGTGAAGACGTGCGCCACCTGGAACGCGCGGGAGATGCCCTCGCGGGCTCGGGTGCGCGCCTTGTGCTTGGTGACATCGCGACCGTTCAACCGGATCCTGCCGGCGTCGGCTTGGTGCTGTCCGGCGATCAAGCCGAAAAGCGTGCTCTTGCCCGCACCGTTGGGCCCGATGACCGCGTAAATAGAGGACTGCGGCACGGTGAAGCTGACATCGTTCACCGCGAGGTTTCCGCCGTAGCGTTTGCTGACGCCTTCGAGGCTGAGCACCGGTGTTGGCTCGTTCATAGTGCGGCGGCTTTCGTGGTGTCCGACGGGCCCGACGAGGTCCACCGTGAGGAGATCTGCCGGATTCGCGCCGGGATGCTCAGCAAACCCTGCGGCAAAAGAATCAGCACGATCAACAAGATTCCACCGACATAGATCAGGTAGCTGGTCGAGCCCTGACCCACCTGTTGCAGCAGAGTCGTCAGTGCGACAGCGCCGATGATGGGGCCGAAGAACTTTTTCGACCCACCCAATAGGCACATGATGATCGGTTCGCCCGATCGGGTCCAATACAGTGTGTCGGCCGTGACGATGCCGGTGGCGAAGGCGTACAGCGCGCCCGCCAGTCCGGCCAGCGCGCCCGCCACGACGAACGCGGTCAGCCGGTAGCGGAACGTGGAGATACCGAGCGAGCTCGCCCGTTCCGGATTGTCACGGATCGCCAGGATCGTCTCACCCGTTGGTGTGCGGAACATCCACCAGACCACCGCGCAGCCCGCGGTGACACACCCGACGATCACCAGCCAGAAACTCTGCGGTGACACCTGCGACGGCAGCGACGCCAGCAGGCCGTTCTCCCCGCCGACCAAATCCGAGTTGGCCGCGATCAAGTACAGCATTTGGCCGAACGCCAACGTGACGTTCGCGAAGGTGATGCCGCTTGTCCGTACGGCGAGCAGCCCCAGAAGCAGGGCGAGAATCCCGGAAACCGCCACCGCGAGGAACAGCGACGCATAGAGCGGTACCCCCTGGATTGTCAGGGCGGCCGCGTACGCCCCGGTGCCGAAGAAGGCGGCCTGACCGAACGACGGCAGGTGAGCGTAGCCGATGAGGATGTTCACGCTCATCGCATACAGCACCTGTACCAGCACGATCTCGACAAAGAAGCTCGGAGGGGTTTCGGAGGTCGCCTGAGTCACCACGTACGCGATCGCCAGCACCGCGGCGGCGATCCACAACATCTTTACCCAACGTCGATCGGTGGTGAACCAGCGTGACCACGATCGCGGACCGCCGGTTGTCGGGGCCTTCGTGAGCTTTCCACTCATGGCTGTTGCGCTCCGTTCATGAGATGTCCAAGCTCGATTTTCCGAGGATGCCCTGCGGCCGGAACAAAAGAATGGCGAACATCGTCGCATAGAAGGCGATTCCGGACACGCTGGGCAGGTAGGTCACGACGACGCTCTGCGTCACGCCCAAGACGACGGCTGCGATGAGCGCTCCGTAGAAGCTGCCCAGTCCGCCGACGACGACGACGGCGAACGCCTGGATGATGAACGAGGTCGCCAGATCCGGCGTCAGTGCGATAGTCGGTGCTGCTAGAGCGCCCCCGATCCCGGCCAGGAAACCGCCGATCAACATCACCTTCGCGGACACCCCGGAGATGTTCACTCCCAGCAGCTGAGTCATTGTGCGGTCTTCGGCCAGCGCACGAACTTCGAGGCCGAGCGAGGTCTTGTAGAGCAGCAACGTCATCGCCACGACCACAATGACACCCACCGCGATCAGGAGGAGGCTGTACTGCGGCACGTCCACCGAACCGATCCGCACGGTGCTGTTCAGCCCCTTCGGATAGGGAACCGACAGTGAGTTGGGTCCCCAGACCACCAGAATCGCACCCTCCAGAAGCAGGAGGAGTGCATAGGTACCCAGGAGGGAGTCGATCGGCGGCAGCTTGTAGAGTCGGCGGAAGACCACCACCTCGCTCACGTAAGCCAATACTGCGACACCCAAACCGGCCAGCAGGGCGCCCCCGATCAAGAGCACCGGGGTTAACTGGAGGTTGCTCAAGAAGTTGTAGGTGAGGTATCCGCCGATGGCGAAGAAGGCCCCGTGGGCGAAATTCAGGAAACGCATGGCCCCGAAGATCACACTCAGCCCGCTCGCGATGAGGAACAGCAGCATGCCATCACCGAGTCCGGAGACAATCGAAGGCAATACGTTCATCGTTTCTGTCTACTTCCCATTCCCAGGGGACCTCGGCCGGGTAGGGCCGAGGTCCCCTCGTCGTGACTACTTTTTGGTGGGGTTGGGGGCAGGGACGACGTCTTTTGCGGGGATGGAAGTTGCGTTCTCGCACTTGTAGCCAAACTCCGAAGCAGCATCGCCGAAGCACTCGACGGCGGTGACCGGGGCGTAGAGAATGTGATCCTCTGCTCTGAAGTACGCCTCACCCATCGCCGTGTCGAACTTCATGCCGGGAAGCACCTCGAGCACCTTCTTGGCGTCGGTCGATTTGGCCTTCTCCATGGCGTGAGCGAATGCCGTCGTGGCGGTGTACCCCTCGTAGAGCCAGGAGTGTGGTCCGTGGGTCTTCGGCCCTACCTTCGGGCGTTCCTTCCACTTTGCCACCAGGTTGTTGTTGATCGCGTTGTCGTAGGCGCCATAGAAGTAGTCGTGCACGTAGTAGATGCGCGGGCTGTCCGCTCCCAGAGCCGCGGCGAGTTCTTCGCCACCGCCGACGTTGGCAACGACGGCGTACTTGTCGAAGAGCTTGTACGGCTCTGCTTGCTTAGCGAAGGTCACCGCGCCTCCACCGAACGTGGTGACGAACAGACCGGTGTCGGTCTTGCTGGGATTGCTGCTGATCAGTGAGGTGATGTACGCGCTCAACTGGCCACCGGCCAACGGGTAGAAGACTGCCTGGCCGAATTTGACTGCCGGGCTCGCCTTCTTGGTCAACGCCTGGAACTCGTCCCAGGAGACGTGGCCGGTGACGTAGTCGAAACCGACGTTCTGCCACTCCTTCACGTTTTTCCACTTCGTCGCGACCAGTTGTGCTGCCGCGGCGTTCATCATGGAGGTGTTCGACGCAACCTCAAACAAGTTCTTGCTGAAGTTCGTGGTGGTCAAGGCGGTACTCGTGGCGCCTGCGGTGATGATCACCATTCCGTTTTGCTCGGCGATCGGGGTAGCTGCGATGACGTCTGCGCTGCTGGTAAAGCCAGTCACGTATTTGACGCCTTCCTGTGCGAGCTCCCGCATCGCTTTCACCGTCTGGGTCGGCGACAACTGCTCGTCCTTGGTGACGATCTCGAGAAGGTGGCCGTCGATGCCGCCCTTCTCATTGATTTCCTCGATCGCAATATGCGCTCCGTCGAGACCGGTCTGTCCGACATCCGCCGAGCCGCCGGTGAGGGTGCCGAGGAAGCCGATCTTGATCGGGTCTTTGTGCGTGCTTTCAGTGGGGGTCGCCGGGCTGCTGGAACAGGCGGCGAGGGTCATCGTCAACCCCAGCAGGATGGCGCACGCTGCAAGTGGCCTTTTTCCTATCACGTGAATGTTCTCCTTTTCGTGCGGCAGCGCGCGAAGCCCGCGGCTACTCGGGGCATCGCCTCGGTGTTCAGTCGACCGTGACTGTTCTCGTCAGCGAAACATTTGTTGTGAAGAGCGTGGCACAACAGGGGTGCCTTGGTCAAGGAGTTTTGTCACAGGTCAATGAATATAACGAAACTCGAACAATATCGTGGCACATTTCTCTTTTCGGCACGATTGAAATGTGTTTCGCGTAACGGAACGATGGAGAAAAATGGGTGGTGGAGGAGCGGTGTAGAGGTTGCCGACAGGGCGCTAGCACGTCTCGAAACGTAAGGCGTCACCCTGGCTGCGGATCGGTGGACGAGGTCGAGCGTGCCTCGCGGGACGGCACCGTCGTATCAGTGCCGATCCTTTCGGTGCCATTCAGGCTGCATATCGCCACTGTGTATACATTTGCTAAGCTTGTGGCGGTGATTCTTTGAGGATTGCGGTTATGAGCTCCTGTCTGTATACAGCGGAAGGGTCGGTGCGCGATGCACGCCAGCGAAATGGCCTACCGCGCGCTCCGCGACGAAATAGTCGATTGGGAACTGCGCCCCGGAACGGTTCTCGCTGAAGTCGAGCAGTCGGTGCGACTGGGGATTTCGCGTACGCCGCTGCGCGCGGCGCTTGTCCGTCTGACCGCCGACGGACTGGTCGCCCCCCAGGTTGGTCGCGGTCTCGTCGTCACGGATGTTTCGCCGCAAAACATTCGGGAGCTGTTCGAGGTGCGCCGCGCTCTCGAGGAGCAAGCGGTCAGACTGGCGGCAGAACGGGGTGACGTCGCGGTGTTCGAGGTGCTCGAGCGCGAACTGCTGGCCGTGTCCGACCTGCTCGAAGGAGACGATCCCGGTCGTCGTGCATACTACGATCTCGTGCGCCGCTTCGACGATGCGGTGGATCACGCCGTGGCAAACCCTTATCTCGTTACCGCGCTGCGCGGGCTGCGCACCCATCTGGTGCGCATCCGCAGGCATGCCAAAGACGATCCGGGCCGACTGCGCGGTGCCGCGGCTGAGCACCTGATGATCGTGCAGGCGATCATCGACCGTGACGCCGAACTCGCCGCCCACGCGACCCACGTGCACCTCCACCGCGCGCTACAGAACGCCTTGGCGGGCACTGCCGATCGCACCAGCGGTCGTTCAGGCCGCGGCCCGGATCCGGCGACACCCTGAACCACCAACGAGCAGCACCACCGCAATGCCGGCCGCAGTTCGCGTTCGGCTCGACCATTGATGAAGGGACCACAGTGAAAACCACCACAGTTCGTGTGCACCGCAGCGACGAGAACCTTTCGCGCGCCAACCAACTCGCGTTCAAGATCGCCGAGGTCGCGGCCGACCCGGTCGCGGTGACCGACGACGTCCGCGAGATGGCGATCAACCGGATCATTGACAACGCCTCCGTGGCGACAGCATCGCTTATGCGAGCCTCGGCAGTCGCCGCTCGGGCTCAGGCCGATGCGCACGGGGTGTCCGCGGGAAGCGCCGGATCCGGTTCCACCGTCTTCGGAGAATCGCAAGAACACCGGGTCAGTCCTGAGTGGGCCGCCTGGGCCAACGGTGTCGCCGTGCGCGAGCTCGATTACCACGACACGTTCCTCGCCGCGGAGTACTCTCACCCGGGCGACAACATCCCCCCGATGGTTGCCGTCGCCCAGCACGCTGGCCGAACCGGAGCCGAACTGATCCGCGGGATCGTCACCGGCTATGAGATCCAGATCGACCTGGCCAAGGCGATCAGCCTGCACGAACACAAGATCGACCACGTTGCTCACCTCGGGCCGTCGGTCGCCGCCGGCCTGGGCACCATGCTCGGGTTGCCCGTCGAAACCATCTTCCAAGCCATCGGGCAAGCCCTGCACGTCACCACCGCGACGCGGCAGTCCCGCAAGGGCGAGATCTCCAGCTGGAAGGCCTATGCGCCGGCCTTTGCCGGCAAGATGGCCATCGAAGCGATCGACCGTGCGATGCGCGGCCAGACCAGCCCGACCCCGATCTACGAGGGCGAAGACGGCGTCATCGCCTGGCTGCTCGGCGGCCCGGACGCCCGCTACGAAGTATCACTGCCGGAGGCCGGCGAAGCCAAACGGGCAATTCTGGACAGTTACACCAAGGAGCACTCGGCCGAATACCAGGCGCAGGCCTGGATCGACCTTGCCAGAAAGCTTGGCGCGGAGCATCCGTTCCTTCGCCAGGCCGACGCCGTGCAGAAGATCACCAGTGTCGTCATCCACAGTTCTCACCACACGCACTATGTGATCGGCTCCGGCGCGAACGACCCGCAGAAGTACGACCCGTCGGCCAGCCGGGAGACGCTCGACCACTCGATCCCTTACATCTTCACGGTCGCCCTGCAGGACGGGGCCTGGGACCACGTGGGCTCGTATGCGCCGGAGCGGGCCAGCCGACCCGACACCGTGGAGCTGTGGCACAAGGTGGTCACCGAGGAGGATCCGGAGTGGACGCGCCGTTACCACTCGCTGGACCCGAACGAGAAGGCATTCGGCGGACGGGTTGAGATCACCCTTGCCGACGGCAGCCAGATCGTCGACGAAATCGCTGTCGCTGACGCGCATCCGCTGGGTGCCAGACCGTTCGCCAGAGCACAGTACGTCGAAAAGTTCCGCACTTTGGCGTCCGGAGTGCTGGAGGAACGCGAAATTGAACGGTTCCTCGAACTTGCGCAGCGGGTTCCGGAACTTTCCGCCGACGAGCTGCGTGGGCTTACAGTTGTGGCCAAGCCCGGACTTTTGAACTCCGCCACCGCACCGAAGGGACTTTTCTGATGCTGTATTCAACGGTCACGCCCGCAACTAAACGGCAGCTACTGCGCGAGCACCTGGCCTCCGGGGAACTGCTCGGGTTCCCGGGAGCGTTCAACCCGCTGTCGGCCAAGCTCATCCAGGACAAGGGATTCGACGGCGTCTACATCTCCGGTGCGGTGCTCTCGGCCGACCTCGGGCTGCCGGACATCGGCCTCACCACCCTCACCGAGGTGTCGCAGCGCGCCCAGCAGATCGCACGGATGACGGACCTGCCCACCCTCGTGGATGCTGACACCGGATTCGGCGAACCGATGAACGTCGCCCGCACCGTGCAGAGTCTCGAGGAGGCCGGGGTCACCGGTTTGCACATCGAAGACCAGGTCAACCCGAAGCGGTGCGGTCATCTGGACGGCAAGGTCGTCGTTGACGTCGCTACCGCCGCCGGACGCATCCGTGCCGCCGTCAACGCACGCCGTGACCCGAATCTGCTGATCATGGCACGCACCGACATCCGCGCGATCGACGGGCTCGACGCCGCGATCGACCGGGCCAAAGCCCTCGTGGACGCCGGGGCGGATGCGATCTTCCCCGAGGCGATGCGCACGCTGGCGGAGTTTGAGGCGGTGCGCCACGCCGTCGACGTACCGGTGCTCGCGAACATGACCGAGTTCGGCAAAAGCGAACTGTTCACCACCGCGCAGCTGGCCGGGGTGGGGATCAACATCGTCATCTACCCGGTCACCCTGCTGCGCAGCGCGATGGGAGCGGCCGAGCGCACGCTTGATGCCATCCGCACTCAGGGCAGTCAGCAATCCGTGGTCGGCGAGATGCAAACCCGCGCCCGACTGTACGAACTGCTCGACTACCCGGCGTACAACACGTTCGATTCGTCCGTTTACAATTTCACGCTCGAGTCCAACTCGCGCGCAGGAGAGTGAGGCAGCCATGACCGATCCTGAGATCCACAAGGGCCTCGCCGGCGTCGTCGTCGACGTGACCGCCATTTCGAAGGTGAACCCGGAAACGAATTCGCTGTTGTACCGCGGATATCCGGTGCAGCAGTTGTGCGAGAAGAGCACATTCGAGGAAGTGGCGTACCTGCTCTGGCACGGGGAGCTACCGAACCCGGAGCAGCTGGAGGAGTTCCAAAAGCTCGAGCGGTCGCTGCGGCCGCTCGACGCCAGGACTAAACGCGTGATCGACGAGCTGCCGCTCACCGCGCATCCGATGGACGTCGTACGCACCGCCGTCAGCGTCATCGGCGCCACCGACCCCACTCTGAACGGCCCCAACGGCCTGACGGATCGCGCGCTCAACGAGAGCAGGGCGCTCTCCCTGCTTGCCCAGCTGCCGGCGATCATCGCCTACGATCAGCGCAGGCGTCACGGCGAGGATCTCATCGAACCGCGCGACGACCTGTCGTACTCCGCAAACTTCCTGTTCATGGCCTTCGGCGAGGTGCCGGAACTTGCGGTGGTCAACGCGTTCGACGTGTCGATGATCCTCTACGCCGAGCACTCCTTCAACGCCTCCACCTTCACCGCCCGCGTTATCACAAGCACGACCTCGGACCTGTACTCCGCGGTCACCGGCGCCATCGGTGCGCTGAAGGGCGCACTGCACGGCGGTGCGAACGAAGCGGTGATGCACACCTTCGACGAGATCGGCACTGCCGCGGCGGCCGAGCAGTGGCTGGATGCGGCGCTCGCCGACAAGCGCAAGATCATGGGCTTCGGTCACCGTGTCTACAAGAACGGGGACTCGCGAGTGCCGACCATGAAGGCGGCGCTGGACAGCCTGATCCTCGAGAAGAACGCACCCGAAGTCGGCGAGCTCTACGACGCGCTGGAGGCGGCCATGGCGCAGCGGAAGGGAATCAAACCGAACCTCGACTACCCGTCCGGGCCCGCGTACCACCTGATCGGCTTCGACACCGCGACCTTCACACCGTTGTTCGTGGCCAGCCGCGTCACCGGGTGGACCGCGCACATCATGGAGCAGATGGCATCCAACTCGCTCATCCGCCCGCTGAGCGCGTATAACGGAGTCGACGAAAGGAATCTGTGATGACAGTCCCCACGATCGCGCTCAACGACGGACACCGCATCCCCCAACTCGGCTTCGGCGTGTTCCTGGTCGACCCCGGCCAGGCGGAACACATCGTCTCCAGCGCGCTGGAGGTCGGCTACCGACACATTGACACGGCCGCAGGGTACGAGAACGAAAAGGGTGTCGGCGCGGCGATTGCGTCAAGCGGAATCGCCCGCGACGAACTGTTCGTGACCACGAAACTGCACAATCCCGATCAGGGGAAGAGCACGACGCAGGCCGCGTTCGACGCGAGCCTGGACCGGCTCGGGCTCGACTACGTCGACCTGTACCTGATTCACTGGCCGATGCCGAAGCGGGATCTGTTCGTGGAGACCTGGCAGGTGTTCGAGCGGATTCTGGCCACTGGTCGTGCCCGCTCGATTGGCGTCTCGAACTTCCTCGCGCCCCACCTGGAACGTCTGTTGGCCGAGACGGATGTCGTGCCGGCTGTCGATCAGATTGAGCTGCATCCGTACTATCAGCAGTCGGAGGTGGTCGCCTTCGCCGGGTACCACGACATCCGCATCGAGGCGTGGGGTCCGCTCGGGCAGGGCAAATATCCGCTTCTGGAGCTGCCCGAGATCACGAACGTTGCTTCGGCGCACGGCAAGTCGGCCGCCCAGGTCGTATTGCGCTGGCACCTGCAGGAAGGCCACATAGTCTTCCCGAAGTCCACCCACCGTGAGCGCATGGCGGAGAACTTCGACGTGTTCGACTTCGAGCTGAGCGAGGCGGAACAGGCATCCATCACCGCGCTGGAGCGTGGTGGGCGTGGCGGCAGTCACCCGGACGAGGTGAACTAACCCCTTCCGTCTCCCCTCTCGTCGCCCTGCTTTAACCCGTTTCACGGAGTTTCTGTCTCGTAGGTCTCTGCTTCCCAGTAGTCCTGCTCCGGCAGGACAGTTTCTCCGTGAAACGGGTTCACGGGCGCGAGGGCGGACGAGTGGGGAGAGCAGGCCTACGCTGAAGGCATGCCGAATCGCCTGGTCGATGCCGTCAGTCCCTACCTGCGCTCCCACGCCGACAACCCCGTCGACTGGTGGCAGTGGGGAGCCGAGCCGTTCGCGGAGGCGAAGCAGCGTCAGGTCCCGGTGATGGTGTCCATCGGGTACTCGACGTGCCACTGGTGCCACGTGATGGCACGGGAGAGCTTCAGCGATCCGATTCTTGCCCGATTCATGAACGAGAACTTCGTCGCGATCAAGGTGGATCGCGAGGAGTATCCGGATGTCGACTCCAGCTACCTGGCGGCCGCAGGCGCGTTCACCGACAACCTCGGTTGGCCGCTCAACGTGTTCGTCACCCCGGACGGCAGGGCGTTCTTCGCCGGGACATATTGGCCGCCGCAGCCCACCGGCGGGCACCCGTCGTTTCGCGAGATCCTTCAGGCGGTGCTCGACGCCTGGCGGGACCGCCGCGACGAGGTCGAGGCCAACGCCGCCTCGGTGACGGAGGCGCTCACGAAATCGGGACAGCACGTCGGCAGCGAGCTTCCGGACGCCGCCTCGTTCGGCACCGCCGTTGACCAGCTGACGTCCTACGAAGACCGGCAGTTCGGCGGCGTCGGCAGTGCACCGAAGTTCCCTATGGTGCCCGTGCTCGACTTCTTGCTGGCAGCCAACACGCCGGATGCGCTCGGCCTGGCCGATCGCGCGCTCACCGCGATGGCCTCCTCCGGGCTGCGCGACGAAGTCGAAGGCGGGTTCTTCCGCTATGCAACGCTGCGTGACTGGAGCGACCCGCACTACGAACGCATGCTTTACGACAACGCGCAGCTGCTCGCCGCGTACGTGACGCTCGGCGTGAAGATGCCAGAACGCGCCGACACTCTGGCACCGGTCATTGACGGCATCGCCGGCTACCTCCTCACCACGCTGCGGCTGCCGGCCGGCGGGTTCGCCTCCGCTCAAGACAGCGAGAGCACCGTTGACGGCGCACGGATCGAAGGCGGCTACTACAAGCTGGATGCGACAGCGAGAGCCGCGCAGGTCCCTCCGGCCCTGGATGAGAAGGTGCTCACCGGCTGGAACGGTCTGGCGATCGACGCGCTGGCTGCGGCCGGATTCGCGCACGACCGCGCCGACTGGGTCGAGGCGGCCAGGGGAGCGGCCGACCACCTCATCGCCGACCACGTGCTCGCGGAGGGCAGGCTCGTGCGCGCCTCGATCGGGGAGATCGTGTCGGCGGCGCCGGCGACCCTCGAGGATTACGGATTGCTGGCCACCGGTCTGCTGCGGCTGGCCGCGGTGACCGGCGAGGTTCACTACGCCAGTGTCGCCCGCGAACTGGTGGACGCCACGCTGGTGGCCGGAGCATCCGGAGCATCCGGCGCGTTCCCGTTCGCCGTGCCCGGCGGCGCCGACCCGGTGCTCACGGGGCATGGAATGGTGCTGCCCGCCGACCTTTCCGAGGGCGCCTACCCGTCCGGCCTGACCGCCATGTCCACGGCCGCCCAGCGCCTGTATTTGCTCACCGGACACGCGACGTATCGGGATGCAGCAATTCGTACCATGGCGGCGTTCGCCCCGCTCGCCGTGCAGCGGCCGATTTCGTTCGGTGCGGCGCTGGCGCAGATGTGCCGGCTCGCTGCTCCGTCCACCCAACTCGTCGTGGTCGGCGGCGACGATACCGCCGCCATGGCGTCCGTGGCTCGGCGCCGCGACGACGTCGGCGTCACCTCGGTGGTGAGTCCCGGCCAGGCTCAGGCGTTCGCCGCGGCGGGCTTCGAACTGTTCGAGGGTCGTACGGCGCAGGGCGGCGCATCGACTGCTTACCTGTGTCGCGACTTTGTCTGTCGACTGCCGCTGACGGATGCCGCTGCGCTCGCCGAAGAACTGGCCCGGCCGAGTTGAGGTGCAATCGAACCGACCGATAGTCTTCCGGACGAAAGTGATCGCCGCGGCGCAATGACTCGTCCGAGGAGCTATCTCCCGGGAAGCTATCTCCCGGGAAGGCGGTGATCTCGGTGGCGCTCAGCGCGCCGTCTTGCGTGCCGAGATCACGCTGGTATTGAACCCGAGCAGGTAAAGCCCCCCGCGTTGGAACGGGCATGCTCGACCTTGACGCAGCGGTCCATGACCACCGTCAGTCCCTTGCCCTCGCCGTGGGGCGCGGCCTCCTGGTTCCAGATGCCCAGCTGCACCCACACGGTTTTCGCACCGATAGCCAACGCGTCATCCATCACGGACTGGATGTCGCTGGCCCTTCGGAACACGTCCACGATGTCGGGCACCTCGGGCAGCGACGCGATGTCGGGGTAGACCTTGTGGCCGAGGATCGTGTCGGCGTTCGGGTGCACGAAATAGACGCGATAGTCGCTGGACTGCATCAGGTAGGTGCCCACGAAGTAGCTTGCGCGCGATGGTTTTGACGACGCTCCGACGATCGCGACCGATTTTGCGTCCTGCAGGATCTGTATGCGCTCCTCCGCGCCCGGCCCGCTCCAGGTGCGCTGCGATGTCGACAGTCGGGCAGTCGGGGAGTGTGCCGGCATCTCGCAACTGGGCCCTGTAGAAGGTTGCACGGTCGGCGCGGAGTGCCTGATGCGCACCAGGCCGGGGAGGGCGCCGGAGGCTGCCAGTTGCTCTTCGGTGAGTTGGCTGTGGGTGGTGGACGCCGGATGGATGACCAGGGTCTTGGTGTCGCCGACATTCGCGACGTGACTGGCGAGTTCCACCGATTCGATGAAGACACGCCCGACGTCACGCCGCCATTCACGCCGAACGCGAAGATCGAGCCGGGTACCTTCGGCAGGTATTTTTTGCCCGCTTGTAGTGCGGCTGGGAGGGCAGCTCCGCCCAGTTCACGAAGTCGATGCGCGGGTCGGCCTCAAGCCATTCGGCGACGATGCGGGCTCCGGCGACGTGCGCCTCCATCCGCTGGCGCGCGTGCGGAAGCCGTATTCCCTGTCTGCCATGAAAAGACGCTACCGTGGCACCCGCGTTCGGCCACTGTGCATCGTTACCTGACGTAACAAGTGCTACCGCCAGGTGGGCAGCCAGTAGTGCAGGGTGAGAAACTCGACCGGCACCCGCATGCCGGTCCATATCGGGTAGAAGAACGCGCTCAGCAGCACGGCAAGGCCGAGAAAGACTGCGACGATGCGGATGCCGCCCACCCGTCGCCAGGTCGCGTCGCTGCGCGATCCGAGCGCCAACCCGATCACGAAGACCAGGCCGAGGATGAGGTACGGTTCGAATGCGATCGTGTAGAACTGGAACACCGTGCGGTCCAGATAGAGCAGCCACGGCAGATATCCGGCGGCGACCCCGGCGAGAATTGCTCCGACGCGCCACTGTCGGTACCGGATCAGTCGGTACACCAAGTAGAGCATCGCCGCGGTGGCCGCCCACCAGATCAACGGATTCGCCAGCTCCGTGATGAACTCACCGCAGGCGCCGGCCGGGCATTTGTCGCCCGAGTAGTACATCGCGGTCGGGCGCACCAGCAACAGCCAGCTCAGCGGATTGGCCTGGTAGGAGTGCGGCTGGTGCAGACCGACGTTGTAGGCGTACGCGCCGGCCTGGTAGTGCCAGAAACTCTGCCAGGACAGCGGCACCCACGAGAGCGCGCCGGTCCAGGCGTTGCCGGCCTGCTCCGCCCAGTGCCGGTAGTAACCGCCGCCGGTGACGAACCAGCCGGTCCAGCTGGTCAGGAACACTGCCAGAGCGGGGGGGACGGTGAGCAAGAAGCTGGCCGGTGCCTGCTTCACCAGCGTGCCGGTGCCCCAGAACGTCACGCCGGCGCGGCGGCGGGCGGCGGCATCCACCACGAGCGTGTAAATCGCGAACCCGGCAAGGAAGTACGCGCCGTTCCACTTCACCGCAGTGGCCAGCCCGAACGCGAGGCCGGCCGCGACCAGCCAGGGCCGCCACCACAGGGTCGGCCCCCAATCGATCGTGCGGCCGGCATCCGCCCGCCGAGCCAGCCACAGCGCAAGTCGAGACGCGCTCTGGTTTCGATCGAGCAGTACCGCGCCGAAACCGAGCAGCACGAAGAACATCACGGAGTTGTCGAGCAGCGCGACCCTGGACATCACTATCGCGTTGCCGTCGATCGCCATCAGTCCACCGGCGATGGTGGCCAGCAGAGTCGAGGAAAACAGCGACTTCGCGATCACGCAGATCAGCGCGACCGCCAGGATGCCCACGATCGCCGTGGTGATCCGCCAGCCCACGCTCGACTCGGCGCCGAACACTGCGAGCCCGAGGGAGATCATCCACTTGCCGAGCGGCGGATGCACGACGAACGCGGGCTGGCTCGTGAAGATATTCACGTCGCCGGCATTGAACTTCTTGTCCGCATCGGCCGGCCAGGCCGCTTCGTAGCCGAAATGCTGCAGCGTGTAGGCGTCTTTGACGTAATAGGTCTCATCGAACACCAGGGAGTGCGGGTAGCCGAGGTTCCACAGCCGCAGCACCGCCGCCAGCACGGTGACCGCGAGTGGGCCGGCCCACGCCCAGACCCGCTGTCGGGCCGGGGTCAACAGCATCCGCCCCCACCAGGCATCCAGTCGCGAGCCGGTCGGCTCCGGACCGTCGTCCGAGCTGCCAAACCCGGCGATCACGCGCTCGAAGTCGCGATCGTGTGGGCTGGTCACAAAGGCAATGCTAGGCGGTCAGCCCAGCAACATTGTTTCATCAACGCCGTGGTCGTCGGAGGCAGGGCGACGCCGAGCGGTGAGACACCGGTCGCGCGCACCAGAGCGAGTGCTCGTCGCCTGTCAGACTGAAGCCATGATCATTCTCGCAGCCACGCCGATCGGCAATCTCGGTGACGCGTCCCGGCGGCTGATTGAAGCGTTGGGCAGCGCCGAGGTGGTGGCGGCGGAAGACACCCGCACCGCCATCCATCTGCTGCGGGCGCTCGGGATCGAAAATCGCCCGCGGCTGATCGCGCTGCACGAACACAACGAAGACGCCAAGGCCGCCGAGATCGTCGAACTCGCCCGCGAACACGACGTTTTAGTGATGACGGATGCGGGAATGCCCGCGATCAGCGATCCCGGCTTCCCGCTCGTGGCCGCCGCCGCCGCCGGTGGCGTGAGGGTGACGATGTTGCCCGGACCTTCGGCCGTGCTCACCGC
This sequence comes from Terrimesophilobacter sp., assembly GCA_039924285.1. Lineage (GTDB taxonomy): Bacteria > Actinomycetota > Actinomycetes > Actinomycetales > Microbacteriaceae > Parafrigoribacterium. The sequence continues at coordinate 5,327 of JBDTBD010000029.1, read as the reverse complement.
GCTGGCCGTATCCGGGCTGCCCACCGACAGGTTCTGTTTCGAGGGATTCCTGCCGCGCAAGGCAGGCGAACGGCGAAAGGCGCTCGTCGCGCTCGCGCGGGAGCGGCGCACCATGGTGTTTTTTGAGTCGCCGAACCGCCTTACCGCGAGCCTCGCTGATGTCGTGGCCGCGTTTGGCGGCGACCGCCGCGTCGCCGTCTGCCGCGAGCTGACCAAACTGTTCGAGGAGGTCAAGCGCGGCACCGCCGCCGAACTCGCGGCGTGGGCCACCGAGGGCGTGAAGGGTGAGATTTGCGTCGTAGTGGCCGGTGCCGCCGAGCAGGAGGCCGACTTGCCCGCGGGGATCAAGCAGGTGCTCGAACTCGTGGCCGACGGCCTTCGGCTGAAGGATGCGTGCGGCCAGATCGCCGTGACCACAGGGCTCAGCCGACGTGACCTGTACGAGGGCGCGTTGGCCGCCCGGGCGGTGTCCTCGGCGGCACCGCACCGTTAATCCATTCCCGCACCCAATTCTTCGGGGGCGAGGAGGCTACCGGCGCGCAGAGGTTCCCGGGCCGCTCGACGAAAGCCGGTGCTCCACGGCGAGAACGCCATGCCGTTCGCTCGGCGATATTCCAATTGCGGCATGGACTCCCGGTGGACCGACGAGAACTGGTTCTGCACCGAAACGAGCCGTCCGTTCAGCACGGTGATGAGTGTTTTCTTGTGGCCGGGCCCGTCGGCATCCGGCGTGTGCGCGTCGGCGGTGTCACTGAACCTGACTCCGGCATCCAGCGCGGCGTGGACCGGTGCACTCGCGCGGGTGCGATCCGGTCGTCCTTCGATGGGCAGCGGCATCCCGCCGAGTTCGACGGCGCTGGCGTGCTGCTCCCGATGTGCCGTGTTCTCACGCGCTCACCCTGCGAACCGTGCGGCAGACGACGGCAGCCCGCGTCACGGGATCGGGCACAGGCCCCGTCGGCAATTAGGATGTTCAGCATGGCCGCTGACGATTCTTTTTACATTGCGACGCCAATCTTCTACGTGAACGACGTGCCGCACATCGGCCATGCCTACACGGAAGTGGCCGCCGATGTGCTCGCCCGGTGGCACCGCCAGGCCGGAGACGACACCTGGCTGCTCACCGGCACCGACGAACACGGCCAGAAAATTCTTCGCACCGCAGTGGCCAACGACACCACGCCGAAGGAGTGGGCGGACAAGCTAGTGACGGATGCCTGGCAGCCGCTGCTGAAGACCGTCGACATCGCCAACGACGACTTCATCCGAACCACCGACGAGCGGCACGAATCTGCCGTCACCCTCTTCCTACAGAAGCTGTACGACGACGGCTACATCTACTCCGGCGAATATCAGGGCCATTACTGCGTCGGCTGTGAGGAATACAAGCAGCTCGATGACCTCATGGAGGTGGATGGCGAACTGGTCTGCAAGATTCACGGCCGCCCCGTGGAGGTGCTCGCCGAGCGCAACTACTTCTTCCGGATGAGTGATTTCCAGCAGCGTCTGCTCGACCTGTACGAGGCGCGTCCCGACTTCGTGCAGCCGGAGAGCGTACGCAACGAGATCGTGCAGTTCGTCAAACAGGGGCTCGACGACCTGTCCGTGTCGCGGTCCAGCTTCGACTGGGGCATCACGATCCCCTGGGACCACACTCACGTTGTGTACGTGTGGTTCGAGGCGCTGCTCAACTACATCACCGCGATTGGCTACGGCACCGACGACGCGAACTTCCACCGCCGCTGGCCCGCAGTGCAGGTGGTCGGCAAGGACATCGCCCGCTTCCACGCGGTGATCTGGCCTGCCATGCTCATGGCCGCCGGCCTGGAAGTACCGAAGCAGGTGTTCGGCCACGGCTGGCTGCTGGTCGGCGGCGAAAAAATGTCCAAGTCGAAACTCACCGGCATCGCGCCGAGCGACATCACCGACACCTTCGGCTCCGACGCGTTCCGCTACTACTTCATGCGCGCCATCCACTTCGGACAGGACGGCTCGTTCAGCTGGGAAGACCTTGCCGCGCGCTACCAGTCGGAACTCGCCAACGGTTTCGGCAATCTCGCCTCCCGCGTCATCGCCATGGTGACTCGCTACTTCGGCGGCACGGTGCCGACCCCGGGTCCTTATGCGGACGCGGACCTGGGCATCCAGAAGACCCTGGCGCGGGCGGCAACAGTGGCGGATGCCGCGATCGACGCACTCGCGATTCACGACGCGATCGCCGCCGTGTGGACTGTGGTCGACGAGCTGAACGGCTACATCACCCTGCAAGAGCCGTGGGTGCTGGCCAAAACCGAGGCGAACCGGCAGCGGCTCGGGACCGTGTTGTACACCACACTCGACGGGCTGCGGGCCCTCGCCGTGCTGCTCTCGCCGGTGATCCCGCAGGCCACCGCCAAACTCTGGGACGCACTCGGCGCCCGGCAGGCACTCGGTGCTCTCACCGATCAGCCGATCCGCAGTGCAGGCAACTGGGGACAGCTGCCGACCGGCATCCAGGTGAGCGCCCTCGACGCGCTGTTCCCGCGCATCGAGCAGAAGGCCGATGCCACATCCGTGAAAGCCGACGCCAGCTAGGCCGCACCATGACCGACTCCGCATACATCCGGCACCGCGAACCGCAGACCGAGAGCGGCCACCACCGCGACCTCAGCTATCCGCCGCTGCCGGAGGCGCTGGTCGTCGGCGTCTACGACAACCATGCCCACCTGGAGATCGCCGATGGCCCATCGGACGCGCCAGAAGGCGGCATGGACTACCGCGAACAACTCGACCGCGCAAGCAGCGTCGGCGTCCGAGGCGTCGTGCAGGTGGGCGGCGATCTGGAGACCTCACGCTGGTCGGCCGAGATGGCCTCCAGGGAACCACGGATGCTCGCCGCCGTCGCCATCCACCCGAACGAAGCCCCGCGCTACGAGGCTGCGGGAACACTGGACGCCGCTCTCGTCGAAATCGACGACCTCGCCTCCCGCCCGCGCGTGCGCGCGATCGGTGAGACCGGGCTGGATTTTTTCCGCACCGGCCTCGAGGGCAGGGCGGCGCAAATCAGGGCGTTCGAAGCCCACATCGAGATCGCCAAGCACCACGGCATCGCCATGCAGATCCATGACCGGGATGCTCACGCCGAGGTCATCGCGACGCTGTTGCGCGTGGGTGCCCCGGAACGCACCGTCTTCCACTGCTTCTCGGGCGACGTCGAGATGGCGAAGCTCTGCACCGACCACGGCTGGTATCTGTCCTTCGCCGGCACCGTGACCTTCAAAAACGCGGGGAACCTGCGCGAGGCCTTGGCGGTCATTCCCCGCAGCCAAATTCTTATCGAAACGGACAGCCCGTTCCTCACCCCGACGCCGTTCCGCGGCCGACCGAATTCGCCGTACCTGATCCCGCACACCCTGCGGGCGATGGCTGCGCACCTGGACACAGATGTCTCGATGCTCGCCGCCCAGATCTCATCGAACACCGAGTTGGTCTACGGCAGTTGGACCACGGACCTTGCCACAGAGACCGGCACCAGCCCCTACGACCCGGCGCTTGAGCCGCACGACCTCGCCTGATCCCGGTGTGCCTTCGCTATTCAGGACAGTGTGTGACGGATGTGTGCTTGCGTGACGTGAGAGTATTCAGTTCATGACATCCGTCACTCCAGCACCACAACTTCCTGAATGATGAGCAGCAACAGCAGCGGCGGAAAGCTGCTCGGGCCGGCCGAGGTGCGGGACCTGGCGGCCCTGCTTGACCTTCGCCCCACCAAAAAGCTCGGGCAGAACTTCGTGATCGACGGCAACACCGTGCGCCGCATTGTCAAGGCCGCCGGAGTGGGTGCACAGAGCACCGTTGTGGAAATCGGGCCGGGCCTCGGCTCGCTGACGCTCGGGCTCACCGAGGTCGGCGCGCACGTCGTCGCCGTGGAGATCGATCGGCGGCTGGCGCAGCAGCTGCCGATCACCGTGCACCTGCTGCAGCCGGATGCGCGGCTCACCGTGATCACCGCCGACGCCATGACAGTGACCGAACTACCCGACGCGCCTACCACCCTGGTCGCGAACCTGCCGTACAACGTCTCCGTTCCCGTGTTGCTGCACTTTCTGGAACACTTCCGCGGGATCACCTCCGGCGTCGTCATGGTGCAGTCCGAGGTCGGCCAGCGTCTTGCGGCAACGCCCGGGTCCAAAATCTACGGCGGCCCGAGCGTCAAGGCAGCCTGGTACGGTCACTTCAACACCTCGGGGCAGGTGAGCCGGCAGGTGTTCTGGCCCGTGCCCAACGTGGACTCGATCCTTGTCTCTTTCGCAGTGCGCGAGAGCCCGCTCGGCGATGAGAGCGAGCGCGTCGACACGTTCGTACTGGTTGATGCTGCATTCGGGCAGCGGCGCAAAATGCTGCGGCAGTCCCTGGCCGGGGTTTTCGGCGGCAGCCAGGTGGCATCTGCGTGCCTCGTCGCCGCCGGTATCGCACCGACGCAGCGGGGTGAGCAACTCACTGTGCACGATTTTCTCGCGATCGCGCACGCGGCGGGCCGGAATGGGCGTCAAGACTAGACAACTCGTTCGAGTAGGTTGGGTTTATGACCACTGCCGCTGCCGCCAGGGTGGCGCACGCGCGAGCGCCGGGGAAGATCAACGTCTTCCTCAAGGTCGGCGCGGGGCGCGTCGGCGGGGTGCACGAGGTGGCCGCCGCCTATCAGGCTGTCTCGCTCTGCGAAGAGGTGTACGCGTACCCGGCCGATGACTTCTCGGTCAGCTTTTCCGGCCCGATCGATACGGCCGCTCTGGCCAAGGACGGTTCGAACCTCGCCATCCGGGCCGCGACCCTGCTTGCCCACAAGACTGGTTATCGGCGCGGCGTGCGTCTGGAAATCGGCAAGAACGTGCCCGTCGCCGGGGGGATGGGCGGCGGTTCGGCGGACGCTGCGGCCACACTGCTCGCCTGCGACGCACTGTGGGACACCGGGCTGCCGCGCGAGGAACTGCTCGCCCTGGCGGTGCAACTCGGTCCGGACGTGCCATTCGCCTTTATCGGCGGTACGGCGATCGGCACAGGCCGCGGGGACCAGATCAGCCCAGCACTGGCCGTCGGTCACTTCCAGTGGGTGCTCGCCTTCGCCGACTTCGACATGCACACCCCCGAGGTGTTCGACGAACTCGATCGACACCGAGACCGGCACTCCCAGGACATCTTTCCCGCCCAGGTACAGCCGCGCGTGGACGCGAACGTGCTCCACGCGCTACGGGCCGGCGACCCGCACATGCTCGCCGAGGCGCTGCACAACGACCTGCAGGCGCCCGCCTTGCACCTCGAACCGGGGCTTTCCGCGATCATCGAGCTGG
>JBDTBD010000028.1:0-18062 GCA_039924285.1 Terrimesophilobacter sp. | reverse complement strand
AGATGAGCGATACCGAGGAGGGGAAACGTGCATCTCACCACCAATCAAGATCCAGACGTTTCGGACACCCCGAAGGCCACCCAGGTCGATGTTCGAAGTCTCTCGACATCGGCGTGGCGCGTCCGCGACACCAGGTTTCCAGAACACGACGCCCGTGCTCTGATCGGATTCATCGAGAAAAAGGGCGAGGTCTTCGAGGTCATGCAGATGGGCCGCGGTTTCCAATGGTTCACCTACAGCACTCTGCAGGAGGCCGTCGCACACTTCGTGCGAGTGAACCCACCCGCTAACAGCACCGACCACGTGCTGTCGTGGTTGCCTTCCGATGTCTAAGCCACGAGACTCCGTCAGTGCGCAAAGTCGCGGAAGCGACGTGCTGTCACCTCGCCCCGCGGTGGGCGGCACCTTCGAGTCGATAGCCAAACTCCAAATAGACAGCCTGCACAAATCGTTGGCCGCCACCGTCGGTCCAGACCCGCATGCCAGTCAACACACCAGAAAAGGACTAAGCACATGAACTCGCTCTTTATCATCCTGGCAATTATCGCGATCATCCTGCTCTTTGTCGGAGGTTTCAACCAGGCGTTGAACTTCCTGCTGTGGATCGGAATCATCCTGCTCGTCATCGCCGTCATCGCGTGGCTGTTCCGCTTCATTACTGGACGTCGGTCTGCGTAACGACCGAAGGTTTTGTACGGAGCGGAAGGCGCGCACCGTCCGTTGATTCGGGTCTGAAAACTCGGTGAAACGGTAGCTGGATTTGGGGTTGAGCGTTGACCGCGCCCCGCACAGTAGCCGCGGGCACGTTCCGGGAGACTACTCTCGCGCGAGCGCCATCCCGACCCGCAGGCCCTGTTCGAACGCGGCAACCGCGTTCATCCCCACGGTGTGCAGCGCCCCGCCGATCACCGAGTGCGCACTTCCAATTTCAGAAAGATGATCCGACAGCGGATCGTTCGGCACCTGACCGGCCGCGATCACGACGGTGTCGGCTTCAATGAGCTGCTCCCGGCCGTCGTGCTCGATCCATACGCCGCGCGGATCAATGCGGTTGTACCGCACATCGGTGAGGGTCCGCACCCCGGCCGCCCGAATGGCCTGCACGACGGCCCACCGGGTTGTGATGCCCATGCCGGCGCCAATGGATCCGGCGCGGCGCATGATGGTGACCTTCCGCACCGGTGGCGCTGACGCACCTTCGGCCGGATGGTGTGCCACGAGCAGGTGTGCAAGGTCGACGGCGATGCCGCCGGCTCCAATGATGGCGACACGCTCGCCGATGGCGGAGACGTCGGCGAAAGCGTGTGGGTAGTCGATGATGCTTGGCGACATGGTGCTGACGGAACCGACAGGATCTTCCCCGGGCATAGCGAACCCGCTATGCAGTCCCGCTCCGGTGACGGTGACGGTGCGCGGCAGCACCCCGGTGGCGAGCACGACGTGGTGCGGATCGCCCAGCTGAGCGCCATCCGTGACGGCGCTGCCGAGCCTGAACTGAACCCCGAGTCGGGCGAGCTCGTTTTCGAAGTAGCGCACGGTTTCGAGGAAATCGGCCTTACCGGGCACCATCCCCGCCATCAGGAACTGCCCACCGATGCGCAGCCCGGAATCCCACAGCGTGACCTTCGCTCCCCCCGCAGCCAGCGCCCTGGCCGCCTCCATCCCCGCCGGACCCGCGCCGACCACCGCGACGGTGCGCGCCGTGACTGCCCGGGTGCGCAGTGGAAACTGCGTCTCCCGTCCAGCCCGCGGATTCACGAGGCACGAGACCGGTGTGGTGCCCAGCGAACGATCGATACACGCCTCGTTACAGCCGATGCACGTATTCACCAGTGGCGAATCCCCGGAAAACGACTTCGATACGATGAACGGATCGGCGAGAAACGGCCTCGCCATCGAGACCAGATCAACCTTTCCGGATGCGACTATCCGCTCCGCCTGGGAGATCGAATTCACCCGGTTCGAGCCAATCACCGGCACCGACCAGCCCGCCTCACGCAGCGCAGCCTTCACACTTGCCGCGACATCGATCCAGGCGCCGTGCGGCACGAGCGACTGCGTCGTGGGCACCCGTGACTCGTGCCATCCGACGCCGACGTCGATCGCATCCGCCCCTACAGACACGTATGCCAGGGCGAGCGAGTTCACCTCCGGCCCGGTGGAGGAGCCGGGCACGAGGTCGGCGCCAGACATCCGCACAAGAAGTGGCGCCGAGCCGATGGCCGCCCGCACCGCGGCCGTCACCGCCGTCGGAAACGCTCTCCGCCGATCGGAATCCCCGCCCCACTCGTCCTCGCGCTGGTTTGTGACGGGGGAAGCGAACTGGTTGATCAAATAGCCCTCCGAGGCCATGATCTCCACCGCGTCGAACCCGAGCTCGATCGCCTTCCCTCCGCCGGCGGCGAAATCCGCGATCGTCGTCGCGATCTGCGCCGCCGTCATTGGCTGCGGAGTGCACTTGGCATACGTGCTGTACACCGCGGAGGGCCCGAGCGGATGGATGCCGAACGCGGCCTTGTCGGCGTAACGTCCGGCGTGGAACAGCTGCAGCGCGATGAGCCCGCCGGTGTCGTGTACCGCGTCCACCACGCGACGCCACCGGTCCCAGTGTCCTGGCTCGTTGATCAGCGCGTACCCGGCTCCGCCAGCGCCGGCCCGGCTTACCGCTGCCCCTCCGGTGACCATAAGCCCGGCACCCCCACGAGCCCGTTCGGCATAGAACGCGGCGAGCTCTGGGCCGTCAGTGGTCTCCAGGTTGAGGTGCATCGATCCCATCAGCACCCGGTGCGGCAGTTGCAGTGTGCCGATCGCGACGGGAGTGCGCAGCTGCGGGAACCGGAGCCCGGCCACGATCAGCTTCGTGTCGGGCGCGGTGGCAACGCAACGGGACCCGCCGTGTCGTGGTAGTACGGCGCAGCAGCGATGGTCATGCCGCCGTCAACGACGATCACCTGCCCGGTAATGTAGGCCGAATTCGGTGACAGTAAGAATTCGATGGCGTTCGCCATGTCATCCACGGTGCCCGGTTTGCCGAGCGGGATCGCATCCAGCACACTTTGCATCGGGGCCATGCCCGGAATGGAATAGAAGTAATCGAGCGAGTCGGACGCGATCAGCCCGCCGTTGACGCCGTTCACGTTGATCCCGTAGCCGGCGAACTCCACGGCCATGTACCTGATAAACGACTCGATCGCTGCCTTGTTCGGGCCGAGCGCCGCGTAGGTGGCAAATCCGCGCAGGCTGCCGTAGCTGGAAACAGCGACGATGCGCCCGCCGTTGTCCATCAGCTTCACCGCTTCCTGCGCCCCCAGCACGAACGGTCTCACGTTCGTCGCGTAAGAGCGGTCCAGGTGGTGTGGCTTCAGATCGAGGACCTTCTTGAAAGCGGATGCTGCTGCGTTGTTGACGAAGTAGTCGAGGCGACCGTACTGGCCCGCGACGGCGTCGAAAAGCCTCGCGATGTCCTCCGGTTGTTCCACGTCAGCCTGGATGGCGAGGCCGTCACCGCCGAGGGCTCGTGCCTCGAGCACGACGTCCTCGGCCAGCTGCGCGTTCTTCCGGTAGTTCACCACGACGCTGGCGCCCTTGGCCGCCAGTTTCAGCGCAAGGCAGCGGCCGATGCCGCGCGACGCTCCGGTGATCAGTGCCACCTTGTCGGTATATATTCCAGTCTCGGCATTCATTGGGCGGCCTCGGCCGCGCGGGCAAACAGGTCCCGGGCGATCACCGTCTTCTGGATCTCGTTCGTGCCCTCTTCGAAACGTTGGGCGCGCGCATCCCGATACACTCGCTCGATCGGCTCGGACTGCCAATAGCCGATGCCGCCGTGCACTTGAAGTGCCTTGTCGGTGACTCTGGTGAGCATGTCGACCGCCGTCAGCTTCGCCATCGATGAGAGTGCCGACGCATCGGGGGCGTCGTCTTCCCATCGGCGTGCCGCGTGCAGCACGAGCGCCTTGGCTGCCTGGATGTCCGCCTCGTTTTCCGCGATCATGAACGCGATCGCCTGCCGGGACGCGATCGGTTTGCCGAAGGTGACTCGCTTCAACGCGTACTCGACCGCCAGCTGCTGTGCGCGTTCCGCGAGCCCGACGCAGCTCATCGCAACGGAGATGCGGCTCGGAGTGAGGAAGCCGCCGAGCGCGATGGCGAGCCCGTCTCCCTCGGCGCCGAGCCGTTGAGACACCGGCACCGGAGTGTTGTTGAACGTGAGCCGCGCATGGTCGGTGCCGCGCACCCCCATGGTGTTGGAGGTGTCCTCCACGGTGACGCCGGCCGCACTCCGGTCGACGAGAAGCCCGACTGTGCCTTCTTTGCCGGTGCTGCCCTCGAGTCTGGCGAACAGCAACCAGTAGTCGCAGCTGACCCCGAAGGTGATCAGATGTTTCTGACCGCTGAGGTAATAGGTGTCCTTCTCCCGGCGCACCGAGCAGCTCAGATCCGCCCCGGTGCCGTTTCCCGGCTCGGTGAGTGTGAACGCGATAGCGATGTCCCCGGCGATGGACGGCCTCACGAACTTGTCACGTTGTTCGTCGGACGCGTGCGGGTTCATCGACCGCCAGGTGCCGTTCACCACGTGGACGATCATCCGGATCGAGGCGTGCGAGCGGGAGAACACCTCCATAAGCCCCATCCACTGCTCGAAACTCAGTCCGCGGCCGCCGAGCTCGACCGGGGCGGCGAGCCCCAGAAAGCCCAGGGACTTTAGCTCCGCTTTCAGCGCGTTTGGTACCACGCCGGTCTGTTCTATCGATTGCGCCCAGACTTCGCCGGGGCCTTCCACCCACGCGGTGACGCGTTCAAGAATGCTGTCGTAGTCAGGCTGATCGACCCGACTTCCGCGACCGTCGGATGTTACGGGCTGGGTCATGGTCATTGGCTGCGGGTTCCTTTTGGGTTACGAGTACGGAGAGTCGTTGTGGCTTCAGCCCCACGGCTTGCTCGCGGAGGAGGAATTTCTGTATCTTACCGACGGCGTTGCGCGGGATCGCGCCGGTGACCTCGAGATGCTCCGGCCAGTAGTGCTTCGACACCTCGTGTTCGTCGAGGACGTGTTGCAGCGCACTGAACGACAGTTTGGCGCCGGGAATCAGGGTGACGAAGGCACAGGCGCGCTCGCCGAGCCGTTCGTCCGGCATGGCCACGATGGCGACGTCGTCGACCGCAGGATGCGTGTAGATCAGCTGTTCGATCTCGGACACCGGGATCTTTTCTCCGCCCCGGTTGATCACATCACGCACCCGCCCGGTGATGCGAAGGTACCCTTCGTCGTCGAGCGTTGCGAGGTCGCCGGTGCGGTACCAACCGTCGTCGGTGAAGACCTCCGCCGTCAGGTCTGGTCGGTCCAGGTAGCCGTCGAACACGGTCGGGCCGGTGAGTTCGAAGTTGCCCTCGGCTCCCGGTGGCAACTCCGTACCGGTGTCGTCGACGATGCGCAGCTGGACGCCGGGCATTGCCCGGCCGTCGCTGCCCCACATCTTGGCGGGGGAGTCGAACGGTGAGGCCAGCGCACCGAGTCCTGTCTCGGTGGTGCCGAACGCGCCGCACACCGCGGTGCCGAGCACGCGAGTGGCGCGTTCCGCCAGGGCGCGCGGCACGGCGGCGCCGGTGGCGACGAAGATGCGCAGCCGGCTCGGCGCCGGTGAGCCGGCGTCGACGGCGCGCACCAGGTCGGTGAGAAACGGCGTGGCCGCCTGAACGAACGTGCCCTCCCAGCCGCGCAGAACCTCCAGTGCGCGCTTCGGATCCCAGATTGCCTGCACGATCTGCGGGACACCGAGCGAAAAGGCCAGCCACATGCCGTAGAGGAACCCGGTCTGGTGAGCCAGCGGGGATGGAATGTAAATGACGTCGTCGGAGGTGAGACCCAGGTGCTCCACCTCCATCTGAACAGCGCGGCTCAGGGTGCGGTGCGTGTGCACGACGCCCTTAGGCTCGCCGGAGGTGCCCGACGTGAAAAGCAGCTGTGCGGCATCCGCGGGCGACGGCGCCCGCGCATCAATCACGGCGCGGTCCACGACAGCCGATGCGAGCGCCTGATGCCAGCCGTGCCACTTGACGGTCGGATGCGTGCAGTGCGGCAAAATACGAGCGGTGCCCGGGGTGTCGTGGAGCACGAGGACATGTTCCAGCGGGAGTTCCTCGAGCCGTGGCGCGGTGGAGTTCACCGGCCGGCTGAGCAGTTCCGCAACCTCGCTTGCGTGCGCCCTGGCACGGAAATTGTCGATCACCACGAGAACCTTCGCCCGGGCGCGCTTCAGCGCAAAGGCCATTTCGCGTTGCCGGAAGATCGGCATGATCGGGCAGATCACCGCGCCGATCCGCATCGCGCCGAAGGCCGCAACGATGAATTCCCGACCGTTGGGCAGCTGCACTGCGACACGATCGCCGGGTTCGACGCCCAGGCTGAGGAACAGCGCGGCCGCCTTGTCCACTTCGGCGTCGAGCTCGTGCCAACTCGTGTGTCCCGTGCGGTCCCACCGGGCATCCACGACGGCCAGCGCGTGCGGCTTCTGCTGCGCCCAGCGGCGGAGCCAGTCAGGTCCGGTCATTCTTTCGGCGTCGGCAGCGCTGGCTACCGGCCCGCGAGCCGGTTTGGAACGACGGGCGTGCACTGCCGAACCTCGTTCCACAGCCATGGCAACGCCGAAGGTCTGCATGGACTCAATGAACCGCGGGTAGGAAATCCGGTAGGCGTTCGGGTAAGTCAGCGTCGACCTGCCCTCCGCAGCCGACGCGGCGACGGCCAGTGACATTAGCACCCGGTGGTCGTTGAACGACGACAGGTGCGCGCTCGTGAGTGAGTCGACTCCGCGCACTCGCATGCTGTTGCCGTCGGATTTCAGCCGCCCGCCCATGCTGTTGAGCTGCAGCATCGACACAACCCGGTCGGACTCCTTCAGCCGCACATGTTCAACGTTGGTCAGCACGCTCTCCCCGTCGGCGGTCGCAGCCAAGGCGGAGAGGATCGGGAGCATGTCGGGTACCCGGCGGCAGTCGACTTCGGCCGCGTGCAGCCGGATGCCGTTGTGCCGCACCCGCACGCCACCCGCTGCCGCATCGAACTCCATCGGCAAGCCCATGGCTCCCAGGATGTCGAGAAATTCCGCCTCGGGGTGATCCGATCCCTGCGACGAAGTTTGTGACAAGCCGCTCAGCAGGATGTCGGCGGGGTGCAGAGCAGCCACGGCCAGTCCGAATGCGGCGGAGCCGATGTCTGGTGGCAGGGTGAGGTCGCAGGGTTGCGCAGTTTGATTCGGCTCGATGTCGAACCGTGACCAGTCGTCGGAGGCCGCGACGTACAGTCCGAATTGCGCCATCATCCTTACAGTGAGCTCAACGTAACTGCGCTCGTTAAGGTGGCCGTCGACGAGGATCGTGGTGTGTTGCGTTGCAAACGGCGCGACCAGGATGAGACCGGACACCCACTGGGACAGCGTTCCTGCGATGTGGGTCACACCGCCGGTGGGGCGCCCTGCTGTCACAGTGATCGGGGGACAGCCGTCCGCGCTGGCGGTCTGCACCCCGAGGTCGCCCAGCGACCGCAGCAGCGGGCCAACCGGTCGTCGGCGGAAATAGCGCTGGCCGGCTACCGTCACGTCGGCACCCGCGAGACAGGCCAGTCCCAGCATGAAGTACAAGGTGGTGCCGGAACTGCCCACGGATACGGGGTTCTTGCCGCGCCGGTATGGCCCGCCGTGCACCAGGAATCTGTCGCCCTCGATGTCGATCCTGGTGCCAAGCCCGCGCAGCAACGCGACGGTGGATTGCACGTGTCCGGCGTCGCTGAGCCCGCGGATGCGGCTGAGGCCCGGTGCCAGGGAGGCGAGAATGAGCGCCCGATGGGCGTGGTACTTCGAGTTCGGCACGGCGACCTTGCCGCGGACTTGTTCTGTACCGCCAACTACCGACAGATGCACGCTTGCCTCCGAATGGCCGGACTGACCGGTATTTTGCTCAGCTCCCATTGTTGTCCACAGAAGTGGATCGGCCACGTGATTGAGTTCTTTCGGGCGCGTCGCCGCAGGGAGGTTGCCTTCGCCGCTGAGGTGCGTACGAGTCAGTCGTGCCGTTCGTTGCGGTCGAGAATCTCGTTTTCGACGTCGTTGTCTGCGTCGTGATCGTCGTGTTCGCCGTGCCGACGTGAGTAAATATCGCGCGCGACGGCATCCCGAGGGCCTTTGAGGAAAATGTAGGACAGGCACAGCGCGATGACGGCCGCCGCGATGGTCGCGATCCACGGGGTCACCGAGAGCAGCATGAGAACAGCGAAGATCACCACAAAAAGGGCAACCCGAAGTATCGAGTAGTAGAGCCAAGGGCGGGTGCGCTTCACGGCCTCCAGTGTAGTTTGCGAGTTGCTGCTCAAACTGCCAAATCCCAGCATGCTGGCTTAGAATCGGGGCATGCCTAGGTTCCTGGTTGCGGCCGCAGTAGCGGTGGTGTTCTTCACCATCTATGCGCTCGTGGACTGCCTGATGACCGATCGACGACGCGTTCGGGGCATACCGAAGGCGCTGTGGATCCTGGTGATCCTAATGATCACGCCGATCGGCGGCGTCTTGTGGCTCACCCTCGGCAAGGACCGAAGCCCCGGCGGGATCTTGAGCAGAAGCATCGCTCCGGATGACGACCCGGCGTTCTTGAAACGACTCGGGCGGGACAAAGACCAAGACGAACGCATTCGTCGGCTTGAGCAGGAGCTCGCCGAGCTCGACGATGACTCCAAAGAGTAACCCGGCCACACGGTTCTCGGTTGCGCTGCTGGGCGAGTTCGTGCGCCTGGGCATCAGGGATGTCGTCCTTAGTCCTGGCTCGCGGTCGCAGGCGCTCGCGCTCGCTGCGGCGGAATTCGAGCGCGCGAACCGGTTGAGGCTGCGCGTGCGCATCGACGAACGAGTCGCCGGATTCCTCGCGCTGGGCATCGCCGTCGAGTCGCGCACCCCGGTGCTCGTGATCACGACGTCCGGCACCGCTGTGGCGAACCTGCACCCCGCGGTGCTGGAGGCGCATCACAGCGGTGTGCCGCTCATTCTGCTGACCGCCGACCGTCCGGAGGAGCTGCACGGTATCGGCTCCAACCAGACCACTGATCAGGTCGGACTGTTCGGCTCCGCCGTGCCGTTCGTGCGCGAGGTGGAGGCGCCGAGCGAGACCGGATTCGACGCAGACTACCCCGGCGAGCTTGCCCGCGAGGCGTGGGCGGCCGCGACCGGCCGCTCCTCGCCGGCCGGACCGGTGCAGTTGAATCTGGCGTTCCGGGAGCCGCTTTCTGGGCAGGGGGCGCTGCCGCCGCTAGGCCCGGCAGCGGAGCCTCGCGCCGTGCCGGAGGTGCTGGAAGACACCGTGGTGCTGTTCGCCGCGGGGCACACCGTCGTCATCGCGGGCCACGACTCCGGTGAGATCGCCGAGGCGACGGCCAGGGCGCTCGGGGCGCCGTTGATCGCCGAGGTCTCCAGCGGCGCCCACTTCGGGCCGAATCTCGTGGTCGCCTACCGGCAGCTGCTCGGTGAGTCCGAGTTCGGTGGCCGGGTGGAGCGCGCTATCGTCTTCGGGCATCCGACGCTCAGCCGCGAAGTGCCGGCACTGCTGCGGCGAGATTCGGTGGAGACAATCACCGTGCGCGGCCGCGGCGCTGAGGCGTACAACCCCGGTCGTCGCGAGGGGACCTTCGCCGACGCGATCGAGGTGAGTGGACCATCCGATGCCGACCGGTCCTGGGTGGGCCGCTGGGTGTCGGCGAGCCGGACCCTGCTCGAAGACGGTGCGCACAGCGCGCTGGACCTTGCCCGCACCGACGACTGGGAGACGATGGCGAAGTTCGCCAAGAGCCAGTTGCAGGTTTTCCGTGAGCCGGTCACCAGGCGGATGCTGGTGGAGGCAGTGTGGCGGGCGAGCTGGCCGCACGACCGGCTGGTATTCGGCGCGTCCCGGTTGATCAGGGTTGCGGACGGCGTCGTGCCGGGTAAGAAGATTCCGGTGCACTCCAATCGGGGACTGGGTGGGATCGACGGTACGGTGTCGACGGCGCTCGGAATCGCGCTGGCCAGTCAGGCCGAATTCGGTGCCGCGGCAGGGGGGATGACCAGGTTGCTGCTCGGGGACCTCACGCTGTTGCACGACGTGGGAGCCCTGCTGTTCGGGCCGGGCGAACCGCGCCCGCGCATCCAGGTGCTGGTGGGCAACGATGGGGGCGGCACCATCTTCGACGGGCTCGAGGTGGCGTCTTC
Source organism: Terrimesophilobacter sp. (assembly GCA_039924285.1). Classification (GTDB taxonomy): domain Bacteria; phylum Actinomycetota; class Actinomycetes; order Actinomycetales; family Microbacteriaceae; genus Parafrigoribacterium. The sequence goes on along the minus strand of JBDTBD010000028.1, from coordinate 7,833 downwards.
GGCGTCGCCGGAAGCCCTGGAACGAGTGCTGTACACGCCGCAGTCTGCCGCGCTGGAGTCACTGGCGTCCGCCTACGGGTGGGATTACCTCCGCGCGGGCAACCGCGGACAACTCGATGAGGCGCTCACGGCATCCGGGACCACCCTCATCGAGGTTCCGCTCCCGCGCGAGTAACGGCTTCTGCCGCGCTCTCCCGTCCCGTCCCGCTCCGGTCGTGGCACCCGTTTCACGGAGAATTTGACTCTGCAGCATCTGGCTTGGGGCCACAACACCCGTCCGCACAGAATCTCCGTGAAACGGGTTCAGCGGGGACGAGGCGGGTGACGGTAGCATCGGCGCATGACCGGGGGACTGTGGATTGCGAGCCCGAGTGACACGCTCAGGGTTGAACGCGGATTCTCGCTGCCTCACCTCGACCCGTCGTCGACGCCCGGGTTCACCGCCGGGAAGGACGCCGGCCGACTCGAGTTGAAGACGCATGCCGGCGAACTTGTCACACTGCAGGAAAAGCTGTATGCACAGAGCAAGGTCGAGGGCACTCGCCGCGTGCTGCTGGTGTTGCAGGGGATGGACACCTCGGGCAAGGGCGGCGTGATCGACCATGTCATCGGCGCGATCAACCCGTCCGGCGTGCGGGTCGCCGGTTTCGCGAAGCCAACCCAGGAGGAACTGGCGCACGACTTCCTCTGGCGCATCCGCAAGCAGGTGCCGCCGCCGGGTAGAATCGGCGTATTCGACAGATCCCACTACGAGGACGTGCTCATTGCCAGGGTGCGCAATCTCGCCGAACCAGCGGTGATCCGGCAACGCTATGGGCAGATCGTCGAGTTCGAGCGGGAACTGACCGATTCGGGCACCACGATCATCAAGGTGATGTTGCACATCAGCGCCGGCGAGCAAAAAAAGCGGTTAGCCGACCGGCTGAACCAACCGGACAAACAGTGGAAGTACAACCCCGACGACCTCGATGCGCGGGCGGCTTGGGGCGCCTACCGAGAGGCGTACCAACTCGCGCTCGAGCGCACCTCCACTCCGAACGCTCCCTGGTACGCGGTGCCCGCCGACCGCAAATGGTATGCACGCCTGGCTGTGCAACAACTGCTGCTGGATGCGATGAGGGGTCTGCACCTGAGTTGGCCGTCGGCGCAGTACGACGTCGGGGCCGCGAAGCGGCGCCTCATCACCAGTTAGCCTCTCACTGACAACTGGCTTTCAGCCGGTCGCGCTAGCTGAACGCTTCGATGATCGGCCGGAATTTCATTCGCGTCTCCGTCAGCTCGCGCTCCGCGATCGACTCGGCGACGATCCCGGCGCCCGCGTGCGCGGTGACGGTGCCATCCGGTGCCACCTGGGCGCAGCGCAGGGCGATCGCCCACTCCCCATCGCCGTCAGCGCCGACCCAGCCGACTGGGCCGGCGTAACGTCCGCGGTCGAACGGCTCCAACTTCTCAATAAGCGTCAGTGCTGCGGCTGTCGGCGTGCCGGCGACTGCGGCAGTCGGATGCAGCGCCGCGAGCAGATCGAGCGAGGTCGACCCGTCAGTGAGGGTGCCCTCCACGTCGCTGGCCAGGTGCCACAGATTCGGCAGTTTCAAGGTGAACGGTACCTCGCTCGCCGTGACATCGGCGCTGTGGTGACGCAGCGACGCGAGCACATTCTGCACCGCATACTCGTGTTCGTCCTGGTCCTTGGACGACGTCGCCAGCGCGACGGCCGCGTCTTGATCCGAGGCGGCATCGGCGCCCCGTGCCGCGCTGCCGGCCAGCACCCGTGCGGATGCGGTGCCGTGGTCCACGCTCACCAGCGTCTCCGGGCTCGACCCGATGAGTCCGTCCACTGCATAGGTCCAGCAGTCCGGGTAGCCGCCGCCGAGCGCGTCGACTGCCCCTCGCAGGTCCGCCCCGAGCGGCAATTTTCCCACCACATCTCGCGCCAGCACCACTTTGCTCAGCTCAGATCGTCGGATACTTCCGACCGCCGCAGTCACTGCGGCAAGATACCCGCTCGGGGAGAACTCTCCCGGTTGGAACTGCGTCGCCGGGGTGACCGGATCGCCGCCAGCGGGCGAGCCCAGGTCGGGAGCGGGCGGCAGGTCGCCGGCCCCGATTCGAGTGATCCAGCTTCGTCCGGCGCGTCGGCCGATCACGATCGACGGGACGATCAGCACGCTCGTGGCAGCCGAGTGGGCTGAGAACGCAAAACTACCGAAGGCGACTAAGCCGGTGCCCGGGGTGCCGAGCGGATCGACCACGTGTGAAAGTGCCGCAACCTCGCGCCACGCTGCCGCGGCATCCGCCAGTCTGCTCGGGCCAGAAAATTCCAGCCGGAGCGCACAGCCCAGACCGACCAGCCCGAACCCACGGCGCATCCAGAGCAACGGCTGCCGGGCGTCCAGCAGGCCGATGAGCGGGCCGACGTCATCGATGTGCTGCGTTTCGACACTCAGCGCGGGGCACTGGCGCGCGGGTCGGGTCACGTCAGCCAGTTTATCGGGGCACTCGCGTCGGCCTGCCGTCGTACCGGAACCACACCGAGTGACTCAAGTAGACTTGGACGGTGGCGAAGGCGGATCTGACGAAGCGACCGAACGAGGTCGCGGCGATGTTCGATGAGGTCGCCAAACACTACGATCGCACCAATTCGGTCTTGTCCGTAGGCAATGCCCGAAGGTGGCGTACGTCTACGGTGCACGCCGTCGCCCCGCGACCGGGCGAGCGCATTCTCGATATCGCTGCCGGCACCGGCACGAGTTCGGCCGCTCTGGCTAGATCCGGCGCGGATGTCGTGGCCGTCGACTTCTCCAGGGGCATGATCGAGGTCGGCAGGAAGAAGCACCGGTCGATCGATTTTGTCGAGGCGGACGCCAGTGCGCTGCCGTTCAAGACCGGCGAGTTCGACGCAGTGACGATTTCCTTCGGCCTGCGCAACATCGAAAACCCGAAGAAGGCGCTCGCCGAGATGTACCGGGTCCTAAAACCTGGTGGGCGACTGGTCATTTGTGAGTTCTCCAAGCCACCGCGCGCCTTGTTCCGGGCCGGTTACTGGGCGTATCTCAAATATGTGATGCCGGTCGTGGTGAAGACCTCGAGTTCGAATCCCGAAGCGTACAGCTACCTCCTCGACTCGATCCAGGAGTGGCCCGATCAAGAAACACTTGCCCAGTGGATCAGAGGCGCGGGTTTCACCCGTGTGGCCTACCGAAACCTCACGGTCGGCATCGTCGCCTTGCATCGCGGGCGTAAGCCGCTGCGCAAACCTCGAACGCGGAGTCGCGCCAACGTCACCCCGGTTGCACCCGAGGTGCCGCCCACCGAGGCTCCGAAGTCCTAGCGGCTTCTGGATCGCATAAAGGTTAGGTTGACTAGGTGACTGCGCGCGCGCCGCTTGCCCATCGGAGCAACAGCTTGAGATCGGCGATCTCCTTCGGCGAGAAACTTTTCACCTCCACCGAGGAACGACGCTTCCGCGAGCGACTCGAATCGGGCTTGGAGGCTGTGGAAGCCGGGCTGTTGCGCGAGCTGTCGTTCGGCGACGCCCTTGCGGATGCCACAGGCCGATACCTGCTCGACGCCGGCGGCAAGCGCGTTCGTCCCACCCTCGCGCTGCTCACCGCGCAACTCGGCGCTGGTAACACCCCCGAGGTATTCGTGGCCGCGCAGGCGCTGGAGATCACCCACCTCGCGTCGCTGTACCACGACGACGTAATGGACGAGGCGACTACCAGGCGCGGCGTGCCCAGCGCGCACAGCGTGTGGGGCAACTCGGTAGCGATCCTCACCGGTGACCTGCTGTTCGCCCGGGCCGGCACCCTCATCGCCGGGCTTGGTGCGAAAGCCATCGGATTGCAGGCGCAAATTTTTGAGAGGCTGTGCCTCGGCCAACTCCACGAAACGATGGGCCCGCAGCCCGGCGAAGACCCGATCCAGCACTACATTCAGGTGCTTGCCGACAAGACCGGGTCGCTGATCGCCGCGGCCGCCCAGTTCGGCGTGATCTTCTCGGATGCTCCCGATGAATTTCAGCAGCCCATGGTCGAGTTCGGCGAGAAAATCGGCATCGCGTTCCAGCTCATCGATGACGTCATCGACTTGTCCGCCGAGGGAACCGGCAAGGCTCCGGGGGCCGACCTGAGATCCGGGGTCGCCACCCTCCCGTTGCTCTACCTGCGCAGGCTCGCCCGGGCCGACCCCGATGCAGCCGCACTGGTCGAGCGCATTGAACAGAACGTGGGTTCCAGCGCCGCCAGTAACGACGACGCCGATCTTCTGGCCGCCATCGAACGGTTGCGAGAGCACGAGGTTACCCGCGCCACTTTGGTCGAAGCGCATCGATGGGCACGCGAGGCCGTCGAGGCCCTGGAGCCGCTGCCGTTTGGGCCGGTGAAGAAGGCGCTCACGCGCTTCGCCGACACGATCGTCGAGCGCTCAAGTTGACCGCGCCGTCAACAGCCTCGCAGTTGCCGACGCTGCGGCTTGCCGTCGTCGGGGCCGGGCCGGCGGGCATTTTTGCCTCCGATATCCTGCTGAAGGCGGAGAAGACGTTCGACGTGTCGATCGACGTGTTCGACCATTTGCCCGCCCCGTTCGGTCTCGTGCGCTACGGAGTTGCTCCGGATCATCCGCGAATCAAGGGTGTTGTGACCGCCTTGCGGTCGGTGCTCGACCGTGGTGACATCCGACTGTTCGGCAATGTGCGTTACGGCGTCGACCTCACCCTGGACGACCTGAAGCGGCACTACAACGCGGTGATCTTCGCTACCGGCGCAGTGGAACCGGCTGCCCTGGATATCCCGGGTGCTGACCTGCCCGGCAGCTTCGGCGCGTCCGAGTTTGTCAGCTGGTACGACGGCCACCCTGACGTTCCGCGGCACTGGCCGCTGAACCACGGGCAGGTTGCAGTGATCGGCAACGGCAATGTGGCCCTGGATGTCGCCCGCATGCTCGGCAAGCATGCGGAAGACCTGTTGCCCACCGATGTCCCGCCGAATGTATACGAGACACTTGCCGCCTCCCCGGTCACCGACGTGCATATCTTCGGCCGCCGCGGACCGATGCAGGTGCGGTTCACCCCGCTCGAGTTGCGTGAGCTCGGCGAATTGAACGACGTGGAGTTGGTGCTGTACGACGAGGACTTCGAGCTGGATGCCGCCTCGCAGCGTGCGATCGAAACGAATAAACAGGTGTTCGTGCTGAACCGCATCATGAGCGCCTGGCGAGGGAGGACGAAGAACACGTCCGCCACCCGCCGGATGCACCTGCACTTTTACGCGAAGCCGGTCGAGATCGTCGGCGATGAGTCTGGCGTCACGGCGCTGCGGTACGAACGCACCAGGCCGGACGGTACGGGTGGAGTGAGCGGAACCGGCGAGATCCGGGAGCTTGCCGTCCAAGCGGTGTATCGCGCGGTGGGGTACTTCGGCTCGCCGCTGCCGGGCGTCCCGTTCGACGACAAGCGTGGCGTGATTCCCAACTGGGAGGGTCAGGTGATTGACGATCACGATCAGATCGTGCACGGGGTGTACGCGACGGGTTGGATCAAACGCGGACCGGTCGGACTGATCGGCAGCACCAAGAGCGACGCGTTGGAGACGGTCACGCACCTGTTGCAGGACCAGGCGGACTGGTGGGCTCCCGAGGCTCCGCAGCCCGAGGCAATCGTGCAACTGCTTGAGACCCGCGGCGTGCAGTACACCACCTTGGGCGGCTGGCACGCTCTGGACCAGCACGAAGTCGAGTTAGGACAGGCGCAGGGCCGCGAGCGCGTCAAGGTGGTGCCGCGTGAGGACATGGTGCGCGTGTCCCGCGACGCTCAACACTGAACTGGATGCCGCGGGGTCCGAAAGCTGCGTTTCAGGCTCCGGTGAGACGCGCAGTGCCTATACTTTCACCCGATGGTGTCTATTAGACGGCGGCGGTGGCGAGCACACCGACGCCGAGGGCCGCGAGGATGCCACCGGAGGTGCGCTCAAGGCCCACCGTCACCTTGGGCCGTTTCAACCACGCGTTGGCCTTTGCGGCCACCGTGGCCAAGCAGGCGAGATAGACCAGAGCGATGAGGCCATCCGTCGCTCCGAGCCCCATGGTGAGGGCGAACGCGTTAACGCCGTGCGGCAGAAACTGCGGCACCACGGCCAAAAAGAACAGCCCGACCTTGGGATTGGTCATCGTGGAAAGGGCTCCGGCACCGAACGCGGGAAGCAGGGTGCGTCTGAAGGGCACTGGGATGCCCGGTTCGGCGACCGTTACGACGCGCGAGTGGCGCAGAGCCTGGATCCCGAGATAGACGAGATACAGGCCTCCGAGAACCTTCACCACGCGGTACGCCTCGACGGATTGTTCGATCAGAGCGGCAAGTCCGATGCCCACCAGGGCAGCCCACATAAGCGATCCGAGCGCGGAGCCGAAGGCCGCAGCGACGCCGATGACGGCGCGACGCATGCTGAATCGCAAGATAAGAAAGGTATCGGGACCGGGAGTGAGGGCCAAGAGCAGGCAGAGACCACAGAAAGCCAGATACGACGCGACGCCCATGAGTCACTGTACCGCCGAGGTGAGCCTCGCGATATTGTCGAGCACCTTGGCACCGAGCGGTCGTTGCATCCACTCGTCGAGAGTCAGTTCGCGGCTGACAGCGCGATACGAGTCCTCCAGTCGGCGCAACGCGGTGACGAAGGATTCGCCGCGCACCATGACTGAGATCTCCAGGTTGAGGCTGAATGAACGCATGTCCATGTTGCTGGATCCGATGACGGCGACCTGGTCGTCGATGGTGAAGTGCTTGGCGTGCAGCACCGTGGGCTTCGGGTACAGCCAGATACGCACACCGGCGCGCAGCAGCGCCTCGTAATAGCTGCGCTGAGCGTGGTACACCACGGGCTGGTCGCCCACCTCGGAAACGAACAGTTCCACGTCCAGCCCGCTCTGCGCCGCAGTGGTGATGGCGTAGAGCATGGATTCGTCGGGCACGAAGTACGGGCTGGTGATGCTGATGCGTTCCTGTGCGGCGTACAACAGCGAGTTGAACAGGCGCAGATTGTTTTCACCATCGAATCCGGGTCCGCTCGGCACCACTTGGGCGCCGATCGTGTCGCGGGTCTTCTCCCGCGGTACTGTGTTTTCACGCATCAGCAGTTCGTCGGTTTCGCTGTACCAGTCGGTGACGAACAGGGCGTTGATTCCGGCCACGATCGGGCCCTCGAAGCGCACCATGAGGTCTTTCCAGTGCAGCCCGCGCCTGCGGTTGGACCGCTTGTTGTAGCTGGAGTCGATGACGTTCTGGGAGCCGGTGAAGGCCACGACGCCGTCTATCACGAGGATCTTGCGATGGTTGCGCAGGTCGGGGCGCTGAAATCTGCCGCGCAACGGTTGAATCGGCAGCATGAGATGCCACTGCACCCCTATTTTCTTCAGGTGACGGACGGTGCGGAAATAACCGGGGGAGCGCAGCGAGGCGAGGTGGTCCAACAGCACGCGCACGGTGATGCCGCGCTTCACCGCCGCCTCGAGTGCATCGAAGAACGGCTCCGAGGTGTGGTCGAGGGTCATGATGTAAAACTCGACGTGCACGTATTTCGCGGCTTTGGAGATGGCATCCGTCATCGCCTGCAACGACGTCGTGTAGTCAGACAGGAGCGACGCGGTGTTGCCGCCCACCAGCGGCATGGCGCCGAGCGTGCGGTTGAGCTCGGCGATCGGCTCCAGCCAGGTCGGCCACGGTTCCTCCCGATTGAGGAGGTCGGTGCCTTCGGTGGTCTCGAGGATGTACCTATTGATCGCCTGTTGTTTGTCGCGGCGCCGTTTCGGTAAATGCCTGCTGCCGAGCAGGAGGAACAG
>JBDTBD010000027.1:0-39273 GCA_039924285.1 Terrimesophilobacter sp. | reverse complement strand
CCGAGCGGGACCCCGCCAATCTGGGTTGGGGAGACCTCGGCGTAGACATCGCGGTCGAATCGACGGGCCGTTTCACCAACGCCGACGATGCCGGGAAGCACCTGGCCGCCGGCGCGAAGAAGGTCATCATCTCCGCACCAGCCAAGGGCGAGGACGCGATCTTCGTGATGGGCGTCAACGAGCAGACCTACGACCCCCAGGCGCACAACATCATCTCCAACGCCTCCTGCACGACGAACTGCCTCGCGCCCTTGGCCAAGGTGTTCATCGACAACTTCGGTATCGAGCGTGGATTGATGACGACGGTGCACGCCTACACTGCGGACCAAAGCTTGCAGGACGGACCCCACAAGGATCCGCGCCGTGCGCGCGCGGCCGCGATCAACATCATCCCCACCAGCACCGGTGCGGCCAAGGCCATCGGTCTCGTGCTTCCGGAGCTCGTCGGCAAGCTGGACGGCTACGCGCTGCGGGTGCCGGTACCCACCGGTTCCATCACCGACCTGACTATCGAGACCCGCTCGGGACTCACCGTCGCCGACGTGAACGCCGCGTACCAGGCAGCCGCACGCGAGGGGTCCCTCGCCGGGTATCTTAGCTACACCGACGAGCCGCTGGTTTCCTCGGACATTGTCGGCGACCCGCACTCGTGCATCTTCGACTCCGGGCTGACCAAGGTCATGGGCACCCAGGTGAAGGTCGCCGGCTGGTACGACAACGAGTGGGGCTACTCGAACCGCCTGGTGGATCTCACCGAGTACGTCGCTGCACGCCTCTAGGTCGCGGAAGAGTCGCAAGGCATGACATTACGAACGATTGAGTCGCTCGGGCCCCTGTCCGGCAAACGCGTTCTGGTCCGTTGCGACCTCAACGTCCCGCTGAACGACGGTGTGATCACCGACGACGCACGCATTCGTGCGTCGATTCCGACGCTCAACGAACTGATCCACGCCGGTGCTCGGGTGGTGGTGCTTTCGCACCTGGGACGGCCCGGTGGCAGTCCGGACGCGAAGTACTCGCTCGCGCCCGTCGCGCAACGGTTGTCCGAGCTGCTCGGCCAACCTGTGACGTTTGCGAGCGACACCGTCGGCGCGGCCGCCAGCAATGCCACCGATGCGCTCGAGGACGGCGACGTCGCGATGCTGGAGAACCTGCGGTTCAACGCGGGTGAGACCGCCAAAGACGAGAAGGAACGCGCAAAGTTCGCCCGCAGACTCGCCGCGTTGGGCGACATGGTCGTCTCCGACGGGTTCGGCGTTGTGCACCGCAAGCACGCCAGTGTTTATGAGCTGGCGACCCTGCTGCCGAGCGCCGCGGGTCGTCTCATCGCCGCCGAGTTAGCGGTACTGGATCGACTCACCGGGTCCCCGGTCACTCCGTACACCGTCGTCCTGGGCGGCTCGAAAGTGTCGGACAAACTCGGCGTGATCGACCATTTGCTGCCACGGGTGACATCGTTGCTCATCGGCGGTGGAATGCTGTTCACGTTCCTCGCAGCCCAGGGGCACCACGTCGGATCGAGTCTTCTCGAGGCCGACCAACTGGATGCGGTGCGCGGCTATCTCGCCGAGGCGGAACGCCTCGGCGTGAGGATCATGCTGCCCACCGACGTCGTCGTGGCATCCCGGTTCGCGGCAGACGCCCACCACGTGATCCGCCCGTCGACATCGATCGAAGACACCGACTGGGGAGCGGCGGGTGTAGGTCTGGACATCGGCCCCGACACCGCGGCCAGCTTCGCTGAAACCATCAGGTCGTCGGCGACGGTGTTCTGGAACGGTCCGATGGGCGTGTTCGAGTTCCCGGAGTTCGCGGCCGGCACGAAGAGCGTCGCTCAGGCCCTCACCGAGATCGCGGCACTGTCGGAAGGTTCCGGCCTTTCAGTGGTCGGTGGAGGGGACTCGGCGGCCGCCGTGCATGCCCTGGGGTTCCACGACAATCAATTCGGCCACATATCGACCGGGGGAGGGGCGAGCCTGGAATTCCTCGAGGGCAAGCGTCTCCCGGGTCTGGAGGTACTCGGATGGCAGTAAACACACCGACGGGCGGGCGTGTCCCGCTGATCGCGGGAAACTGGAAGATGAATCTTGACCATCTCCAGGCGATAGCGTTCGTGCAGAAGTTCGCCTGGAGTCTCAAGGACGCCCACCACGATTTCGCCGACGTCGAAGTAGCGGTCTTTCCCCCGTTCACGGACCTGCGATCGGTGCAAACCCTCGTCTCAGCGGACAAACTTGAGGTCGCGTACGGCGCCCAGGATGTCTCCGAGCACGAGTCCGGTGCGTTCACCGGTGAAATATCCGCGTCGTTTCTGGCGGCGCTCCAGTGCCGCTTCGTCATTGTCGGACACTCTGAGCGTCGGGGACTGCACGGCGAGACCGACGAGCAGGTGGCCGCCAAGGTGGCCGCAGCGCTCGCGCACGGCGTGACCCCGGTGATTTGCGTCGGCGAGAGTGCCGAGGATCGAGAGGCACACGGGCCGAGCGCAGTGCCCGTCGCACAGTTGCGCGCCGCTCTAGCGTCCGCCGCCGCCGGGTCTGCCGTGGTGGTCGCCTACGAGCCGGTCTGGGCAATCGGCTCCGGCCAGCCTGCTACACCGGACCAAGCGGAGCAGGTTGCCGCAGCACTGCGCACAGTGCTGGTGGAAGCCATCGGCAGCGAGGCAGCCGGAACGACCCGCATCCTCTACGGCGGCTCGGTCAAATCCGGAAATATCGCCGGTTTCATGCGGATGCCCAATCTCGACGGGGCACTGGTCGGCGGAGCGAGTCTCGACGTCGCCGAGTTCTCCAGCATCGTGCAATACCGCAAGCACGTCGGGGTCTGACCGCAGCCACCCGCACGCCAAGTTATACTGGAGCGCGGTCCGTTGCAGTTGCGAAAGGTTGTTTGTGCAAATCCTCGAAGTAGTCCTTCAGGTCGTCCTCGGTTTGGTGAGTCTGCTGTTGACACTGCTCATCTTGTTGCACAAGGGTCGAGGCGGTGGGCTTTCCGACATGTTCGGCGGTGGGACAACCTCGAACCTCGGTGCCTCTGGAGTCGCGGAACGCAACCTCAACCGCTTCACCGTCATCCTCGGTTTGGTGTGGGTATCGTGCATTCTCGTGCTCGGCCTCATCACCAAGTTCAGCGCAGCAAGCTAGGAGACACACGATGGCTTCAGGCGGAAGCGCCATCCGCGGTTCGCGCGTTGGCGCGGGCCCGATGGGCGAGCAAGACCGCGGTTATCACGCGGAACGCGTTCAAATTTTCTACTGGTGCGCAAACGGACACGAACAGTCTCCGTACTTTCTCGCGTCGATCGACCCGGAAGAGATCCCCGGTCAGTTGGACTGCCCGAACTGCGGCGCTCCGTCGGGACGAGACAAGGAGCATCCGCCGCTGGAGGCGAAGCTCGAGCCGTACAAGACGCACCTCGCGTACGTGAAGGAACGACGCACGGAAGAAGAGGCGGCGACGTTGCTGGCTGAGGCCCTCAATCAGTTGCGGTCCAGGCGCGGGCGCCTCACCGCACAGTAGGCCAGTCACGCCGTTTCGACGGTGGCGGGTCACTCCTGGACGATGAGCCCCTCCGGCACACCGACCGCGGCGTCGTGATCGACGAAGAAGAGAGTCTCCAGGCGACCCTCGACACCGGCGACGGGCACCTCTACCGTGCTGGCACCCGCCAGCGCCAGCACGAACGCGGCTGCCTTGTCGGATCCGGCTAGGCACAGCCAGATCCGATCGGAGGCGTTGATCGCCGGCAGGGTCAGACTCAGACGTTCCGGCGGCGGCTTGGGTGAGTTCCGAACCGCGACGACGCCGCGATCGGTGACTCGAATGCCTTCCCGACCGGGAAACAGCGACGCGACGTGCCCGTCGGGCCCCACTCCGAGAAACGTGATGTCGAAGTTCACGGTGGCCCTACCGTCCCTCGCACCGGCAGCGAGGTCCGCGGCATACTGGCGCGCAGCCGAGTCGAGGTCGTCTGTTTCACCCGCAGCCGGGAACGGATGGATGTGTCGCTGGTCGAGGCCGACGTGGTCCAACAGCGCGGCGCGTGCGCCAGTATCGTTGCGTTCACTGTCGTTCGCGGAGACGAAACGCTCGTCGCCCCACCAGATCGAAACCTTCGACCAGTCGATGCTGTCCCGACGCGGCGACGCGTTGATCGCGGCCAAAATATCGGTTCCGAGTCCGCCTCCGGTGAGCGCGATGTTCGCTTCCCCCTTGGCTGCCACAATGCCGCCGACTGTCGCGAGGAACCGGTTGGCCACCGCCAACGCCAACGCTGGCCGGTCCGGGTGCACCAACACGCGTCGCTGGATCGTCATGGCGTGGTCTTCTCCCTTGTTGCCGGCTCGTCGTCGAGCTGCCTTAACCCATTTTTTATCACATCTCCGTAAAGATCGTCGGGATCAAGCCTGCGGAGTTCCTCGGCGAGGCAATCACGCAGACCGCGTCTGGGTAACGAGATATCGTGAACGGGCTGGTTGGGCTGCTGCAGGGTCGCGACTCCGCCGGACGGTCGGCTCAGATCGACTACGCCGCTGGCCCGCACCAGGGTGACGCCGTGGATGCCCGGACCGCCGACGCTTGCCGGCGCAAGCACGCAGGTGGTCGGCACCTGCAGTTGGAGTTGCAGCCACGCCGCGAGCAGTGTCGTCGAGGGGGAGTCCGACGCGCCGCGCACCTCGACGGAGGTGATCTGCTCGTACGGGGGTTGATCCAGCACGGCGGCCAGTTGCGCCCGCCACAGCGTCAACCTGGTCCAGGAGAAGTCCGAATCGCCCGGTGCGTAGCTGTCGGCGAGATGATCGAGGAACTTATGCGGATCAGCCTGCGTCGCGGCATCGGTGATCCGCCGCGCCGCCATGGCACCCAGCGCCGAACGGGACGCGCTGGCCGGCGCTACACCCGGCCACCACGCCACGACGGGGGCATCCGGCAGCAGCAGCCCGGTGACCAAGCCTTCTTCCTCGGCGAGCATTGCGCCGTAGGCCTTGAGGACGATGACCTCGCTGGCTCCCGCGTCCCCGCCGACTCTGATTTGGGCGTCCAATCGCGCGTCGGCCTGTCCTCGGGTGGACCCGGCGGCTCCGGAGAGAACGATGACGCGCATCGGATGTTCGCGCGAAGCGTCGTTGGCCGCCTCGATGGCCTCCTCCTCGTGTCCCAGTTCGGTGGAGATCACGAGGGTCAACACCCGCCCGAGGGCGACGGCGCCGCCCTCCTCGCGAATCCGTACCAGGGTCTTCGAGATCTTGCTGGTGGTGGTGTTCGGCAGTTCTACTATCACGGGCGTCTCCAGACTCGGCCGTCACGCGCCATCAGTGCGTCCGCGGAACTCGGGCCCCAGGTACCGGGGCTGTACTGCTCCGGTTGCCCTTGGGTCGCCCAGAACTGCTCAATCGGGTCGAGGATCTTCCAGCTGGACTCCACCTCGGCGTGGCGGGGAAACAGTGGCGGGTCGCCGAGCAGCACATCCAGCAGCAATCGTTCGTAGGCCTCCGGGCTGGCCTCGGTGAACGCGTGGCCGTAGCCGAAGTCCATGGTCACGTCCCGGACTTGCATGCCGGCGCCCGGCACCTTGGATCCGAACCGGATAGTGACGCCCTCATCGGGCTGCACCCGGATCACGAGCGCATTTTGCCCCAGTGCCGACGTCTGGCTTTCCGCGAACAGGTACTGGGGAGCTCGTTTGAACACGACCGCGATCTCAGTCACCCGGCGACCGAGCCGCTTGCCCGCCCTCAGGTAGAACGGGACCGATGCCCACCGCCTCGTGCCTATGCTCAGCCGGATGGCGGCGTAGGTCTCGGTGTGTGACGCAGGATCCATGCCATCTTCTTCCAGGAAGCCGACCACCTTCTCCCCGCCTTGCCACCCGCTGGAGTACTGGCCGACGGCCGTGCCGGCAGCGAGGTCCTGCGGCAACCGCACGGCAGAAAGAACCTTTTCCTTTTCGGCGCGCAAGTCCGCTGCGTCGAACGACACCGGCTCCTCCATCGCGGTCAGCGCCAGCAGCTGCAGCAGATGGTTCTGGATCACGTCTCGTGCTGCGCCGATACCGTCGTAGTAGCCGGCGCGCCCACCGACACCGATGTCCTCGGCCATGGTGATTTGCACGTGGTCAACGTACCGCTCGTTCCAGATCGGTTCGTAGAGCTGGTTGGCAAAACGCAGCGCCAGGATGTTCTGTACCGTCTCCTTGCCGAGGTAATGGTCGATGCGAAACACCGAGTCCTGCGGGAACACAGACTCGACAACGTCGTTCAGCCGACGTGCCGAGGCCAGGTCGCTGCCGAACGGTTTCTCGATGACGACCCGGCGCCACTTTCCCTCGCGTTGTTCTGCCAAACCGGAGCGACGCAATTGCTCGGTGACCTCGGGGAAGGACTTCGGCGGAATGGAAAGATAGAATGCGTGATTGCCCATCGTGCCGCGGTCGCGGTCGAGTTCGGCCAGCGTCTGCTTGAGCCTGTCGAAGGCGGCGTCGTCGTGGAACTCGCCCTGCACGAACCGGATGCCGAGAGCCAGTTGTGCCCAGACGTTCTCATCGAACCGGGTACGGGCGTACTGCTTCACCGCATCGTGCACCACTGAGGCAAAATCCTGGTCCGCCCAGTCGCGGCGGGCGAACCCGACGAGGCCGAACCCGGGAGGCAACAGGCCTCGATTCGCGAGATCGTACACGGCGGGCATGAGCTTCTTGCGCGAAAGGTCGCCGGTCACGCCGAAGATGATCAGTGCGCTGGGGCCGGCAATACGATTCAGCCTGCGGTCGGAGGACACCCGTAACGGGTTGAACTCCGGCGTGATTTCCACCGGTGGCATGCTTCTCCTGACGGCTAGGCTGTGAGCGCCGCGGCGATCGCCGCGAGATCGCGTTCTGGATCGGTGAGCGTCAGCGTGAGCACGGGTCGCCCGTGATCGGCGAGCACGCTCGCGTCGCCGGCCGCCTGGGCTGCGATCAGTTCGGCGAAGGTAAACGGACGGTCGGGGATCGCCAGATCGCTCGAAGCGGCTTCGGTCAACTGCAGGAACACACCGACGGCGGGGCCGCCTTTGTGGAATTGACCGGTGGAGTGCAGGAACCGGGGGCCCCAACCGAAGGTGACCGGACGCTCCGTGTGTGCTGCGATCAGACCTCTCAGCTGAGCATAGTCAGGATGCGCTACCCGGTCGGCATACGCCTGGATGGCGACGTAACCGTCGCTGTCCACCATCGACAGCAGGGCATCCAGCACAGACCCGAGGCCCTCAGACTCGTCGAGCCGATCCAGAACGTCGTCGCTGCCGCGCACCTCGATACCGTCGGTGACGAACGCAGGAGCGGTCGGCTCCGGTCTTGACTCGAGGAGCCCGCGGGTCGCGGCTTTCGCGGATTCCACGTCGGGTTGATCGAACGGGTCGATGCCGAGGATACGTCCGGCGACGGCGACGGCATACTCCCACACCAAGAACTGCGCACCGAGCGTACCGCTGATCTCGACCTCGCCCTCCTCGACGTGCTCTGTGGCGCGCGCGCTCTCCACCAGCCGCACGATCTGCACGTCAGGCAGACGGTCGGAAAGTTCGGGGGAGGTCGTGTCGAGCACTACGGGCAGGATCCCCTTGCCCAGTTTTCCCGTGGACTCGGCGATCAGCTGTTCCGCCCAGTCGGCGAAACCGACAATGTACGTGCCATCGGGAACAAGTCCGAGCTTGTTGCGCCCAGGCGTGCCCGCCATGGCGGCGGCTAAAATCAGCGCCGGGTTCTCCGCCTGGTCGACGGCGATCCGGCCGGCGACGGACGAGGCTTCGTTGAGCAGCGTCTGGATGTCTGCACCGGCAAGTCCGGACGGCACCAGGCCGAAAGCGGTGAGCGCGGAGTATCGGCCTCCAACATTGGGGTCCGCGTTGAACACGCGATAGCCAGTCTGTCGGGCGGCGATGTCCAGGGGGGAGCCGGGGTCGGTGACAACGACGATCCGACGCACCGGATCGACGCCGGCGTCTTGGAACGCCTTGACGAACACCCGCAGCTGGCTGTCGGTCTCCACAGTCGACCCGGACTTCGATGAGACCACCAGCACGCTCGTGGCGAGTCGGTCGGCGAGCGCAGCCAGCACTTGTCCCGGAGCCGTCGCGTCGAGGATGGTCAGTTCCACCCCGCTGGTGCGGGTGATCACTTCCGGAGCGAGCGACGATCCGCCCATTCCAGCGAGCAAGACGTGGTCGATGCCGTCGCGGTGCAACGACTCACGCAGCGACACTATTTGAGGAACCAGCTCCTGGGAGATGGCCGTCGCTTCGGTCCAGCCGAGGCGTTTGGCCGCCTCATCCTCGGCGTCGGGGCCCCAGAGCGTGACGTCACCAGCGGTGATCCGGGAGGCGACGAGGTCGTTGACGAGCCCCGGTACCAGCCGTCGTACCGCGTCGGCAGCGGCGCCGCTGGTGGCGATGTCGAAGCTCACCGTAGCGCCCCGCCCCGCGCGGACTCCAATGCCGCAGTGACGGTGTCCAGCAGCTCGTTCCAGGACACCGTGAATTTCTCGACGCCTTCCCGTTCCAGAAGTGCCGTGACCTCGTCGTAGGAGATTCCCTGTTCGGCCAGTGCGTCCAGCACCTCGTTGGCTGCCGCATAGGCTCCAGTGACGGTGTCGCCACGCACGACCGCGTGGTCAAAGCTGGCTTCCATGGTTTTTTGCGGCATCGTGTTCACGACGTCCTTGGCGACCAGTTCCACGACATACATCGTGTCCGGGTAGCTAGGGTCTTTCACTCCGGTGGACGCCCACAGCGGACGCTGCTTGTGCGCTCCGCTTGCCAGCAGCAGCTTCGCCCGCTCGCTGGAGAACGCCTGCTCGTACACCTGGTAGGCCAGCCGGGCGTTGGCGATGCCCGCCTTGCCTTTCAACGCCAGCGCTTCCGGCGTGCCGATGGCGGTGAGGCGCTTGTCAACCTCGGTGTCCACCCGAGACACGAAGAACGACGCGACCGATCGGATGGTGCTCAGGTCGATGCCCGCCGCCTTGGCCTTCTCCAGCCCAGCGAGGTACGCGTTGATGACCTCTCGATGCCGCTCGAGGCTGAAGATGAGAGTGACGTTGACGCTGATGCCCAGCGCCGTCAACTCGGTGATGGCCTCGAGGCCCTCCTGGGTCGCCGGTACCTTGATCATGACGTTGGGGCGATCAACCTTCGCCCAGAGCAGTTTGCCCTCCGCGATGCTGCCGGCCGTGTCGTGGGCGACGGCCGGTTCGACCTCGATGGATACGCGGCCATCCACCCCGTCGGTGGCATCGTAGACGGGACGGAACGCGTCGCAGCCGCTGGCCACGTCGTGAGTCGTGATCTCGATGACCGCCTCCGCGACGCTTACGCCTGACTTTGCGAGCTCCGCCACCTGGGCGTCGTAATCGGCCCCTTTCGCCACCGCGTTCGCGAAGATGGTGGGGTTGGTCGTGACGCCGACGACGTGCCGCTCCGCGATCAGTTTCTTGAGACCGCCGGAGACGATGCGTTCTCTGGACAGATCATCGAGCCAAACGCTCACTCCTGCCGCTGAGAGTTTTGCAAGTGGGTTGCTGGTGGTGTCGGTCATGGTTGCCTATCTTCCTTGTGCTGCTGACAGTGACTCTTTCGCGGCTGAGACCGCGTGCTCGCTCGTCATTCCGAACTCACGGAACAGTGTCTTGTAATCGGCGGATGCGCCGAAGTGTTCTATGGACACGCTGCGACCGGTGACACCGAGGTAGCGTTGCCAGCTCAGATCGACGCCCGCCTCGATCGACACCCTGGCGGTGACAGTGGAGGGGAGCACCGATTCACGGTATCCCGAATCCTGTTCCTCGAACCACTCGAGGCACGGGACGGAGACGACGCGGGCGTTGATCCCGTCGGCTTTGAGCTGCTCCCGGGCAGCGAGGCCGATCTGGACCTCGGAACCGGTGGCCAGGAAAATGACATCCGGAGTGCCGCCGGGAGCCTCCGCGAGCACGTACGCTCCGCGAGCCACATGCTCGGCCGAGGCCAGGGTGTCGCCGTTGGCCTCACCGTCGCCGCGGGCGAAGACGGGCAGGTTCTGCCGACTCAGAGCAATGCCTGCCGGACCCACCCTGCGCTCCAGCATGGTCTTCCACGCCCAGGCGACCTCGTTCGCGTCTGCCGGGCGGACGACGTCCAAACCCGGGATCGCCCTCAGCGACGCCAGTTGCTCGATCGGCTGATGGGTGGGGCCGTCTTCGCCGAGGGCCACAGAATCGTGGGTCCACACGTAAATCGCCGGCGCCTTCATGAGGGCGGCGAGTCGCACTGCGGGACGCATGTAATCGCTGAAGATGAGAAAGGTGCCGCCGAACGCACGCGTGTTGCCGTGCAGCACGATGCCGTTGATGATGGCGGCCATGGCGTGCTCGCGGATGCCGAAGTGCAGCACACGACCGTAGCGATCGCCGGCCCATTCGTGAGTCGAGTGCTCCTGAGGAACGAACGATTGCGCGTTTTCGATGGTGGTGTTGTTCGACTCGGCCAGGTCGGCGGAGCCTCCCCACAACTCGGGAATCACCGCGCCGAGGGCGGAAAGCACCTTTCCGGACGCCGAGCGGGTGGACACCTCTTTGCCCGCCTCGAACTGCGGCAGCACTGCCGCCACACCGTCGGGCAGCGCGCCAGAGGCGATGCGGTCGAACAGTTCGCGCTTGTCGGGATGGGCATCGGACCAGGCTTGGAAGCGTTCCTCCCACCGCGCACGGTGCGCCTTGCCGCGTTCCACAGCGCCGCGGGTGCGCTCAATCACGTCGGATTCCACCACGAACGACTGTGCCTGGTCGAAGTGAAGGATCTCTTTCACGGCGGCGACTTCCTCCGCGCCGAGCGCTGAGCCGTGCGCCTTTCCGCTGTTCTGTTTACCGGGCGACGGCCATCCGATGATTGTGCGGAGCACGATGAGCGACGGCTGGTCGGTGACGGCCTTGGCCGCCTCGATTGCTGCGTTCAGTTCGCGGATGTCTTCGTGGTAGACGCCGGTCTTCTTCCAGTCGACCACCTGCGTGTGCCAGTGGTACGCCTCGTACCTGGCGCGCACGTCTTCACTGAAGGCGATGTTGGTGTCGCCCTCGATTGAGATCTGGTTGCTGTCGTAGATCACGACGAGGTTGCCCAGCTGCTGGTGGCCGGCCAGCGATGATGCCTCGCTGGTGACCCCTTCCTCGAGGTCCCCATCGCTGGCGATCACGTAGATGAAGTGGTCGAACGGGCTTGTGCCCGCGTCGGCGTCCGGGTCGAACAGCCCCCGCTCGTACCGTGCCGCGTAGGCGAATCCGACGGCGGAGGAGAGCCCCTGCCCGAGGGGGCCGGTGGTCATTTCGATACCGGCGGTGTGGCCGAACTCGGGGTGGCCGGGAGTCTTGGAACCCCAGGTGCGGTACGCCTTCAGGTCGTCGAGTTCCAGTCCATAACCGCCCAGGTATAGCTGCACGTACTGGGTGAGAGAAGTGTGGCCGCAGGACAGCACGAAACGGTCCCGCCCGATCCAGTGCGGGTCGGTCGGATCGGAGACCATGACCTTTTGATAAAGAAGGTACGCGGCGGGCGCCAGGCTCATGGCCGTGCCGGGGTGTCCGTTCCCGACCTTCTCGACAGCATCGGCCGCGAGGACTCGCGCCGTGTCAACCGCTCTGCTGTCTATTGAATCCCAGGAAAGTTCCGCCATTGCAATAGCCCTTCTTCTGCGGTGTGACGGCCATGCGGTCGCCTCGCTGTCAGGTTTCACTCGCTCCAGACTCCATCGGCACTACCGCGGGCAGCCCCGGAAAAACTTCGGGTGCGCGTACCGCGATTGGCGAGCACTTTCCAGTATAGAAGAGGCACCGCACCGGTGAACTGCCGACCGATAACCTAGACTCGTCTGGCGAGGCAATCAACCCGCCCGGTACCCAGTCGGCTTTGCATGGAGTCGATACGAGGAGCAATGAACGTAGCACTAGAAGCCCGTGTCGACACCGGCTGGAGGCAGCGAGTCATTCGCAAGGTGAAAGCCTATGTTGCGTTGACCAAACCACGGATCATCGAGCTGCTGCTGGTCACGACCGCGCCGGTCATGATCCTCGCCGCGAACGGCATTCCCGATCTGTGGCTGTTCTGCGCCACCATCATCGGCGGTAGCCTCAGTTCAGGATCCGCCGGTGCATTCAACTGCTATATCGATCGCGACATCGATAGGGTGATGAAGCGCACAAGCCGTCGCCCTCTGGTCACCGGCGCGCTGACCGACCGGGAAGCTCTCGTCTTCTCCTGGGTCACCGGGATCGCGTCAGCGCTCTGGTTCGGACTGCTGGTGAACTGGCTGGCCGCCGCGCTGTCGAGCCTTGCGATCCTGATCTACGTCGTCGGCTACAGCCTTATTCTCAAGCGCCGCACCCCGCAGAACATTGTGTGGGGCGGACTGGCCGGCTGTTTCCCGGTGTTGGTGGCCTGGGCTGCCGTCACCGGAACGCTGGACTGGGCGCCGTTCATCCTGTTCTGGGTGATCTTCCTCTGGACTCCGCCGCACTACTGGCCGCTGTCGATGCGGTACCGCGAGGACTACGCCTCGGTCAATGTCCCCATGCTCGCCGTCGTGCGCGGCCGCACCCAGGTCGGACTCCAAGTGGTGTTGTTCGCGTGGGCAACCGCCGCGTGCTCGTTGCTGCTCATCCCGATCGGCTCGATGGGCATCCTGTACACAGTGGTCGCAGTGCTCGCCGGCGGCTGGTTTATCTGGGATGCCCACCGCCTGTACGCGATGGCGATTCGGCATGCGGAGGGCAACCCGATGCGGGTGTTCCACACCTCGATCAGTTACTTGACTGTGCTTTTCGTCGCCGTGGGAATTGACCCGCTGCTTCCGTTCTGAATCACGGCGCTTCGGGTCAACGAGAGCGTGAGCGCGATCAGGACGATCGTCAGCAGACACGCCAGGATCATGTGCGCACCGACGAGAATGGGCGGCACCCCCAATCGTGCCTGCACGATGCCGACGAGGGTTTGCACCAGCTCGATGCCGAGGAGCAGCACGGCGTATCTGACCGTAGCCGCCATGGAGTGCTTCCAGGCAACGTAGAGCACCAGCAGAGACAGCGCCAGCATCGCGTAGGCGGGATAGCTGTGCACGTGTTCCAGAATCGCCGGGTCGAGCCCGTTGCGCGGCGCGGTCGCGTCTCCGGCGTGCGGGCCGGATCCGGTCGTGACAATACCGAGCACGATGGTCACGGCCGCGGCCGCGGCGGTCGCCAGTGCCAGCCGCCACAGAGCCGTCGGGGCGAACACCCGGTACGGTCCGGGGGTGTCGTAGACGCGGTACAACAGGGCGGTCGACATCGCGATGAGCGCGATGGAGACCACGAAGTGAAGGCCGACGACGTACGGGTTCAGCCCGGAGAGCACGCTCAGTCCGCCGATGACCGCTTCGGCGGGGATGCCGAGGCCGATGGCCAACGCCATCCAGAACAACTCCGGGCGGGAACGGCGCAGCCGGACAACGAGAACGAACATGATGATGCAGACCAGGGTGAGCACCACGGCGACCATGCGGTTGCCGAACTCGATGATGCCGTGGATACCCATTTCCGGGGTGACCACCAGGGATCCTGGCGTGCACTCGGGGAAGCTAGGGCAGCCCAGGCCCGAGCCGGTGAGCCTCACGGCAGCTCCGGACAGTACGTTGACCAGCTGTACCGCCACGGAAATCCAGGCGAACACGCGAATCGGTCTCGTCACCGTGACGGGCAGACCCGCCGAGGGGCGGTGCAGTGTCGTTCCCCGTGGTCCCAGGGCCATGGCGGTCCCTTCCTATCTTTCCTAAGCTGACTGTCGGTAGAATTGAGGCATTCAACATCGCAGCCCTTGCCAGGGAGTCAACGCAGACGATGGTTCGCTTAGCCCGAGTCCTAGGATTCAGTCTAGGCAAACCGCGTCACGTGTCCGAGCAAGCACGGTCACCTCAGCAACCCGGGTGCCCACGCAAATGCCGCCGTTTTTGGTGCCTGTTGCGTGACTGGGGGGAATGATGGTGTGACCACCGCGGTTGGCACCAGTAGGAAATGAGGTAGTACATGTCAGACATCCTGATTGACCGGCCGGAACTTGCAAGTCTCGGAACGTACGAATTCGGATGGTCGGACTCCGACGCAGCAGGAGCCTCTGCCCAACGAGGAATCTCGCCGGAAGTCGTCCGGAACATCTCGGCTTTGAAGAACGAGCCGGAATGGATGCTGAAGAAGCGCCTGAAGGGCCTGGAAGTGTTCCGGCGGAAGCCGCTGCCAGCCTGGGGAGCCGATCTCTCCGGGATCGACTTCGACAACATCAAATACTTCGTGCGCTCCACTGCCGGACAGGCCCAGAAATGGGAAGATCTGCCCGAAGACATTCAGAAGACGTACGAGAAGCTGGGCATCCCGGAGGCCGAGCGCAAGAACCTTATCGCCGGTGTCACGGCGCAGTACGAATCCGAGGTGGTGTACCGACAGATCAGGGAGGATCTTACCTCTCAGGGCGTGATCTTCACCGACACGGACACCGGGCTTCGAGAGTACCCCGAGTTCTTCGAAGAGTACTTCGGCACGATAATCCCGCCGGGGGACAATAAGTTCGCCGCGTTGAACACCGCAGCCTGGTCCGGTGGCTCGTTCGTCTATATCCCCAAGGGCGTGCACGTTGAAATCCCGCTGCAGGCCTACTTCCGGATCAATACCGAGAACATGGGGCAGTTCGAACGCACTCTGATCATCGCCGACGAGGGCAGCTATGTCAGCTACATCGAAGGATGCACCGCGCCCACGTACAGTTCCGACTCGCTGCACTCCGCAGTAGTGGAGATCGTCGTCAAGAAAAACGCTCGCGTTCGGTACACAACGATCCAGAACTGGTCGAACAACGTCTACAACCTGGTGACCAAGCGCGCCATGGCCCACGAGGGCGCGACGATGGAGTGGATCGACGGCAACCTGGGCTCCAAGGTGACAATGAAATACCCGTCGGTGTACCTAGTCGGCGAACACGCCAAGGGTGAGATGCTGTCGGTGGCCTTCGCAGGCCCAGGGCAACACCAGGATGCCGGCGCGAAGATGGTGCACATGGCGCCGTACACGCAGTCGTCGATCGTGTCCAAGTCCATCGCTAGAGGCGGCGGACGCAGTGGATACCGCGGCGAGGTGCGCATTGCCGCAGGTGCCCACCATTCTGCGAACACGGTGCGTTGCGACGCGCTGCTGGTCGATAAGGAGTCGCGATCCGACACCTACCCGACGGTGGACATCCGCGAAGACCAGGTGCAGATGGGTCACGAGGCGACGGTCACGAAGGTCAGCGCCGAGCAGCTGTTTTACCTGATGTCGCGGGGGATGCCGGAAGACGAGGCCATGGCCATGATCGTCCGAGGATTCATCGAGCCGATTGCCCGCGAACTCCCGATGGAATACGCACTGGAACTCAACAAGCTCATCGAAATGGGCATGGAAGGATCTGTCGGCTAGATGTCTGCAGTCATTGATACAGATCGATCGTCGACAGTCAAGGGGCAATCCGCTGCGGCCGAAGACTACTCCAAGATCCGCTCAAAACAGCACAGCGAGGGCGGCTGGGGACTTGTGCCCATCCAGGCCAGAGCTGGGCGGTTCACCTCCGTCGATGTGAACGACTTCGAGCCGGTGAGCGCGCAAGACATCGAGTGGAAGTACACTCCTTTGGCGAAGGTGCGCCCGCTGGCCACCGACGCTCTCGACGGGAGTGAGTACGAGTATGTCTCGACGAGTTCCGCGGGGGCGCACGTGGAGTGGGTGGATCGCACCGACCCGCGCATCGGTCTGGCCGGTACGCCGGAGGAACGGGCCTCGGCCAACGCCTGGAGCAATTTTGACCACGCGCTCATCGTCACAGTAAGCGGCGACGACGCTGCGGAGGCCACCATCACCCGCAGCGCGATGGGCGCAGCTGCTCGCGCCGCGCACACGGTGGTTATCGCGAAAAAGCACAGCCACGGGCTGGTCATCCTGCAAAACAGCGGTCCGGCGAACCTTACCGAGAACGTCGAGTTCGTGATCGAAGACGACGCCAATCTGACGGTTGTCACCGTTCAAGAATGGGACAACGGTTCGATCCACCTGGCCAGCCACTTCAGCGAAGTGGGCAGAGGCGCCAAATTCCGCCACATCGTCGTCACGCTGGGCGGATCACTCGTGCGCGTGAACCCGACTGCCCACCTGGCCAAGGAGGGCGGCGAAGTGGAGTTGTTCGGCGTCTACTACGCCGACTCGTCACAGCATCTGGAACACCAGGTGTTCGTCAACCACGACGCCCCGCACACCAAGTCCCGCGTCAGCTACAAGGGCGCACTCCAGGGTGCCGGTGCACGCACGGTGTGGGTCGGCGACGTGTTGATCCGCCCGACCGCCAGCAGCGCGGACAGCTACGAGGAGAATCGCAACCTTTTGCTGACCGACGGTGCCAGAGCAGACTCGGTGCCGAACCTGGAGATCGAAACGGGCGACATCCTGGGAGCCGGGCACGCCAGTGCCAGCGGACGATTCGACGACGAGCAGTTGTTCTACCTCGAGTCCCGCGGCATCCCGGAGGAAGACGCGCGTCGCCTCGTGGTGCAAGGCTTCCTCTTCGGCATCCTGCAGAAGATCGGTAACCCGCAACTTCAGAGCCGGCTCGAAAGCGTCATCGAAACCGAGCTGCGTTCCATCGGGGTTGCCTGATCCATGGCAGTAAAGGTGTGCTCAGAAGGCGACGTCGAACTCGGCAGCGCGGTGCGGGTCGTGATTGACGATGTGCCGATCGCGCTCGTGCGTGATTCGGCGGGTGTCGTGCACGCGATCGGCGACACCTGCACTCACGGCGATATTTCGCTGTCGGAGGGATTCGTGGAAGACGACACGCTCGAATGCTGGGCGCACGGATCCAAGTTCTCGCTCACCACTGGAGCCGCCCTGACCCTTCCGGCGTACGAACCGGTTCCCATATTCACCGTCACCATCGTGGACGGGGATATTTACATCGACCCCACCCCGATTTTCGTCTCCTAGAAAGAATTACGTATGTCAGTACTCGAAATTAAAGACCTGCACGTCAGCGTCCAAACTGAGCAGGGCACCAAAAACATCCTCAAGGGCGTCAACCTGAAGGTTGCCGAAGGTGAGACTCACGCGATCATGGGCCCCAACGGGTCGGGAAAATCGACGCTCGCCTACACGATCGCCGGCCACCCGAAGTATCACGTGGAGAGCGGTTCGATCATGCTCGATGGAGTCGAGATGCTGAAGCTGACAGTGGATGCCAGGGCTCGTGCCGGTCTCTTCCTCGCCATGCAGTACCCGGTCGAGATTCCCGGGGTCAGTGTCACGAACTTCCTACGCACCGCGAAGACGGCGATCGACGGCGAGGCACCCGCCCTCCGTGGCTGGATCAAGGCAATGCGCGAGTCCATGAAGAAACTCCGCATGGACCCGGCGTTCGCAGACCGCAACGTTAACGAGGGGTTCTCCGGTGGCGAGAAGAAGCGCAACGAGGTCCTTCAACTCGAACTCCTGGGCCCGAAGTTCGCGATCCTCGACGAAACCGATTCAGGTCTCGACGTTGACGCGCTCAAGATCGTGGCAGAGGGCGTCAACCGGGTCAAGGGACACTCCGACCTGGGGGTGCTGTTGATCACCCACTACACGCGCATCCTGAGGTACATCCGTCCGGACTTCGTGCACGTGTTCGTGGACGGGCGTGTCGCTGAAGAGGGTGGCCCCGAACTTGCCGACCGGCTGGAAGACGAAGGCTACGACCGCTTCCTCTCCGGCGCGGTGCTCAGCTAGCCATGGCGCTCGCGCTGGCACCCGGCCTCTTCGACCAGGTCGAAGAGGCACTCAAGGACGTGATGGACCCCGAACTAGGAGTCAACATCATCGACCTCGGGCTGGTCTACGACGTGAACTGGGACGAGGACAACGACGCGCTGGTGATCAGCATGACGTTGACCTCGGCAGCGTGTCCGCTCACCGACATGATCGAGGAACAGATTTCCGAGTCCTTGGACGGAGTCGTCGACGCGTTTCGGATCAACTGGGTCTGGATGCCGCCGTGGGGGCCCGACAAGATCAACGATGACGGGCGCGACGCGATGCGGGCGTTAGGCTTTTCGATCTGACCGAGCTGACTGAGCAGACTGAGCAGACTGATCAACGGTCGTACGATCGTTGGATCGAGTCGCCGGGGAAGTCCGGTTCAGCCTGGCGCAAGTCGCTGCGAGCAATTTTCCGCCAGGCATAACTCACGATCAGCGCCGCCGCGAGCGACTTGATAATCCCTCCGATCACGAACGGGTACAGCCCGGTTTCTGCGGCAGCAGACAGGCTCAGGTGCGCGACCACCGCGTACCAGGGCAACGAAAGCGCAAAAACCACCGCCGTCCCGGCCAAGAACGACAGAGTCGCTCCGACCAGAGTGTGGTCCCAGGACCGCTGTGCCACCCAGCCGGTGAGCGCCGCGGCCAGGACCAACGCGAGAAGATAACCGCCGGAAGGGCCCTGCAGCACCGCCATCCCGGACGTGCCTCGTCCGAACACCGGGAGGCCAAGCGCACCGAACGTCACGTACAGCATCATTGACAGCGCGCCACGCAGGCAGCCGAGGAACGAGCCCACCAGGAGCACCGCCAAAGTCTGCACGGGAATCGCGGACGGCCACGACGGGACCTGGAACTGTGCGACAAGAGCGGTGAAGGCGGCGCCGGCAGCGATGAGCACCAGGTCGACGGGCAGCGCCCGAATCAACACACGGTCGACGAGGGTGGGATGCCCCATCGCGAGGCTCAGACTGGACATCAGCACTCCTCGTGGGCCGACACCGGCCCTATCGCAAATATACTAGGACTCTCCCCTCTCCTACCGGTCTTGACCAGACCAAAGACATTGGACTCTGCCTGTGCTCAGCGTGCGCGACCTTGAACTGCGCGTCGGTGCGCGCACCCTCATGGCGGGTGTCACCTTCCGCGTCGACAAGGGCGACAAGATCGGACTGGTCGGGCGCAATGGTGCGGGCAAAACGACGCTGGCGAAAACCCTCGCGGGGGAGCACCCACCGACCCACGGTGTCATCGACCGGTCGGGGGAGGTCGGCTACCTGCCGCAGGACCCGCGAGCCGGTGATCCCACCAGCCTCGGCCGCACCCGCATCCTCGACGCCCGCGGGCTCGGGCAGATCGTGCTCGGCATGCAGAAGTCACAACAGGAGATGGGCAGCAGCGACCAGTCGGTGAGCTCAAACGCCATGGACCGCTACGCGAAGCTCGAGGATCGATTCCTCGCGCTCGGCGGGTATGCCGCAGAAGCAGAAGCGGCGTCGATTGCGAGCAACCTCGGCCTGCCCGACCGCATCCTGGAACAACAGGTGTCTACGCTGTCCGGTGGTCAGCGGCGCCGGATCGAATTGGCGCGCATTCTTTTCGCCGGCGCCGATACGATGCTGCTGGACGAACCGACGAACCACCTGGATGCCGATTCAGTGGCCTGGTTGCGCGAGTACCTCAAGTCCTTCAATGGAGGACTGGTGGTCATCAGCCACGACATCGCGCTGGTGGAAGAGACGGTCAACCGCGTGTTTTACCTCGATGCCAACCGCACCGTCATCGACATCTACAACATGAGCTGGAAGAACTACCTGCACCAGCGGGCGGCCGACGAGGAACGACGCAGAAAAGAGCGGTCGAACATCGAGAAAAAGGCATCAGTGCTGCGGATGCAGGCCGCCAAGTTCGGGGCGAAGGCGACCAAAGCCGCCGCAGCTCACCAGATGGTGCGCCGTGCGGACAAGATGATGTCGGGACTCGACGACGTCCGCGTGGCCGATCGGGTGGCGAAGCTGAGATTCCCGGAGCCTGCTCCGAGCGGACGGACACCGTTGGCTGCCAGCAATCTGAGTAAGAGCTACGGATCGTTGGAAATTTTTACCGCCGTTGACCTCGCGATCGACCGCGGGTCGAAGGTTGTGGTGCTGGGCCTCAACGGCGCAGGCAAGACGACACTGCTGCGCATCCTGGCGGGCATCGATGAGCCCGACACCGGGGCGATCGAACCGGGCCACGGTCTCAAAATCGGCTATTACGCGCAAGAACACGAGACCATCGACGTCAAACGCACGGTATTGCAGAACATGGTGTCGGCCTCGCCGAACCTCACCGAAACCGAAGCGCGGCGGGTGCTGGGATCGTTCCTGTTCACCGGGGACGACTCGCACAAGCCTGCCGGAGTGCTTTCCGGTGGGGAGAAGACGCGGCTGGCGCTGGCGATGATCGTCGTGTCCGGCGCCAACGTGTTGCTGCTCGACGAGCCGACCAACAACCTGGACCCCGCCTCCCGGGCCGAGATCCTTGACGCGTTGGCGAACTACACGGGCGCGGTGGTGCTGGTCAGCCACGACGAGGGCGCTGTCGAAGCGTTGAACCCGGAGCGGGTGTTGGTGCTGCCCGATGGCCTCGAAGACTATTGGAACCACGACTACGCTGATTTGATCTCACTGGCCTGAAACTGCCCCGTGCGGTGAGTCAGTGCGCGGCGTCCAAGATCTCGTCTTCGATGTCGGCGTCGGTCCTTTTTGCCGTGCGTGCCGGCGTCGGGGCCACCGTGTCGCCGTCCTGGGCGTCAAGGGCGCGCATCCGCAGTTCCTGCCGCACCGCGTAGCCCAGGCCGAAGAACGCGATGAGGGCGAAGATGATCCACTGGATCATGTACGACCAGTGCAGCCCCTCGTCCTGAGTCGGCTCCGAGGTGATCACCGGGGAGGGAGCACTGGCCGGCGCGGGCGACTGAGTGTCCAGCACTCCGTACGCGCCCGTGTAGACAGCCCCACCGATCCGCTGTTTCACAACGGACAGCTCGACAGTGGCGACCTGTCGGCCGCTGGCGGTCCGCGTACCCAGGTGTGGTTCACTGGGTTTCAGCCGCGCGATCACGGAGACCTCACCCGCGGGAGGCGCCGGTACCGAATCGGGAGCGTCCTGCTTCTCGCCGGTGGGCACCCAGCCGCGGTCGACGACGAACACCGTGCCGTCCGCCAAGCGCAACGGTGTGAGCACTTCGAACCCCGGCCCGGATGCGGTAGGACGGTTCCGCACGAGAAGCTCATCCTCGGGCAGGTAGGTGCCGGTCACGGTCACCCGAAGCCATTGCTGATCCGCATCGAACGAATCCAGATCGGGCAGGGCCTCGGTCAGCGGCACCGGCGACGCGTGGAAGTTTACCTCGATCAACCGGTTCGCTGCAGCGGCCTCGTTGCCACGGCTCAATTGCCAGGAGGAAAGGAACCCGCACGCGATCGCGAACGCCACCGCGAAGGCGAGGTAACCGAGCCAACGCTTCGAAAACAACGATGCCCACCGCGTCATGGCGTGCCCACGGGGGCATCGGGCACCCGATCGACTGAGTCGGCCAGCGGAGTGACGATAACGGGAAACCCACGGTTGGACAAATAGTCCCGCAGATAGTCACGATGTTCGTCGCAGGCAAGCCAGATCTTCACGCGTTCCCTCGAATGGATCCTCGGGTTGCGCCAGTTCACCTTCCACCGTGCCGCCTGAGCACATCCAGCACGCGAGCAGGTGGGTGGCAGGTCTTCATCGTCGCCGAAGCCGATCACGTCGAGCGCTCCGCTTCCGGGGACTCGGAGGATGCCGAGCCCTCGGAGCCTGCGGAACCGGTGCCGGGCCGGAAGAGCGGCACCACGGTGCCTGGCCGCTGCACAGTCGACGGTGCCGACCACGACACGTTCGCCAGGACGACGGCAAAGTACGGCAGGCAAATGGCCCCGGCCGCACACAACACCAGCCACCATCCGCGAGCCCACACGCACAACACGACGCAGACGAATCGGATGCCCATGGTAAGCGAGTATCTGATCATGCGCCTGCGCCGGTCGTCGTCTGGCGACCGGGGGAGGGAGGTAATCGATTGCTGCTTGGCCATGAGCTCACCCAAGCCTAAGACTAAGATTGCGGGAGTTTGCCGGGCGCCGATTCCCAGTGTGCCCGCCACCGACGAAGAAAGCGAGATCCGCCCATGGGCAGCGCCCGAACTGTACTGATCACGGGCGGAAATCGCGGGATCGGGTTCGCGATCGCCGAGGAGTTTCTGACTCTCGGTCACCGAGTCGCGGTCACCGCGCGTACCGGCCAGGGGCCGGACGGCAGCCTCACCGTGCGCGCCGACGTGACCGACGCCGCGTCCGTCGACGCGGCGTTCGCGGCGGTGGAGGCGGAGTACGGCCCGGTCGAAGTGTTGGTCGCGAACGCAGGCATCACCAAAGACACACTGCTGCTGCGGATGAGCGATGACGACTTTCACTCGGTGGTGGACACGAACCTGGGCGGCGCGTTCCGCGTGGTCAAGCGCGCGGCGCGGGGCATGATCAAGGCGAAGTACGGCAGGGTGGTGCTGGTGTCCAGCGTGGTAGGGCTGCTCGGTTCGGCAGGACAGATCAACTATGCGGCGTCCAAGAGCGGACTGATCGGCCTGGCCCGTTCGCTCACCCGCGAACTCGGCTCACGGGGCATCACCGCCAACGTGGTCGCTCCCGGCTTCATCGAAACGGATATGACCGCACAGTTGCCGCAGGAGCAGCAGGCGCAGTACAAGAAGTCAATCCCGGCCGGCCGCTACGGCAGCGCCGCCGAAGTGGCGAAGGTCATCGCATGGTTGGCGGGCGACGACGCGGGCTACATCTCCGGGGCCATCATCCCGGTCGACGGCGGGCTGGGGATGGGGCACTAACCCCGAAGACCGAGTATCGGAAGAAGCTGAGCGAGGTCCCGGATGTCCATGATCAGATCGGCCTCGTCGCGCACCGGTGCCTTCGCATCGAACGCGACCGAGAGTCCGGCGATCGCCATCATCTTCAGGTCGTTGGCCCCGTCGCCGACCGCAACGGTTTTTGTCAGCGGCAGATCGCAGTCTCTCGCCCAACCGCGAAGCACACGCGCTTTCGCCTCGGAGTCGATGATCGGCCCAGTGAGAGCGCCGGTGAGCTCGCCCCGCTCAAGGGCCAGTCGATTCGCACACCAGAAGTCCAAGCCCAGCTCCTCGGCGAGCGGATCCACCAGTTCGTGGAACCCGCCGGAGACGACTCCGACCTTGCCGCCGGCGGACTGCACGCCCGCTATCATTTCCCGCACCCCCGGGGTGCAGCGGATCTGTCCGGCCACCGTGTCGAACACGCTCACCGGCAGACCGGCCAGCGTAGCCACGCGCGCCCGCAGGCTGGCCTCGAAATCGAGTTCGCCGTTCATCGCCCGATAGGTGATTTCCGCCACCCTGTCGTGAGACCCTGCCGCGGCGGCGAGCAGTTCGATGACCTCGTTTTCAATCAGTGTCGAGTCGACGTCGAGCACAACGAGAAAGCGAGTGGTGGGCAATTGTGCCATCGGTCATTCCTGGGGTCGGAGGTTCAAGCGACGTGAACACCCTTGCCCACAACCGTGATGCCGGAGTCGGTCACCGTGAAGCCGCGGAGCCTGTCGGCGTCGCTGTCGACACCAACGCTTGCCCCGTCTGAGACCACTACTTCCTTGTCCAGAATAGCCCTGCGCACGGTCGCGTTCGCGCCGACGCGCACCCGATCGAACAACACCGAGTTCACCACCATCGCGCCTGAGCCGATGGTCGCCCACGGGCCGAGCACGCTGCGCTCCACGTGCGCGCCGGACAGCAGGCATCCGAGCGACACTATCGAGTCGATGGTGGTTCCGAGGTTGCCCTGCGAGTCGCGCACGAACTTCGCCGGCGGCGAGTTCAACTGTTCGCTGAAGATCGGCCAATCGTTGTTGTAGAGGTTGAAGATCGGCAGCGCAGAGACGAGGTCCTGGTGCGCATCAAAAAACGACTCGATGGTTCCCACGTCGCGCCAGTAGAAGCGGTCGCGCTCGGTCGCCCCCGGCACCTCGTTGCGGTTGAGGTCGTAAACACTCGCGTCCGACCGGGACACGAATTCAGGCACGATGTCGCCGCCCATGTCGTGATTCGATCCGGCGACCTCGCCGTCGCGCAATACGGCGTCGATCAGAACGTCGGTGTTGAACACGTAGTTGCCCATCGAGGCGAACACCTCGTCGGGCGAATCGGACAACCCCACCGCCGATTTCGGTTTCTCCAGGAACGCCTGAATGCGGGTGGGGTCACTCGGGTCTACCTGGATCACGCCGAACTGATCGGCCAGGGAGAGCGGCTGCCGGATGGCCGCAACTGTGACACCGGCACCGGAGGCGATGTGTGCATCGATCATCTGGCTGAAGTCCATCCGGTACACGTGGTCGGCGCCGACGACCACGACGATGTCGGGCTTCTCGTCCTTCAGAAGATTCAAGCTCTGCAGGATGGCATCCGCCGATCCGGCGAACCAGCGCTTACCCAGGCGTTGTTGTGCAGGCACCGACGCCACATACGAGTTGGTCAGCGCCGACAGGCGCCAGGTTTGCGACACGTGCCGGTCCAGGCTGTGCGACTTGTACTGGGTGAGCACCACGATCTGTCTCAGCCCCGAGTTGATCAAGTTCGACAGGGCGAAGTCGATCAGGCGGTAGTTTCCGGCAAAGGGGACAGCAGGTTTGGCACGGTCAGCGGTCAGGGGCATGAGCCGTTTGCCCTCGCCGCCGGCTAACACGATGCCGAAGATCTTCTTGGTCGCCATGCCTCCACAGTAGAGGGAAGGCCCGCACTGTACTAGCGTTCGTGATGTGAGAGTCGATTTAATCTCCCGTGAGTACCCGCCAGAGGTCTACGGAGGTGCCGGAGTGCACGTTGCCGAACTCACTCGGGCCCTCCGGCGCGATATCGACGTTGTGGTGCGCTGCTTCGGCAGGCCCAGGGACGACGCGGACGTCTATTCGTACTCGGTGCCGGCCGAACTGGTCGGCGCCAACCCGGCGCTGACGACCCTGGGTGTCAACTTGCTTATCGCGCAGGATGTCGCCGGGGCAGACATCGTGCACTCCCACACCTGGTACGCGGGTGCCGCGGGCCACCTTGCCGCGATGTTGCACGGCATCCCGCACGTCGTCACCGCGCACAGCCTCGAACCGCTGCGTCCCTGGAAAGCAGAGCAGCTGGGCGGCGGTTATCGGATCTCCAGCTGGATCGAACACGACGCCATGACCAGCGCGGACGCGGTGATCGCGGTGAGCGGCGGCATGAGGCGCGACATCCTGAGGTCATACCCGACCATCGATGAACAGCGCGTGCACGTGGTGTACAACGGCGTCGACCTGCAGCGTTGGCGCCCGACACCGAACCCGGAGGTGCTCGCCGCGCTCGGCATCGACCCCGACCGCCCGAGCGTCGTCTTCGTCGGCCGGATCACCAGGCAGAAGGGGCTGATTTACCTTCTGCGGGCGGCACAGCAGCTACCCGCCGACGTGCAGCTCGTGCTCTGCGCCGGCGCCGCCGACACTCCGGAGATCCTTGCCGAAGTGAGCGATGCCGTTGCGGGGCTGAAGCAAACTCGCAGCGGCGTGGTCTGGCTCGACACACTGCTCGGGCACGACGAATTGACGGCGGTGCTCAGCTCGGCGACCACGTTCGTCTGCCCGTCCATCTACGAACCACTTGGCATCGTCAACCTCGAAGCCATGGCGTGCGGTGCGCCGGTGGTCGGCACCGCGACCGGCGGGATCCCGGAGGTGGTTCAGGACGGAGTCACCGGTCGTTTGGTGCCCATCGAGCAGTCGGAAGACGGCACCGGGAGACCGGTGAACCCGGACAAGTTCGTGAGTGACCTCGCTGGCACTCTCCGAGACGTCCTTGCCGATCCGGACCTGGCCGCTCGGATGGGGCGGGCTGGGCGAGAAAGGGCACAGGCGCACTTCGGCTGGGACGCTGTCGCGGCCCGCACCCGGGAGATCTACGGCAGTCTGCTGCACTGAATTGAGATCGGGGCTCACCGGATCGGGCTCCGTCGGATGGGGGCTCCGTCGGCACGCCGCGACGCACGCTACGCTGGATGAATGGCCACCGTTCTGCAACTTTCCGACGTGTCCGTCGTACGAGATGGCAACCCGATTCTCAAGTCCCTCAATTGGACGGTCGACGGCGACCAGCGTTGGGTGGTCCTCGGGCCCAACGGGGCAGGGAAGACGACCCTGCTTCAAATCGCGGCGGCGCTCATCCATCCCACGTCCGGCCGCGCGGACATTCTGGACGACACCCTCGGTAGTGTCGACGTGTTCGAACTGCGGCCCCGCATCGGTTTTGCGTCCTCCGCCCTGGCCAAGCGCCTCCCACAGAACGAGAGCGTGCTCGACGTCGTAATGACGGCCGCGTACTCCGTGACGGGACGCTGGCGGGAAAACTACGAAGAACTCGACATCCGGAGAGCCCAGCGGGTGCTCGCGGAGTGGAAACTCAGCGCGCTCGAGAACCGCAGGTTCGGCGCCCTCAGTGACGGAGAGCAGAAGCGGGTGCAAATTGCCAGGGCGGTCATGACCGACCCAGAGCTGCTGTTGCTCGATGAGCCGGCCGCCAGCCTCGATCTCGGCGCACGGGAAGAACTACTGCAGTTGCTCGGTGGATTCGCGTCGTCACCGTCGTCTCCCGCCATCGTCATGGTCACTCACCATGTCGAGGAGATTCCCACCGGATTCAGTCATGCGCTCCTGCTCAGCGACGGCGCCGTCGCGGCGGCTGGCCCGATCGACGACGTGATCACCGCCGAGAACCTGAGTGCGGCATTCGGTCTCGAACTGGCCGTGGGCAAGTCCAACGGGCGATTCGCCGCCCGCGCAGCCTAAGCGCAGTCGGGTCAGTCGGCGCGGTCTGGTATCGTAGCTTTCTGGCGCATGAACACGGTGTTATCTCTCCGTGACGCTATTTCTCTTCCCCAGCTGCAAGGAAACACTATGAAGTCAGACATCCACCCGTCGTATGCACCAGTGGTCTTTCGCGATCTCGCATCCGGTGCCACGTTCTTGACGCGGTCGACGGTCAGCAGCGCAAAGACCATCGAGTGGGAAGACGGTAACACTTACCCCGTCATCGACGTGGAGATCTCCTCGGCGTCGCACCCGTTCTACACCGGCAAGCAGCGGATCATGGACTCCGCGGGCCGCGTTGAGAAGTTCAACTCCCGGTACAAGAACTTCGGCAGCACCGCGCACTAGTTCAGCAGTGCTGTAGTTCGGCAGTGCTGTAGTTCGGCAGTGCTGTGGTTCGGCGGTGCTGTAGTTCGGCAGTGCTGTAGTTCGGCTAGACACCAGCCGGCTGCGCTGCGGGGTGCTTCACGGCCAACCGCAGCGGCCAGGTTCCGCTGGTCACGAACGCGGGGTCTTTGACTCGGCGCATGTATTCCTGGAAGCCTGCCGCCTGCTCTTGGCACCAGCCGATTTGAAGCTGGTGCAGGGCGTCGACATCGGCGCCGAGCTGATCTGAGTACAGTCGGGCGATCGCCTGCGCGACCCGACCGGCTGCGACGGCATCGGCCCCGGCGTCGTGCGCGTCAGTCAAGACCACGCCGTAGTGCAACGCCGCCGCGGTGAGCGTGCGTTTGCCCTTGCGATACCTGTCCAACGCCTTATCGATCACCAACGGATCGATGATCGGCGCAGGCTGCGACAGCGGCTCGAGGCCATAGCGTGCCGCTTCGAAGGCCAGGAGCGTCAGGTCGTACGGTGCGTTGTAGATGGTGACGGCCAGTCCGCGATCGAACAGTCCCGACAGTGCGGCGACGACCTCGTCGACGACCTCTGCCGCCGGCCGGCCTTCCGCGCGGGCACGCTCGGTCGTGATGCCGTGCACGGCGCTCGCCTGCGCCGGAATCTCGACCCCTGGGTCGGCCAGCCAGTCCCAGCGCTCGACACAGGCGCCAGACCCGTCGAGCACCGCCACCGTGGCAGACACGATCCTGGCGGTTTCGACGTCGACTCCCGTCGTTTCAAGGTCGAACACTCCGAGCTTTTCACACCATTGGTTAGTCACGCAGCAAGACTATGGCCGACCACCGACAACGGTGGGAGTACCCACGTGCAACCAGTAAAAACTTTGGGTTCCGAGGGTCAGCGTGATTTTGCCGTTCTCGTCGAACGGCGGGAATTCGGCGCCGCCGAAGAGGTCATACAGAGCGGAACCGGCGAACTGGTCGGCGGAAATCGTCGCGCTCACCGGATTAATCCCGAAGCTGAATACGCACAGGATGTCTTCCGCAGCGTCGCCGAACTTCGTTCCGGATCCGGCATATGAGCGGACGAACGCAAGCACCGACTCGTGGCTCGTCTCCAGAACCGTGATGGAGCCAAGCCCGAAGGCAGGATGGTTCTTCCGCACATGAATGACGTTGCGCACCCAGTGCAACAGCGAGCGCGACTGAGCCAGTTGCGACTCCACGTTGACCAGCGTGAAGTTGAAGACCAACGACTGCACGATCGGCAGGTGCAGTTTGCCGGGATCAGCCGAGGAGAAGCCGGCGTTGCGGTCGGGAGTCCACTGCATCGGCGTGCGCGAGGAATCGCGGTCGGGGAGCCAGATGTTGTCGCCCATTCCGATTTCATCGCCGTAGTAGAGGAACGGGCTACCCGCCAGCGAGAACAACAGCGCATGAGCGAGCTCCAGTTCTGCCCGGGAATTGTCCAGGAGCGGAGCGAGCCTCCGGCGGATGCCGATGTTGGCGCGCATCCTCGGGTCGTACGCGTACCAGCCGTACATTGCCTGCCGGTACTCCTCCGACACCATCTCCAGAGTCAGTTCGTCGTGATTACGCAGGAAGATTCCCCAGCCGGCGCTGTCTGGCACATCCGTGGTCTCGGACAGTACCCGAACGAGCTCCTCGGCCTGTTGCGAACGCAGCGCATAGAAGATGCGCGGCATGACCGGGAAGTCGAAGGCCATGTGGCACTCCGGCTCCTCGTCAGTCCCGAAGAACGCCGCGACCTCGCGCGGCCACTGGTTTGCCTCGGCGATCATGATCCGTCCCGGATAATCCCGGTCTACCATGGCCCTCAATTTCTTGACGAACTCGTGGGTCGGCGGTTCGCCCTCGCCGTTGCCTTCCTCGGACTCGTACAGGTACGGAACGGCGTCGAGTCGGAACCCGTCGACACCGAGATCGAGCCAAAACCGCACAATCTCGAGCATCGCTTCGTGCACGGCGGGATTCTCGTAGTTGAGGTCCGGCTGGTGGGAAAAGAACCGGTGGAAGTAGAACTGCCGCCGCTGCGAGTCGAACGCCCAGTTGGATTCCTCAGTATCGACGAAAATGACTCGGTAGTGCGCATACTTTTCGTCGGTGTCGTGCCAGACGTAATAGTCACCGTACGGCCCATCCGGATCTTCCCTGGACTGCTGGAACCACTCGTGGGCATCCGAGGTGTGGTTGACCGGCAGGTCAATGACGATCCGCATGTTGCGTTCGTGCGCCTTGGTCACCAGGTCCTTGAATTCTTCCAGCGTGCCGAACTCAGGCAAGATCGCGCGGAAATCGGACACGTCGTATCCGCCGTCCCGCAGTGGCGAGCTGAAAAACGGCGGCAGCCACAGCACGTCGATGCCGAGCCACTGCAGGTAGTCGAGCCGTGAGATCACACCTTGGATGTCTCCGGCGCCGTCGCCGTTGCTGTCGACGAACGACCTGATGAAGACCTCGTAGAACACGGCTCTGCGGTACCACTGCGGATCCAACGTCAACCCAGGCAACTGGATCGGTGCGGTGAAACTCATCGAGTGCCCCCTTGGGAATGGCCTGGAGTTGGGAAGTGCCTTGGTGTACGAGTCTAAGCTGGCCGCGCACCGCGATCCGCTACCCTGCATACACTGGTGGGTGATGACTGTCGAATCGCCCTTCGCCGCGCAATTAAACGATATTCCCGTCGAGAAACGAGAAGTCGTGGTGCTCGGCAGCACCACCCGTTACTGGGTCTACGGTGATCCGAACTCCCAGACCACAGTGATCGTCACCCACGGGTACCGAGGCGAACACCACGGTTTGGAGCCCGTGATCGCGCAGCTGCCGCACCTGCGTTTCATCAGCCCCGATCTGCCCGGATTCGGCGAGTCGACCCCGTTGGTGGGCACGGCGCACGACATCAACGGTTACGCCGCCTGGCTCACGGCGTTCGTCGCCGCCGTCGACGCGCCCGACGCGCTGATCCTCGGGCATTCCTTCGGCACCATCGTCAGCGCCGCAGCTCTGGTCGCCGGCCTCAGCACCCCTGCGCTGATCCTGATCAATCCGATTGCGATTTCCGGCTTGAAGGGGCCGCACCCGATTCCGACCCGAGTCACAGTGGCCTACTACCGGTTGGCGGCGTTGCTGCCCGAAAGGATCGGCTTCGCACTGCTGAAAAACTGGCTCATCGTGCAGTTCATGAGTTCATCGCTGGCCAAGACCAAGAACCGGGCGCGGCGCAGGTGGATCCACGCCGAGCACCACACCTACTTCAACAGGTTCGCGAACCGCGATGTGGTGGTAGAGGCGTTCCTCGCCTCGATCAGCACGGACGTCAGCGCGTTCGCCGCCAGAATCGCCGAGCCTACACTTCTGATTGCCGCGGAACTCGACGACATCACTCCGGTGGCGGCGCAGCATGACCTGCAGGCGATGTTCCAAAACGCGACACTGCGGGTACTGCCGGATGTCGGACACCTGATCCACTACGAGGTGCCGGCGGATGCCGCAAACGCTATCCGCGACTTCGTCGCCTCGTTGCCGCGGCGTTGAAAATACTCTTCGATTGCCGATACACCCGCTTCGATCGACACGACGGGATCAGTCGCTACACGACGGGACTGGTTACGGCCCTGGCGCGGTTGCATCCGGTCACCATGCTGATCAGCGACGAACGGCAGTTGTCCATGCTTCCTGAACTGCCCTGGATTCTCGGCAGCGGCGTCACGAGCGTGAGGGAGCCGTGGATCGCTTACACCGCGAACCGCGTTGAACCGGATGTCGTGTTCAGCCCGATGCAAACCATGGGCTCCCTCGGTCGGCGCTACCGGCTCATCCTCACCCTGCACGATTTGATCTACTACACGCACCGCACCCCGCCGCGGGAGTTTCCCTGGCCGATCAAGCTGCTCTGGCGCGCCTACCACCTCGCCTACTGGCCGCAGCGGATCGTGCTGGGACGCGGCGATGCGATCGTGACCGTCTCGGAGACGGCACGCCGGCAGATCTCCCAACATCGACTCGCCCGCCGGCCGATCACCGTGGTGCGGGACGCCGTGGCGCAACAGCCGGCCGTGCCCCGGGAGGCGCCGGGGCGGCGAAACCTCGTGTATATGGGCTCGTTCATGCCGTACAAGCGAGTCGAAACCCTGCTGGCCGCCATGCACCTGCTTCCCGGCTACCGGCTGCACCTGCTCAGCAGTATCTCCCCGCGCGACAAGGAGCGATTGTCGGCCCTTGCTCCCTCCGGCAGCGTGGTCTTCGAGGGCGGCGTCAGCGATGAACGGTACCAGCAGCTGCTCCGTGAGGCCACCGCACTGGTCTCCGCGTCCAGAGAAGAGGGGTTCGGCATTCCCGTGGTCGAGGCGATGGCCGCGGGCACCCCGGTGGTGATCAGTGACATTCCGGTGTTCCACGAGGTCGGCGGAGACGTGGCGCTCTACTTCGACCAGGATGACCCGAACGGTTTCGCGCGCGCGGTGCTCGCGCTGCAAGCACCGGGGGAGTGGTGTCGACGTTCGGCGCTCGCCTACGAGCGCGCGGCCGAATTCACCTGGGAGCGTTCGGCACAGACACTGCTGAATCTGGCTAGAGCGCTGACCGAGGAGCCCTGGCGGAGCTGAGCGAGCGTCAGAGCGAGGATCAGACCAGCTGTATTACTTCGGCGGCGGTGATCGTGGCCAACCGCGCGGAAGCTATCGCGAACACGGCGGTGGCGGCGCCGGCCGCCGCCCACACCTCCTGGTGGGTCAGCAGGTCCCGGTCCATCGCCGTACGCAGCGCAGTGGGATGTCCGAAGGGCGGCACACCGCCGATGCTGTAGCCGCTGACGGACTTCACCGTTTTGGCGTCCGCCATGGTTGCCGTGCCACCGAGCGCTGCGCCGAGCATGGCAGTGTCAACCCGGTTGCTTCCGGAGACCAGCACGAGGCACGGCTGATCGTCGACCAGGAACACCAGGCTCTTCACGATCGCGCCGACGGCGCACCCCACGGCCGCCGCGGCATCCTCCGCGGTATGCGTCGTGTGGTCCATCTGACGCACCTCGACGGTGATTCCGAGAGTGGCACTGTGTTCGCGAAATCGCGCCAACGACATCAGTCTTCCCGTCCCTCGAGGGCATTTTGCAACGAAAGATCCTCATCGTCGGGTTGAACGGAGGCAACCTCAATCGGATCGTCGAACACCACCAACTTAAGCACCCCGTTGAAGTAGCGGAAACTGTGGATCGAACCGTTGGTGATGCGCGCGCCGCGGTGCACGTCGGATCCGGGCGCGACGGCCTCCAGCACGGTACGAATGACACCGCCGTGCGTGGTGAGGATCAGGTGCTGGCCCGGTCGGCCCTGCGCGAGTTGCAGAAGTGCGGGCACCACCCTCGCGCTGACCTCCTGGCGCGACTCCCGCCCTGCCACCGGGACGTTGCCGGGGAACCGCCGAGCCAGTTCGACGTCGTCGAGACCCTCTGCCTCACCGTATGCTCGCTCCGCGATGGCGTCGACGACCCGTGGTGCAGGAAGGCCGAGCACGTCGGCGATGATGGCTGCCGTTTCGGCCGCGCGCGACAGCGGGCTGGTGATGATCCCATCCCAGCTGCGTCTACCCAGCAGGGTGCCCGTGCGACGAGCCTGAAGACGGCCGGTCTGATTGAGCGGGATGTCCGTACTGCCCTGGATGCGCCGCTGACGGTTCCAGTCGGTTTCGCCGTGGCGCACGAGGTAGAGCAGTGTCATGGTGTCCTTTGAGCATCAGGCGACCAGACGGTCCGCCAATGCCGTGAGCGTTTCGGATGTCCCGCCGTCAATCTTAACCGTTGCTCTAGAGTCTCCCCTGGTGGCCCCCCGATTGACGATCACCACGGGAAGATGACGTTTGTCGGCCTGATCCAGGAACCGGATGCCGGAGTTCACCGTCAGGGACGATCCGGCGACCAGCAGCGCGTCAGCGCCTCGCAGTAGGGCACGAGCCTGAAAGAACGTGGTTGTCGGGATGAATTCGCCGAAAAAGACGATGTCGGGCTTCAGCATGCCGCCGCACAACTCGCACTGCGGAACACGGAAGCGTTGCACGCCAGTGACATCGGCATCGCCGTCGGGATGCAGCACCGCGGAGTCGGTCTCGGCGAGCCACGGATTAAGTTCTGAGATCTGACGGGTCACGGCGTGTCTGGCGTAAACCTGACCGCAGCTGAGACACCGCACCCGATCGAGCCGGCCGTGCAAATTCACCACGCGGCTCGAACCGGCGCGCTCGTGGAGCGCGTCGACGTTCTGGGTCAGTACCCCGTTCACCACGCCAGCTGATTCCAGTTCGGCCAACGCGACGTGTCCGAGGTTGGGCGCGGCGCGTTCGAACCGCGCCCAGCCCAGGTGGCTGCCGGCCCAGTAGCGTTGGCGAGCCTCGGCATCTGCCAGGAAGGCCTGGAAGGTCATCGGAGTGCGTGGAACCGAGTGAGGCCCGCGATAGTCGGGGATACCTGAATCGGTGCTGATGCCGGCCCCGGTGAGCACCGCGATCCGGCGGCCGGCGAGAACGCGGATGGCGGCGTCGAGGTCCGCACCACCGCTGTCCGCCATGTCAGACTGAACACCGTGCCAGTCATCCGCATTCCTGATCTTCGCGAACCTGGCCTTGTGGACTATTCCGGATTGACGGATGTCGCGCTGCGGCGACTGAGCGAACCGGCCGGCGGCCTCTACATCGCCGAGTCGAGCAAGGTCATCGCGAGGGCGCTGGCGGCCGGACACCAGCCGCGCTCGGTGTTGGTGCTCGAAAAATGGCTGGATGACGTGCTGCGGCTGTTCGAGGGTTACGACGTGCCCATCTACGTCGGCGAAGCCGGGTTGCTCGAGTCGCTCACCGGATTCAACGTGCACAGAGGTGCCCTGGCCGCGATGCACCGGCCCAGGCTGGCTCCTGTCGACGAGCTGATCGCCGCAGCGCACCTGGTGGTCGTCCTGGAGGACATCGTCGACCACACCAACGTCGGGGCGATCTTCCGCTCCGTTGCTGCGCTGGGCGCCGACGCTGTCCTGGTCACGCCGCGGTGCGCCGATCCGCTGTACCGTCGCAGTGTGCGGGTGAGCATGGGCACCGTGCTCCAGGTGCCGTGGACGCGACTACCGGACTGGCCGCAGGGCGCCGACATCCTGCACGCTGCCGGGTTCGAACTCGCCGCGCTCACTCTCGCCGAGGATTCCGTCAGCCTCGCAGAGTACGTTGCCCACGCTCCTGGCAAGGTGGCACTGCTGCTCGGAACCGAGGGTGACGGGCTCAGCCGTGCCGCGCTGCACCACGCCGATGCGGCGGTAACGGTGCCGATGGAACACGGGGTCGATTCGCTCAACGTGGCCGCCGCCAGCGCCGTGGCGCTGTGGGCCCTGCGCAACGGTTGGAGCCAACGCGCCGATGACTCCGGCGTTTCCCACACGCCTCCCAGCCGAAGGGAATAGAGTTTAGTCATCTAATGAGGTGCCCGCTCGTTCTCAGGCTGGGAAGCCATCATCCCTGAAAACGAGGTACCGTGCCCGAATCGCTCGCACCCGCATCCGTTGTGACTTTCACCAAGACCCGCCCTGGCGGCTCGGGAAAGAACGCGATAACCGAATATTCCGGATTGCTGCGCACGGTGCGGGAGGCCGGACTGTTGCGCAAGCGCACCGGCTTCTATTACTTCATGTTCTCCCTGGTCACAGCCGCGCTCGGCGGCGTGATCACCGGCTTCATCCTGCTCGGCGACTCCTGGTTCCAGCTGCTGATGGCTGCTGCGCTCGGGATCATCCTGACGCAGTACGCGTTCCTGGCGCACGAGGCGTCCCACCGGCAGGTGTTCGAATCGGGCCCCGCGAATGACATTGCCGGTCGGACTTTGGCGAACCTTTTCGTCGGCATCAGTTATGCCTGGTGGATGACGAAGCACAGCCGTCACCACGCCAACCCCAACATCATCGGCAAAGACCCCGACATCGAGCGCGACTTCGTCTCCTTCCAGGAGGAAGATGCCGCGAACACGAGGGGCCTCTATCGCTGGATGACCCGGCGCCAGGGTTACCTGTTCTTCCCTGCGCTGCTTTTAGAGGGTCTCAACCTCCACATCCTCGGCTTCAAGCGGGTCTTCAGCCACGAGAAGATGGAAAAGCGCTGGCTGGAGCTCAGCATGATTGTCCTGCGTCTTGGCGCATACTGCACCGTTATTTTCCTCGTCCTGCCGGTCGGACTCGGATTCGCATTCATCGGCGTGCAACTGGCGGTGTTCGGGCTCTACATGGGCTCCACCTTCGCGCCGAACCACAAGGGAATGCCGCTGCTGCCGCGCGACAGCAAAGTGGACTTCCTTCGCCGTCAGGTGCTCACCTCCCGCAACATCAAGGGTGGCTGGCTCATGGACACGTTTATGGGTGGACTCAACTACCAGATCGAGCACCACCTGTTCCCGAACATGGCGCGGCCGCACCTGCACAAGGCGCAGGTGATCGCCAAGGAATACTGCGACACCCACAACATTCTGTACACCGAGACGACGCTGACAGAGTCGTACGGCATCGTCATCCAGTACCTGAATCGGGTCGGCCTGGCAGCGGGCGGCGATCCGTTCGAGTGCCCGATGGCCACTCAGTACGGTCGCTAGAAGCGACGTTTCGATAGGCTCGGGCCGGGCTAAATGTTGAGGCCGAGCGCCCTCATCATGTCGCGACCGTCGTCGGTGATCTTGTCTGGACCCCAGGCGGGCATCCACACCCAGTTGATGCGGAAGGCGTCGACGATGCCGTCTAACGCCTCGGCGACCTGATCAGAGATGTCGTCTTGCAGCGGGCACTCTGCGGAGGTCAGCGTCATCTGCAGCACGAGGGCCGAATTCTCGGCGTCCCAACCGAAGTCGTAGACCAGACCGAGGTCGACGACATTCACCCCGATTTCGGGATCAACAACGTCTTTCAGTGCCTCTTCGACCTGGTCATACAGTGCCGGCTCAAGTGTCTCAACCATGTCTCAATCATACGGAAAATCACCGTAGACGCCATGGGAGTCGCACTACTTCACCCGGGTGACAATTCCGGCATCTGGGCGCTTGGCACTGACGCCGTCACCGGAAGACTGGTGCCTCACCCGCCGCAACACCCACGGCAAGAGATAGTCACGCGCCCAACCGATGTCCTCGACCCTGGCGTGTCGCCACGGGATTGCAGTCAATGGCTCCGGAGTGTATGGCTGCAAGTCGTTCTCGATGTTCAGCGTTTCCAACACCATGCGCGCAATGACGCCGTGTCCGATCGGAGAGAAGTGCAGTCGGTCCGGCGCCCACATCCGCGGATCCTGGAGTTCAGCCAGCGCCCACATGTCGGCGACGATCGCATCGTGCCGCTGCGCGACCGCACGCAGATTCTCGTTGTAGATCGCGACCTTGCCCCTGACTCGCCGCAGCACCGGTGTCATTCCGATGTCCGGACCGTTGAACAGCACAACAGTGGCACCATCGGAACCCAATCGGGCCACGGCGGTCTCCAGCCTGCTCGCAATATCGTCGGGATCCGTGTTGGGGCGGATGATGTCATTCCCGCCGGCAGAAATCGTGACCAAATCCGGGCGCAGCGCCAACGCAGGCTCGATTTGCTCGTCCATGATCCGCTGCAACAGTCGTCCGCGCACGGCGAGGTTGGCGTACGCGAATCCGTCCGTCTTCTCGCCCAACACCCCGGCGACCCGGTCAGCCCACCCGCGATAGCCTCCCGGACTCGCCGAGTCCGGGTCTCCGATGCCCTCGGTGAACGAGTCGCCGATGGCGACGTAGCGTGACCAGGGATGCTGCGCAGTCATAACTCAAGCCTCTACCTACATTGCCCAGAGTCAAACCCGGCCAGCGCCGCGGGTACCTCTCGATCGACCCCAGCAAAGGGGTTGCCGCCGGTTCAACTGCCTGGCACTCTG
Source organism: Terrimesophilobacter sp. (assembly GCA_039924285.1). Taxonomy (GTDB): domain Bacteria; phylum Actinomycetota; class Actinomycetes; order Actinomycetales; family Microbacteriaceae; genus Parafrigoribacterium. Next base: position 2,220 of record JBDTBD010000027.1, on the reverse strand, counting down.
GGCTCCGCGTCCACCTGGACGCAAAACATCAACGTGAAGGCGGAACCCATGAGCATCATCGGTTGGATTGTATTGGGCCTCATTGCGGGCGCAATAGCCAAGGCCATCTTGCCCGGCAGGCAGGGCGGTGGCTGGTTAGTGACACTGCTGCTGGGCGTCGTTGGCGCCCTCCTCGGCGGTTGGATCGGATCCGCGGTCTTCGGCATCGGATTGGAGAACTTCTGGTCCTGGCAAACCTGGATCATCGCGATCCTCGGTTCGATAGTCGTGCTGCTGATCTGGGGTTTGTTCACCCGCAACCGTCGCACCGCATAACCGCGGCGTGGACAGTGACCCGGCGGCACCGTTAGGCGGTGTCGCCGGGTCACGGTAGGGTCTGTTCAAGTGAGCATCCCCTTGTCGTTCGGCCCCTCGGTGGGCACGTCGGCAGCGGAGCACCTATCGCCGGCATTCCCGGAACGGGCTGCGCGAGGCACTGCCGGCAAGCTGCGCGCGTGGCAAAAAGAGGCACTTGAGGCCTATTTCGTTCACGAACCCCGTGACTTCCTGGTCGCAGCGACCCCGGGGAGCGGCAAGACCACGTTCGCGTTGCGGCTGGTCACGGAACTGTTGGCCCGGCGCACGATCGACAGGATAACCGTGGTTGCGCCGACCGAGCATCTCAAGCGGCAATGGGCGGATGCTGCGTATCGAGTCGGTGTGCGGCTCGACCCGAACTTCAAGAACGGAGATGGTCGGCACGGCCGGCACTTCCATGGAATTGCCGTCACCTATGCGCAGGTGGCAATGCGTCCCGCGCTGCACCGGACACTCGCGGAGGAGGCTCGCAGCCTGGTCATCCTCGACGAGGTGCACCACGGCGGGGACGCACTCAGCTGGGGTGACGGCATCCGGGAGGCCTTCGCCTCCGCGAAGCGCCGACTCTCTCTCACGGGCACACCGTTCCGCTCCGATGCCTCCCCAATCCCGTTCGTCACGTATCTGGAGGATTCCGACGGCATCCGCACCTCCCGCCCCGACTACAGCTATGGCTATGGGCGGGCGCTGCGGGACGGGGTCGTGCGCCCGGTGATTTTCATGACCTACGCCGGCACTATGCGCTGGCGCACCCGCACCGGCGACGAGATGGAGGCGCGGCTCGGCGAGGGTGACACCAAGGACGTGACTGCGCAGGCCTGGCGCACCGCGCTAGACCCCGAAGGAGACTGGATGTCCGCGGTGCTGCGGGCGGCCGACCAACGGCTCACCGAGGTGCGGCGGGCGGTACCGGATGCCGGTGGACTGGTCATCGCGACCGACCACTTCGCGGCGCGCGCCTACGCCTCCCTGTTGCAGGACATCACCGGGCAGCAGGCCACCCTGGTGCTGTCGGACGAGAAGGCGGCGAGCAACCGGATCGAGTCCTTCGCCAAGAGCGAACGGCGCTGGATGGTGGCGGTGCGGATGGTGTCGGAGGGCGTCGACATTCCGCGGCTGGGCGTGGGCGTCTACGCGACGTCCGCGTCGACTCCGCTGTTCTTCGCCCAGGCGATCGGCAGGTATGTCCGGGCCAGGCGCCGCGGCGAGACGGCCTCCGTGTTTTTGCCCAGTGTGCCGTCGCTGACCGCGTTGGCCTCCGCGCTGGAACTGGAACGCGACCACGCTTTGGACCGGGTCGGCCAGGTGGATCTGCTGGACGATGCGCTCGTGGTGGAGGCGAACCGGTCGGAGCCGTCGTCGCCCGGCGCCTACGAGTTCGAGTTCAAGGCGATCCAGTCGTCGGCCACGTTCGAGCGGGTACTGTTCGACGGGGCCGAGTTCGGCGCCGGCGCCGAGGTCGGCAGTCTGGAGGAGCTGGACTTCATCGGGATTCCCGGCCTGCTGGAACCGGATCAGGTACGGGAGCTGCTGCAGGCTCGACAGAGCCGGCAAAGCCGACGAGCCGCGGAACGGGCCCGACTGGCGCAGGCCCGAGGCGATACGCCGCCGCCGGAACCGGTGCCGCTGTACCGCACTCTGAAGGAACAACGCAGTTTGCTCAACTCATTGGTGCGCATCCGGGCGCGGTCGACGGGGGAGGCGCACGCGCTCATCCACGCCGAGCTGCGGCGCAGGGTCGGCGGTCCGGCGGTGCCGCAGGCCAGCGTGGCGCAACTGCAGGCACGGATCGACCTGCTCCGCCGCCAGCGATAGGTTTCCGGACATCCGATAGCGCCGCGGCGGCCACGTTCGCCCGGAAAC
>JBDTBD010000026.1:0-5186 GCA_039924285.1 Terrimesophilobacter sp. | reverse complement strand
GCACAGGGAGCACGTTCTTCGGACGCACGATGTTGTAGCAGTAGAGCAACTCGCCGGCGCAGGCGTGGCCGGAGACGTGCACCTTCGCGTTGCCCTTGTGCACGACCGTGGCGCCGAGCTTGGTGAGCCCGTTGATGACCCGGTAGACGGCATTCTCATTGCCAGGGATAAGGCTGGAGGCGAGGATGACGGTGTCGCCCTTGCCCACCTCGATCTGATGCTCGAGGTTGGCCATCCGTGCCAGGACGGCCATCGGCTCACCCTGAGACCCGGTGCTCATGTACACGATCTTGTTGTCTGGCAGGTCGGCGGCCTTTTTGTGGTCGACGAGCACGCCCTCGGGCACCTTGAGGTAGCCGAGGTCCGCGGCGATGGTCATGTTGCGCACCATCGAGCGGCCCATGAACGCGACGCGGCGGCCGTTGGCGTGGGCGGCGTCCAGCACCTGCTGCACCCGGTGCACGTGACTCGAGAAACTGGCAACGATGACGCGGCGCGGCGCCTTGGCCATGACTGCCTCGATGACCGGGCCGATCGCACGCTCGGAGGCGGTGAAACCGGGGATGTCGGCGTTGGTGGAGTCGACCATGAACAGGTCGACACCGGCTTCGCCGAGGCGGCCGAACGCGCGCAAGTCGGTGATGCGATGGTCCAGAGGAAGCTGATCCATCTTGAAGTCGCCGGTGTGCAGCACGGTGCCGGCGGAGGTCTTGATCGCTACAGCGAGCGCATCCGGAATCGAGTGGTTCACGGCGAGGAATTCAAGATCGAACGGACCGATTTTCTCGTGCTGCCCTTCGCGCACGGTGAGCGTGTACGGGGTGATGCGATGTTCCTTGAGCTTCGCCTCGACGAGCGCGAGCGTGAGGTTGGAGCCGATCAACGGTATGTCGGCGCGCAGCCGCAGCAGGTACGGGACGGCGCCGATGTGATCCTCGTGGCCATGCGTGAGGACGACGCCGATCACGTCCTGGAGCCGGTCGCGGATCGGGCTGAAGTCGGGGAGGATGAGGTCGACGCCGGGCTGGGTTTCCTCGGGGAAGAGCACGCCGCAGTCGACGATGAGGATCTTGCCGTCGATCTCGAACGAGGACATGTTGCGACCGATTTCGCCGAGTCCTCCGATGGGGGTGACGCGGAGGGTTCCGGGGGTGAGTGCGCGCGGCGAGTAGACAGGTGAGTTCATGGATTCCAGTGGGTTTGCGGCCGTAAGGCCTGGTGTGAGGTCGTGAACCTCCGGTGCGAGTCGGTGTCGGTGAATGATGCGGTCAGCGGGTGGTACCGGCGACCTTCGGCAGGGCGCCGCCGGCCGCAGCGTTGCGGTCGGGCCTGAAGTTGGAGAGGTCGAGGCCGGGGATTTGGCCGACGAGGGCGATGCCTTCCTCGATCTGGGCCGCCTCGAAGTCTTCCGGACCGACCAGCGGCAGGCGCACACGCGCGGAGCCGATGCGGCCGAGCCCGTGCAGAATGTATTTGGCGGCGACCGTGCCTGGGACGTGAGTCATCACAGCGCGCACGAGCGGTTCGAGGCGGCGGTAGGCAGCCGTTGCCGTCTTCAGGTCGCCGGCGTTGACCGCATCAACCATCTGACGGTACGGGGCGGCGGTGATGTTCGCTGTGACGCCGATCAGGCCGGTCGCACCGATGGCCAGGTGGGGCAGCACGTTGACGTCGTCGCCGGAGAAGTACATCAGGTTGGTGTTGTTCAACACGCGGCTCACCTGCGCGAAGTCGCCCTTGGCGTCCTTGATGGCGAGGATGTTCGGATGCTGCGCCGCCCGCAGGATCGTCTCGTAGTGGATCGGGATGCCGGTGCGACCGGGAATGTCATAGAGGATGACCGGAAGGTCGGTCGCGTCGGCGATGAGCCGGAAGTGCGTGAGCACGCCGGCCTGGGTGGGCTTGTTGTAGTAGGGGGTGACGATCATGACGGCGTCGGCGCCGGCCTTCTCACTGGCTTTGTACAGTTGCATGGCGTGAGCGGTCTCGTTGGAGCCGCCGCCGGTGACGATCTTGGCTCGACCTGCCGCAACAGACTTGCCGACCTCGACGAGTTTGAGCTTCTCCGGGTCGGTGAGCGTGCTGGTCTCGCCGGTGGTGGCGGTGACGACGATGCCGTCGGCACCGGCGTTGATGACATCGTCGATGTGCTTTTCGACACCTGGCCAGTCCACTTCGCCATCGGAGGTGAACGGGGTGACCAGGGCGACCAGCACCTGGCCGAACGGATTCTCGCGAGTACTCACGACTTACAGGCTATCGCGCCGGGTCCTCCCCCGCTGCTCGCTCCCGCGACTTCCGTTCGTCGTGCGCATGCTGACCCGTTTCAAGGAGTTTCTGTCGTTCTGCATGCAGTGGGTCGGGATGCGGCCCCCTCTGTGACAGTTTCTCCGTGAAACGGGTCGGGGGCTGGCGGGCCAGGGGCTGGCGGGTCTGCTGCTGGCCGACGAGGGCGGCGCAGTGGAGGGGGTGGGGAAAAAGCGGGGAAGTAGCGGGTGTGAGGGCGTCAGATCAGGCAGCCAGGTGGTCGCCACGGGCCAGCGCGGCCAGAACCGACCCCAGCACATCGTCCCAGTGGTTGACGACCTGGTCGTAGTGGAACCGAAGCACTCGGTAGCCGCGCATGCTCAGGCGCGCGTCGCGTCGTCGGTCCGCCACCGGGTCGTGATATCCGGTGCTGTCGATCTCGACTACGAGCCGGTCGCCGATCAGGAAGTCCACCCGGTCGCGCCCGATGCACACCTGTTGACGGAAGCAGACACCGACCTCGCGCATTCGGAAGCTGAACATCGATTCGGTGCCACTTTCCGAAAATCTTCCTACCGCCGCCAGTGTGCGGCGAAGCCTGCGAGGAAGTCCGGCGAGGATACTACGCCACTGAGCGGCGGTGAGCCGGCGCTCGTGCATCGCCGATTCAGCCACGACGAATCCGAATTCGGCCGGATGCGTCCGCGCGACCTGGTCGACGCAGCTCGGCAGCGGTACAAGCAGACGCGATGGCGCGACGGCCGTGCTCCAATGCACGACGACGTGCCGGCCGGCCAGTTCGGAGAGCCTGCGGCGGTAGTCGGACCGGGACCGCAGCTGGCAAGCGTCAGGCGGAACCTGCACGTGCAGTGCGCCGGGGTAACCAGGAACCCACAGCCCGTAGAAGCGCGCGGCGCTGACGCAAGCCAGTCTCCCGCCCACCCTCGCGGCCTGCTGCAGTTCGACCGCGAGATCGGGGCGGCAATACCAGCCATTCCGCACCCGGAGGATGCCGCCGCTACCCACCGCGGCGCGCAGCAGGCTCTTCCCGTACCCGCGTGCATACAATTCGTGGGTGGCGGCGAGTCCGCCAAGCCCCAGGATGTCGGCCTCAAGTGATCGCATCCCGACACAATGACGCCCCGGACGCTGCCGCGTTGCCAACCGACGCGTGATTGTGGACATCACGCGAGTTGCTCGTCGGTGAGGGAGTAGTCGTCTGGCCACCGCCCCGTGGGCTGCCCGTTGCATCCGGCTGCCCGCCGGAATCCGCTGCCGCAACCCATTTCACGGAGATTCTGTCACCGAGGTCCCCGGATGCCCGCAAACAGCTGCCTGAACTACAGAAACTCCGTGAAACGGGTTAGGGGGCGACGCGGCCGTTCTTGTTGAAGGCCGCGTGGGTGAGGGGCATCAGGGTGGCGAAGTGTTCCTCCATCTGCTCCGCGGCCATTTCGATCTCACGCTGCGGGAACGACGGAAAGTGGCTGTCTTCCCTCTTGGTGCGCAGCGAGAGGAAGTTCATCAGCGACCTGGCGTTCATCGTCACGTACATGGACGAGTAGATGTTGAGCGGCAGGATGATCCTGGCCACTTCGCGTGCCACACCGGCGTCGAGCATCCGCTGGTAGGCCGCGAACGCCTGCTGGGACACGACCCTGGTCTGCTGCTCCACGAGCGCCAACTGCTCGGCGGTACCTGGTAGGAACTCGTACGCCCCCGGCTTGCCGACCTGCACCAGGTTGCGCTGCGGCGACGGCACGTAAAACACTGGATTCAGCTCGCGGTAGCGCCCCGATTCCTCGTTGTACGAGGCGATCCGGTGCCGCATGAACTCACGAAACACAAAGATCGGCGCCTGCACGTAGAACGTCATCGAATTGTGCTCGAACGGGGAACCGTGGCGGTCCCGCATCAGATAGTTGATCAGTCCGCGGTTGCGCTTCTGGTCCTGCTCGGTTTCGGTGCCTTCCAGCCGGTCGCTCTCGAGGGTCTTCTCGCCCTGGGTGGACACCCGCGCGGCGAAGAGCACGTCGGAGTCGTGGGCACTGGACCTGACCAACTCCACCGTGATGTCTGAACGGAACGTGCTGTCGGAACGGAACGTGTTTTCTGAATGGGATTCGCTGGGATCTGGCACGGCACTCACGATATCAATACAGTGGCAGTCAGACGGTGAGGGCTCACCCACGACCGTCCGGATGCGAGGAGTCGGCAGTGGCACAGCCCGCGCGAGCCAGCGGGTCGGCGCGCGTCCTCATCTCCGGCGCCTCCGGGCTGATCGGCACCGAACTCGTGCGGCAGCTCCGCGAGGACGGTCATGTTGTGTCCACACTGGTCCGACGGCAGCCGCAGACACCCGACGAGCACAACTGGGCACCCGGCGCCGGACTGCTCGACACCCGGCTGATCGACGACACGGACGCCGTGATCAACCTGTCCGGCGCGCCGCTGCAGCGTCTGCCCTGGACGCGTGCCTACAAAAAAGAAATCGTCCAGTCCCGGGTCAACGCCACCCGCACCCTGGTCCACGCGATGAACCTGGCGGACCGGCCACCGGCGGTCTTCCTCAGCGCCTCGGCGGTAGGCATTTACGGCGACCGCCCGGGTGAAAGGCTCGATGAATCGTCCTCGCCGGGCATCGGATTCCTCGCCGACGTCGTCACCGCGTGGGAGGAGGCGGCAGGCCTCGCGCCGGTCACGACCCGGCTGGTGCTCTTCCGCACCGGCCTGGTGATCGCACGCGCCGGAGCACTCGCGCAGCTGGCCGCCCTCACCAAGTTCGGCCTCGGCCCGGGTATCGGCACCGGCGGCGACGTGTGGCCGTGGATCAGCCTCTACGACGAGGCCGCGGCAATCCGGCACGCGCTCACCTCGAGCTTCTCCGGAGTGGTCAACCTCGTGGGCCCCACCCCCGCGACGTCGGACCGGATCACCCG
>JBDTBD010000025.1:0-14398 GCA_039924285.1 Terrimesophilobacter sp. | reverse complement strand
CAGTCGAACTGGCGGGAGCTGGCGGCTGCGGCGTCCGGCACCGTGCATCCGCTGGACGCGATCGAGCCAGGGCGGTGGGCGCCGGTCGTGCCTCACCCTGGCAAGATCCTCTGCGCCGGACTCAACTATCGGAGCCACATCCTCGAGATGGGCCGCACCCTTCCGGAGCATCCGACCTACTTCGCGAAATTCGCCGAGGCGCTCGTCGGCCCGTTCGACGACATCGAGCTGCCGGCGGTGTCGGATGCCGTGGATTGGGAGGGCGAACTGGCCGTCGTGATCGGCTCCGCCGCCCGCAACCTCACCGAGGACCAGGCCGCTGAGGCGATCGCAGGTTATGCGGTGATCAACGACGTCAGCGTGCGGGACTTCCAGTACCGCACGCTGCAGTGGCTGCAGGGCAAGACGTTCGAGCACACCAGCCCGTTCGGCCCGTACCTGGTGACGACGGATGAATGGACGCCGGGACCCGCGCTGCGAACCATCGTGAACGGCGAGACGATGCAGGAGGCGCAGACCTCGGACCTGGTGTTCTCTCCGGCGAAGCTCATCGCGTACTTCTCGCAGATCGTCACCCTGAACCCCGGCGACGTCATCGCCACAGGCACGCCCGGTGGCGTCGGGCACGCCCGCAAGCCCCCGCGCTATCTCACCGACGGCGCGACGCTGGAAACGTCGATCGACGGCCTCGGGGCGCAGGCGAATCGGGCTGTGGCGGTGAGGTAACGCCATGCCGGCACGCACTGACGCGACCACTGACCCACAGATCCAGGCCGGCCTGCTGCTGGCCCGGCGGGGCACCGCCTACTTCTCGCGGAAACTCACGGAGTTGCGCGACGACGAGTTCGACGCGCCGAGCCTGCTCCCTGGCTGGACTCGCCGTCATCTGATCGCGCACGTCGGCTACAACGCGAGGGCGATTGTTCGGCTCACCCAGTGGGCCGACACCGGCGTGGAGCAGGCGATGTACGAGTCGCCCGAGGCGCGCTGGCGGGAGATCGAGTACGGGGCCACGCTGAGCCCGATCGCGCTGCGAAATCTCTCCGAGCACGCCGCAGTGCACCTGAACGTGCAGTGGCGGGACCTGTCCGACGAGGCCTGGCGCGCGGAAGTGCGCACGTCTCAGGGGCGCATCGTGCGGGCATCCACCACCGTCTGGATGCGAACGCGCGAGGTCTGGCTGCACGCCGTCGACCTGGATAACGGCGGGAGTTTCGCTCATTTCCCCGCGGAACTGATCGATCATCTGATCGCGGATGTGCTCAGCAATTGGCGAAACCGGCGCGATGCGGAGGGCCTCCCGAACTTCGTGCTGCGTCCCGACGATCGAGAGACGGTGCGCGCGGTGGGCGACGCGGATGCCGGCGATGCCGTCGTGCTGACCGGCTCGGCCGTGGCGCTGGCCCGGTGGGCGACGGGCCGCGGCGTCGCCGGTGTGAGCGCCGTCGGCGGTGCCGAAGCACCTGTTGCCCCGCGCTGGCTCTAGCCCGCTCGCGGCGTCGACAGTAACGCCCCCACACCGGGGCGCTCGATTGCCTACGATGAGTCAGGCGCACAGCGCACACGAGAGCCGTGCGCGCGAGAGCAGTGCAGCAGCCTGCCAATGACGGAAGGGGCGCGGTGCAACCGCCGGAAGAACGCTCGGTTCTGGAGAAGGCGTTCCGGATCCTCGGCGCATTCGATGAGAAGCACAGCCACCTGAACCTTTCGGAGATCAGTCGTCGAAGCCAGGTCCCGCTGACCACGACCCACCGCATCGTCTCCCAGCTGACGGCATCCGGAGCGCTCGAGCGAGTGTCGGCGCGCGGATACCGGGTCGGCTTACGGCTCTGGGAGATCGCCTCCCTCGCCCCACGGTCGGTCGACCTGCAGCGGATTGCGCTGCCGTTCATGCAAGACCTCTATGAGACGATCCACTACCCGGTGCACCTCGCGATCCGGGAGGGAAACGAAGTGGTTTTCGTCGCCCGCCTCGTCGACCAGACGCTGACCAACGCGCGACCCCGGGTCGGTGGCCGCTACGCGATCCACGCCACCGCCGTCGGCCACGTGCTGCTCGCGTTCGCACCGCGGGAGGTCCAAGACGAGATCCTGGCCCATCCGCTCAAGGCATACACGCGCCTCACCGAAACCGACCCAGACGTGCTGCGCGTGGTCTTGGACCGGGTGCGGCACGAGGAGCTGGCGACGAGCGACCGCCAGATCGACACGGACCTCGTCTCCATCGCCGCTCCGATTTACGGTCCGGCCAAGGAGGTGGCAGCCGCGCTGTCGATCATCGTCCCGTTCGAACAGATGCAGGGACGCTCCTGGGGCTACCTGGTGCAGGCCAGCGCCCGAGGCATCTCACGGGCGAACCGGGGGCGGTAACCCGCGGACCGGCGGCTCGATCAGAGAACTGACACCTACTCATCTTTCTACCTGCCGGAAACTACTCTGGCCACATCTCAGACCGATGCAGCAGTGTCGTCCTCAGGCTCGTCCGCACAGCCTCGGTCAGCACAGGCGCAACCGCGGAGATGCCACCTACCAGGCGAGGAGAAAACATGACCGTCAAAGGCCGCTGGCCCCGGGCGATTTTCTACGATTCGAAGACGACGCTGTTCGATTGGGGCTGGAGCTGGGCGACAGCATCCGAGACGCTGGTGCGCAAGTACGGTTCCACAGTCGATCCGAAGCTGTTCGCAGCGAACTGGGTCAGGCTCTTCGAGTCGCACCATCGACGCGGCGCCTTTGCCGGATACACGCCGGTGACCCAGACTGTCACCGAGGCTCTGATGGACACCTTCCACATCCTCGATGTCCCCGGCTCCGCCGAGGACGTGACCGCCTACACCGACCTTCAGCAGGATGTCGGACTCTTCCCCGAGACGGAGCTGGCGCTTCAGGAGCAGCAAGGCCTCGGGGTCAAGATCTGGACCTACTCAGATGTGGAGCGAAAGTACCTCGACATGTACGTCAGCAAGTTCGAGAAGTTCCGACCAGACTTCGTGGGCAGCACGGAACAGGCTGGCGTGCACAAGCCGAACCCGCTCACGTACGATTGGGTGCTTCGGCAGAACGACATGCATCCACGCGATGTTTTGTTTTGCGCGGCGCCGTCCTTCGACATCCAAGGAGCGATGGCCGCCGGACTCCTTGCCGCGCGGATCCAACGGCCGGCTGCCAGCAGAAACGACGGACTGCTCGCGAACGAGGCGGACGGCAGCCAGGGCATCCCACCGGATTACGTGATCGAAAGCCTGCACGACATCACCACGATCATTCGCGCGAATCGGGGCGCCTAGCCCCGGACAATTGCCAGGAAACCTGAATTTAAGATTAGGTTTCCGCTACCCGGAAAGCATCCTGGCTTTCGCCCCTGACCATCCGCCATTCTCAATCCAATCTCAATCACCCTCGTTTCACAGCGAAAATCCCACAAAGGAGTAGGAAATGTCCCCCATGCCCACAGACAGCCCCGTCGCATTCACTCGCCGGAACTTTCTCACCCGGTCGTTCGGCACGTTGGTGATCGGCGTCGCCGGTTCCACGCTGCTGGCCTCCTGCGCCACCACGCCGGCAGTGCCAGCCGACAAGGCAGCACCAGCCGAAACCAAGAAGCCGTTGGTGCCGTTCACGTTCCTCAGCTACCTCACCCTCGACTCGCTGTCGATGGCCCCGGAAATGCTGGGCGTCGCGGGCGGCTACTTCGCCAAGCACGGCCTCGACGTGACCATCCAGGTGGTCAAGGGCTCCCCGCAGGCCATGCAGACGCTGATCGCCGGTGTGGCGCCGCTAACCCGGGTCGGTGAGATCGACGTCATGGTCGCGGCCGTGGAGAAGAAACAGCCACTCGTCAACGTCGGCGTGATCAGCCACGGGTCGGCCATCCGGATCATCAGCACCGAGAAATATTCCAACGGCCCAGAGGACTGGGTGGGCAAGACCATGGGTGTCCCCTCAGTCGGCGGTACGAGCGACAAGGGCCTGTCCCTGATGATGAAGAACGCCGGGCTCGACCCCGACAGTGTGAAGCGCCAGCTCGTCGGCCTGACCCCCGCCACCTTCGAACTGGTGCGCAACGGAACCCTCGTCGGCTACATGGTGAGCATCGACACCGCACTCATCGTCGCGCAGCAGAACCCTGACGCACGCATCTTCGACCCTGGAGTGCGAGTGAAGAGCGACAACCAGGTGTACGCGAGCACTCCTGACCAGATCGGCAAGCACAAAGCGGAACTGACCAACTACTTCGCGGCGATCAAAGAAGTCATCGAGGATGTCCTGGCCGACAAGAACCTGGAGAAGTCGATCAAGACCCTGCGGTCGAAGTACAGCTTCGCCACTCTCAACGACGACAAGATCGCCAAGGAGGCGCTGAGCGCACTGCGCGACCTCTGGTCCAACCACGGAAAGGGTCCGCTGCTCACGCAGGACATGGCAGTCTGGGCCGCCGGCTACGACGAGCTCGTCGGCGCCAACGTGGTGTCGGCCGGATTCGATGCGAAGACGCTCGTCGACAACAGCATGGTCTCCAAGTAGGCACCGGCAGGCAGGCACCAGATGGATCCGCAACCAGACAGTCAAGGAGACGAAGACATGACCCCCAGCGTTACGTCGACAATTCCGGCCACGACGGCCGCAGCGTCGCACCGGGTGCCACCGGTGGCAAAGCTCGAGATCAAAGGTGTCAGCAAGGATTTCACGACAGCGCGCGGCACGACGCGGGCGTTGTCCGACATCAATCTGAGCATCGGCGAGCAGGAGTTCGTGTCGCTCATCGGTCGGTCGGGGTGCGGAAAGACCACGGCGCTGCGAATCATGGCCGGTCTGATCACCCCGACCGCTGGCGAGATCACGATCGGCGGGAAGTCGCTGTGGTCGGGGTCATCGATCGACTCGTCGGTGATCAGCCAGCTGGGGATCGTGTTCCAGGACTCGAACCTGTTCCCGTGGTACGACGTGCTCGACAACATCTCGCTGCCGCTTCGTCTTCGCGGAGTCGCGAAGGGGAAGCGGCACGAGAAGGCCGAAGAGCTCGCCGAGCTGGTGGGTCTCAAGGGATTCGAGAAGTCGTATCCACGTGAGTTGTCCGGCGGGATGCGGCAGCGCGTCGCCATCGCCAGGGCGCTCAGCTGCAACCCGGAGCTGTTGTTGATGGACGAGCCGTTCGGCGCGCTTGACGCGCTGACCCGGGAACGGATGAACCTGGAATTGCAACGCATCTCGCTCGCCACCAAGGCGACTGTGGTTTTCGTCACCCATGACATCGCCGAGGCGGTCTTCCTGGGCGACCGCGTCGTCCATCTGACCCCCCGGCCCGGGCGGATTCAGAACATTACGACAGTGGGCATGCCGCGCCCGCGCTCCATCGCTGCACAAACGGACCCGGAGTTCGTCCGCATCGTCGGCGAACTCCGTGTCGCGCTGGACGCCGAAGAATAAGCACTGCGGAAAATAAGCACTGCGGAATAGGTACAGAGGAATAACAATGCGAAACGAAAAGTTCGTCACCGCCCTGCGCTGGGGCGCCACCCCGGTGTTGCTCGTGGTGCTCTTCGGCCTGTGGGAACTCGGCGTGAAGACGATGAACGTCTCCGAGCTGATCCTGCCGGCCCCGACCCGGATCTTCCAGAGTCTGTTCAAGGCGCTCGGGACTGCCCAGACGTGGCACGATGCCCAGGTCACGACGACCGAGGCTGTCGTCGGCTTCCTGATCGCCCTGGTGTTCGGAGTCGTCACCGGCGTGGTCCTCGGCAAGGTGCCGCTGATCGAAATCAGCCTGCGGCCCCTCATCGTCGCCTCCCAGGTGGTGCCCAAGGTCGCGCTCATCCCACTGTTCGTCATCTGGTTCGGGTTCGGCATGAGCTCGAAGATCATCATTGCCGCACTGATGGGCTTCTTCCCGATCATGCTCAACGTGCAACTCGGAGTGCGCTCGGTGGATCCCGGGCAACGCGACGTCATGCGCAGCCTCAACGCGACGCGGTGGCAGACCTTCCGCCACCTCGAGTTGAAGAGCACACTGCCCTATGTCTTCGCGGGTATGGAGGTTGGCATCGTCTTCTCCATCATCGGCGCCATCGTCGGCGAGTACCTCGGCGGCAGTGAGGGCCTGGGCTACGGCATTGTCACGACTCTCAACCAGATGGATGCCCCGGCGCTGTTCGCCGTGATCATCCTGCTCTCCACCCTGGGACTCATCCTCTACTTCCTCGTCAACGTAGCCAAGAGGCTGTCGATCCCCTGGCACGAATCCGTCTATAGCCAAAAGAATGTGGGATGACCGTCATGGAACTCAGAAGCAACTTCGCCCCCGGCAGCCCGCGGTGGGCCACCAGGAGAACGCAGTGGCGGCAACTAGGCCTCACCGATGATGACCTGACCAAACCCAAGATCGCGATAGTGAATTCGTCGTCGAAGCTGGCGCCGTGCTTCAGCCACCTCGACCCGATCGCCGCAGCGGTGAAGGAGTCCATCCGCCTCGCCGGCGGGGTCGGCATCGAGATCCGCACTGTCGCACCGACCGACTTCATCATGACGGCCGGCGGGTCGGGTGGTTACATCCTCTCCGGACGCGACCTGGTCTCGATGGACATCGAGGCGGCCGTCGAAGGTGCCCAACTGGACGGGATGGTCTGCCTGGCCTCGTGCGACAAGACCACGCCGGGTCAGTTGATGGCCGCGGCCCGCCTCAACGTGCCGACGCTGATCATCTCGTGCGGCTACCAGAGCTCAGGATTCATGGCGAACGGCGACTCCGTCGACATCGAGGAAGTGTTCCTGAAGGCGGGGCACGTGAAGTCCGGCAGGATCACGTTCGAGCAACTGTGCGACATGAGTGACCGCGCCATCACCAGCCCCGGCGTGTGCACGGGCATGGGCACCGCCAATTCGATGCACGTCGTGGCCGAGGCGCTGGGCATGACCCTGTCGGGGAGCTCGCCGACCGCCGCCAACAGTGCCGCGATGTGGGAGACCGTGGAAAAATCCGGCGCTGCGATCGTCGAAGCGGTCCTTGCCGACCGCCGACCGCGCGACATCATGACGCCAGACGCGTTCGACAACGCGGCGAAGGCGGTGCTCGCCATCAGCGGCTCGATCAACTGCGTCAAGCACCTCGCCGCGATCGCCAGGGAGACCGAGACCGACGTCGACGTGTATCGGCTGTTCGAGAACGCGGCGGCGACCATCCGTCCGCTGGCCGCGGTTCGGCCCAACGGCAACGACACGATCGAACAGTTTGATGCCGCCGGCGGCGCCGAGGCCGTCCTCAAACAACTCCTGCCGAGCCTGGCGGGCGACGTGCTCACCATCACCGGCGAAACGATGAGTGAGCGCCTCGCGGGCGTGAGTGTTGCCGACGACGAGGTGATCCGGCCAATGGACCGTCCGCACGGGAAGATGGCGACCATTGTCGTCATCCGCGGATCCCTGGCGCCGGAATCGGCCATCGTGAAACTCTCCGTCACTGAGGACCGCGAGTTGCGGTTCACCGGATCCGCCCGTACCTTTGGCGACCCGGCCTCAGCGTTGACCGCGATCGAAAGCGGCCAGATCCAGCCGGGCACCGTGCTCGTCCTGCGCGGCTTGGGCCCAGTTGGTACGCCGGGAATGGGTATGGCATCCAACGTGGTATTCGCCCTGAACGGCGCTGGATTGACCGAGACTGTGGCCGTCGTCACCGACGGGCAGCTCTCGGGGCTCGTCAACAAGGGCATCGTGGTGGGTGAGGTCAGCCCGGAAGGCGCACTGGACGGTCCGTTAGGCCTGGTCCACGACGGCGACACCATCGCGATCGACGTCGCGGCGCGCACCGTCGACCTTCTCGTGCCGGCCGCTGAGTTGTCCGTCAGGCGCGACTCCCGGGAGGCAGCCGCGCCGAAACGAACCTCCGGCTGGTTGGCCGCGTACGCCGGCGCGTCCGAACCGCTGCAGCGTGGCGCGACCGTGCGCTCCGGAAGGTCGACACTGACCTATGGCTGAGCCCGCAACGATCCGTTCCTACCCGGAGAACTAGTGCCACACGAACTTTCAGAACTCAAGGTCAACACCGTCATCAAATCGCCCTCTGCCGCGGCGGAGCAGTTGACGGCGGATGTCTGCGTCGTCGGCGCCGGCATCTCCGGCTTGTCCGCAGCGGTGGCATCGGTGAAACTCGGACATTCGGTCGTGCTGGTCGACGCGCTGCCGGTCCTCGGTGGCCAATGTGTCAACTCGCTGATCGGTCTGTTCTGCGGCGTGTACGGCAACGGCCCGGACTACCGGCAGCTGACCCACGGAATCTTCGACAGGATGTTCGACGATCTCGGCGCAACCGGGGACATCCACTTCAACCGCGGCCACACCCAGACGGTGAGTTACGACGAGGTGGTGCTGGGGCGGTGGGTCGAGAATCTGGTCGGCGAACTGGGCATCAAGGTCGTCCTCGGCGCGTCGGTGCACAGGGTCGAGCAAGCCGACGGAGTGATCAGCGCCACCACGTTCGCCACCCGGTACGGCGACGTGCGGGTCTCGGCCGACGGCTTCGTGGATGCGACAGGAGACGCCTCGCTCACCTGGGAAGCCGGCTTGCCGTGCCAGGTGCCTGACCGCACTGTCTGGGGATCCCAGCAGATCCGGTTGGAAGATTTGAAGGAGCAGTTCGCCCCGTCGACGGAGGAACTGGTCAGTCGAGTGGATGCAAAGGCGTCGCAGTACGGTCTCGTGCGCCGGGACGGCTTGGCCTTTTTCTTCCCCGGCCGCAACACCGCCGTGATGAACATGACCCATGTCGAAGCGCCGCTCGGCGCGGTGCACGCCGCGTCGGCGCAACTGGCAGGACGGGCTCAGGCCGACCGGGTCGTCGGCTTCCTGCGGGCGGAATTCCCGCGGGCGTTCGGCGACGCGAAGGTGCGCCTGTACGGGCTTCCCGGTCGTCGTCAGACGCGGTGGATTACCGCAGAACACCAGCTCAGCCTTGAGGAGGTGCGCACCGGCTTCCAGTTCGACGACGCGGTCGCCCGCACCGCTTGGCCGATTGAACTGCACGACACTATCGAGGGCTACGTGTGGGAGGCGTTCGGCCCGGATCACGTTCACTTCGTGCCATTGCGCAGCCTGATCCCCAAGGGCAGCCACAATCTCGTGGCCGCGGGTCGCTGCGTCGACGGCGACGTGGCAGCGCTGTCCAGCGTGCGGGTGATGGGCCCCTGTGCGGCAATGGGAGAAGGCGCGGCGCACGCGTTGGACCTCGCCGGTACCGGCAGCGTCCGCGACGTCGACACGGCGCAGCTTCGCGAACGCGTCGCGATGAATATCACCTCCTGAGCGCATCCGGAATAGACGAGCCCAGAAGACATGAACACAGGTGAGAAGGAAGAGGGTCGACGATGAAACTTGCCGATGATGAGAAGGCCATGCGGGACGGCTCGGAGGGCACTGCTGTTGCGGCGGCCATGAACCTGCTGATCCGATACGGTGAAGCACTCGGGGCGGAACGGCTCTGCGACACGCGCAACGTCGCGGGAACGATGGCGCAGCCCTCCCCTGTGAAGGCGAAGCTCGTCCAGGAGGGTGGCTGGAATAAGGCCTACGCGGTGATGAACCTGGACTGCGACGACGAGATCGTGCTCCCGAAGATGCGGGTGCCGACCTGTCAACTGCAGATGGGCTTCGGCAAGGCGGATGCGGCGGATGTCGCACCATATTCCCCGCACCTGGTCGAGCTGCAGGAAGACGCGGAAGCGTTCTACGCTGACCACGGCGTCACCATCCTCGCCACCTGTACGCCGTACCAGGTGGGAAACCTCCCGGTGCGCGGCGAGCACTGCGCCTGGATGGAATCCTCCGCGGTCATCTACTGCAACTCGGTGCTCGGCGCACGCACGAACTGCGAGGGCACCGCGTCGACAGGTGCCGCCAGCCTCACCGGGAAGATCCCGTACTGGGGGAACCACATTCCGGAGAACCGCTACGGCACCCACCTCATCGACGCCGCTATTCCGGTGAAAGGATTCCAGGAGTGGGGCATGTTCGGGTACTTCGTCGGCGGAGCGGTGCAGGAGGCAAGGCCGGTGATCCGCGGTGACTGGCAGCAGCCGGATCTCGCCGATCTGAAACACTTCGGTGCCGCCGCCGCTACCTCCGGCGGCGTGGAGCTCTATCACATCCCCGGCATCACCCCGGAGGCCCCCACTGTAGAAGCCGCGTTCGGCGGCCTCCCCGTGCCCGATCCGATCCGCTACGGCAAGCGAGAGCGCGAGGCAGTGTACGAGGAACTCAACGGCATCGGCTCCTCGACCGACGTCGATTTCATCCTGCTCGGTTGCCCGCACGCATCCCTCGACCAGATCGCCAGACTGGCACGGGCGATCGAGGGCAAGACGCTGAACTCGGGCACCGAACTGTGGATCATGACGCCGCGGGCGTTGCGCAGCGTCGCCGATCGCAATGGCTACACGGACATCATCCGACGCGCCGGCGGCAAGGTGCTGACGGATTCCTGCCCGGCCATGTCCAAGGCGGTCCCCGACGGCACCCGCGTGTTCGCGACCGACTCGGCGAAACAAGCCCACTATCTGGCGGCGATCATGGGAATCGAATCCTGGTTCGGCACGCTCGAAGAGTGCGTTGATGCGGCGGTCACCGGAAAATGGAACGGGCACCTCTGATGACGCTCGAGTTCCACGGTCGCGGGATCGTGGCGGGGATAGCGGAGGGCGAGGCCCTCGTGTCGCACGAGACCATCTCGGGCTGGGGCGGCATCGACCCGGCGCAGGGGACCATCATCGAGACCCAACACGAACTCTTCGGAGTGTGCTTCAGCGGGAAGATCCTTGTCTTCCCCGGGGCGAAGGGCTCGTCAGGATGGTCGAGCTTCTTCCAAAGCACCCGGCTGCTCGGCACGGCACCGTTGGCCATGGTCTTCACCACCGTGACCTCGAAGGCCGTACTGGGAGCCGTGGTGACGCGAGTTCCCACCGTCACCGAATTCACCGAAGACCCGATCGCCGCTATCGAGACCGGCGACTGGGTGGTCGTGGACGGAGACCGCGGCGTCGTGACGGTCACCAAACGGGCGCACCGCACCGACCTGAAGGCGGCCGGCTAGGCGCCATGGCGACAGTGCGCGAGGTAACCTACGACCTCCTGCGGGAGAACGGCCTGACCACGATCTTCGGCAACCCCGGATCGAGCGAGTTGGCGTTCCTGGATCGGATGCCGGACGACTTCCGCTACATCCTCGGCCTGCACGAGGGGGTCGTTGCGGGACTGGCCGATGGCTACTGTCTGGTGACGGGGAAACCCGCCTTCGTGAATCTCCACGCCGCGGCGGGCAGCGGCAATGCGATGGGCGCGATCGCCAATGCCTGGTATTCACACAGTCCGCTGGTCATATCCGCCGGACAGCAGGCGCGGTCGATGGTCGGAATCGAGGCGATGCTGACCAACGTCGACGCTGTGCAACTGCCCACGCCGCTGGTCAAGTGGAGCTACGAACCGACGACCGCGTCCGACGTGCCGCGGGCGATCTCCCAGGCCATCCACACTGCCGCCTCGGCGCCTCGCGGGCCTGTGTACGTCTCCATCCCCTACGACGACTGGGCCGCCGGTGCCGCCGACGCCGGCACGCACCTGACCGCCAGGGTCGTCGAGACCGCCGGTTCACCGTCTCAGCGGCAATTGTCCGCCATCATCGCGACGCTCGGCGCGGCGCACAGTCCGGTGCTCGTCCTCGGCGCCGACGTCGATGCCTCCGGTGCCAACGCGCTAGCGGTTGAGCTGGCCGAGAAGCAACGGATGCCGGTGTGGATCGCCCCGTCCGCATCACGCTGCCCGTTCCCGACCGGACATCGGTGCTTCCGCGGCGTGCTCCCGGCGTCCATCGCCGGCCTGTCGGCACGCCTGACCGGGCACGATCTGATTCTGGTCATCGGCGCGCCGGTGTTCCGCTACCACCAGTTCGAGCCGGGGCGCTATCTGCCGGAAGGCGCACGACTGGTCCAGATCACCTCGGATCCCGGCGAGGCCGCCCGAGCTCCGATGGGCGATGCCCTCATCGCCGATGTGCGTGAGACGCTGGCCGAACTGGTGCGCGGCGTCGGGGTGTCTGCGCGGCCGATGCCCGAAGCACGCCGGCCAGCGCCGCCGGCATCCCCGCACGGCGTCCTGAGCACCGAAGCGGTGTTCGACGTGCTGAACTCGGTAGCTCCTGAGGACGCGATCTATGTGCGGGAGGCAACGACGACGGGTACCGCATTCTGGGACCGCATCGAGCTGCGTCACCCTGGAAGTTACTTCTTCCCGGCGGCGGGCGGACTCGGATTCGGTATGCCGGCGGCTGTGGGTGCCCAGCTCGCCAGCGCCGACCGGCGGGTGATCGGCATCATCGGTGACGGCAGCGCCAACTACGGCATCACGGCCCTGTGGACCGCGGCGCGGTATCGGATTCCGACGACCTTCCTGGTCCTGAAAAACGGTGTGTACGGTGCACTGCACTCCTTCTCGAACCTGCTCGGCGTCCAGCACGTGCCGGGCATCGACATTCCGGGCATCGACTTCTGTGCGCTGGCCTCTGGATACGGGGTCGCCTCCCGCCGGGCGGACACGGCGGTCGACCTCGCCGGGGCACTCACCGAAGCCTTCGCTGGAGATGCTCCGATGCTCATCGAGGTGCCGGTGAGCGCGCCGGACGGCAGACAGTGAAAGGGAGCAGAACGATGACAGAGACATCCACGATCTTCCCGGCGGGGCGGCTGTTTGCCGGCGGCCGGCTCTTCATAGGCGGGCAGTGGCGAGACTCGGCATCCGGGCGATCGCTGGAGGTCATCGATCCGTCGACCGGGTCAGCGATCGGGAGCATCGCGGACGCCGACGCTTCCGACGTCTCCGACGCCGTCGCTGCAGCTCGACACGCCTTCGATGACGGCCCCTGGCGCGGGTGGACCGGCAGGGACCGTTCCGAGGTGCTCGTGAAGATCGCGGAGCTGGTCAGGGAGCACGGCGACGAACTGGCCGAACGGGAGAGCCGCGATGTGGGCAAGCCGCTCGCCGCCTGCCGGCGCGGTGACATCAATTCCGTCGCCAACCAATTCGCCTATTGCGCCTCGCTGGCACAGAGCCTGCACGGTTCGACGCGCGAGTTGCAGACTGCGGCATTCGCCCACACCAGGCGGGAGCCGTACGGGGTGGTGGGCGCAATCACGCCGTTCAACTTTCCACTCGTACTCTCGGGGACCAAGATCGCTCCCGCGTTGGCCGCCGGGAACGTGATCGTGCACAAACCCGCGGAGGAAGCGTCCCTGAGTGCGCTGCTCATGGCGCAGTTGATGGCCGACGCCGGCCTCCCGGACGGCGTCTACAACCTCGTCACAGGCCTCGGCTCCGTCGCCGGGAATGCGCTCATCACGCATCCGGGGATCGACAAACTGACCTTCACCGGGTCATCCAGGACCGGCAAGCGCGTCGCCGCCGCGGCAGCTGAAAACTTGATCCCGGTGACGATGGAACTCGGTGGTAACGCCTCGAACATCATTTTCGACGACGTCGACATCGACCGCGCGGTCGGCACGGCAATCAGCGGTTTTGTGTTCAACTCCGGGCAGTATTGCATGGCCGGAACCCGGCTGCTCGTCGCCAGGAGCATCTACGAGCGCGTGCTCGCCGAACTGGCCGAACGCATCCCGCACCTCGTCGTCGGCGATCCGCGCGACCCCGCAACAGACCTGGGTCCGATGGCCGCAGAACGCCACCGAGCCAACGTCGAACGCTATGTCCAGCTGGCGCGCGAGGACGGCGGACGAGTCGTGGTCGGCGGCGAAGCCCGCAATGACGGCGGCGGCTTCTACTACCTGCCGACCGTCATCGCCGACCTCCGCAACGATTCCCGCGTCGTCCAGGAGGAGATCTTCGGCCCCGTGCTCACCGTGCAGCCGTTCGACACCGAGGCGGAGGCCATCTCGATGGCCAACAGCACCGTGTACGGTCTCGCCTCCGGACTGCAGACCCGCGACCTGGTGAGGGCGCACCGCGTGGCGGCGAAGCTCGACGCGGGGATGGTCTGGATCAACACGTGGAGCAAGAACGACGCCTCGCTGCCGTTCGGCGGAGTGAAACAGTCCGGCTATGGACGCGAATCCGGCCCGGAAGTACTCGAGTCGTACACGCGGATCAAGTCGGTGGTGATGTCGCTGGAGGACTAACCTCCTCGCGAGAACCAGCCCATCGGCCGGTGCGTCGACGACGCACCGGCCGAGAAGCCGTGGTTACTCTTTCGGCACCGCGATGCTGTGGGTGACCATGAACTCACGAAGGCCTTCGATGCCCATCTCCCGGCCGAAGCCGCTGCCCTTCACGCCACCGAACGGCGCACGCTGGTCGAGCCAGGTGGCGCTGTGGTTGTTCACGAAGATGTAGCCGGCCTTCAACTGCGCGC
>JBDTBD010000024.1:0-10602 GCA_039924285.1 Terrimesophilobacter sp. | reverse complement strand
CGACATCCACATGCGTCAGGAGTTCGCCTTGCACCGCTGGGATCTCATCGGCGATGACGACGAGGGCGACGCTTTGCTGGGCCAACCGGAGTTGCTGGAACACTCCGTAGGTCTGCTGGACCATTGGCTGCTCGCGCGCGGACTCGAGCGGGACGCTTCGGTGAGTGACCCCTTTCACGCGCGAATACGGTGCGCGGGGGAGCGTGACGTCGTGCTCACGGTAGAGAACTGCGTCGGCAGCCTTTCTTTTGCCACGCCGCTCGACGGGGTCGACCTCATCGAGACGGATGCCGCTGGACGGCTCCTCCTGATTTGGGGACGACAGCCCGCAGACTCCCGACGCGTGCTCAGCACGATGCCCGCGGACCATCTCGTGCGCTTCTGCGCGCTGCTCTCCGGTTTCTGACGGCGACACCGCACTCGGCGCCCGGAGCGCCGCGGCGTTGCTAGACCACGACGGGCGACACAAGATCCGCGTGCGGGCGCCACCGCACGTGCGCGTTATCCACCTGAGTCGTATCCGGCCTGAGCAATTCAAGGCGCGGGCGTACCGCATCCGTTCTCGCTGCGGGCGGCTTGCGGTTGCCCGCCTTGAACGGCAACGGCCATTCAGCGGCGGTGCCGACGAACTCCTGCTCCGCGGCAGCATGCAGGGTCCACTGCGGATCATAGAGGTGAGCGCGCCCGATTGCGCAAAGATCCGCCCGCCCGGCCAGCAGCACCGAGTTCACGTCATCGTAGGAGGAAATGGCGCCGACGGCGATCACGGCGACTCCTCTCTTATGGGCGACGATGTTGCGGATGCGGTCGGCGAATGGCGTCTGATAGCTGCGGCCGAAAGCCGGCTTCTCGTCACCGGTGACCTGGCCGCTGGACACGTCGATGGCCGCCGCACCATGCTCGATAAATGCCGTCGCGATCGCCACGGCGTCATCGACATCATTGCCACCCTCCGCCCAGTCGGTAGCCGAAATGCGCACCGTCAGCGGCTTGTCCGCCGGCCACGCCGCACGCACCGCATCGAACACTTCGAGCGGATAACGCAACCGATTCTCGGCGGAACCGCCATACTCGTCCGTGCGCTTGTTCGCGATGGGCGATAGGAATGACGAGAGCAGGTACCCGTGGGCACAGTGCAGTTCGAGCAGGTCGAAGTCCGCCTCGGCCCCACGCCGGGCAGCGGCCACGAACTCTTCCCGAATCGACGTCATCTCGGCGCGATCGATCTCACGCGGCACTAGGCAACCGGGGCCATACGGTAGCGGTGACGGACCGACCACTTCCCAGCCTCCCGCGGGAAGCGGTTCGTCTATTCCCTCCCACATGCGCTTGGTGGATCCCTTGCGGCCGCTGTGTCCCAGCTGCAACCCGATCTTGGCCGTAGTGGTGCCGTGCACGAAGTCGGTGACCCGCCGCCAGCTCGCCCTCTGTTCGTTTGTATACAGCCCGCTGCAGCCCAGCGAGATGCGACCCGTCGACGACACGCACACCATTTCTGTCATGACAAGACCCGCACCGCCCAGCGCCTTGGAGCCCAAGTGCACGAGATGGAAGTCGCCAGGCACGCCGTCCACGGCCGAATACATGTCCATGGAGGAAACCACGACCCGGTTCTTCAGTTGCAGGTTGCCCACTCGAAAAGGCTGGAACATGGCGGGCACGCTTTCGGACCGCCCCTGAGCGCTCGCGAACTGGTCGTCCACTCGCTGAGCGAACTCCGAATCGCGCAGTTTCAAATTGTCATAGGTGATGCGGCGACTGCGCGTGAGCAGGTTGAAGCAGAACTGCACCGGCTCCTGGTTCACGTACTGGCCGATGTTCTCGAACCACTCCAGGCTGGCCTGGGCAGCACGCTGGGTCGATTCGACGACGGGGCGGCGTTCGACCTCGTACGCTTCGAGCGCCTCGTCCATGCCGTCGTGTTCGGCGAGGCAGGCCGCCAGTGCGAGAGAGTCCTCCATCGCCAGTTTGGTGCCGGAGCCGATCGAAAAATGCGCGGTGTGCGCGGCGTCGCCGAGCAACACGACGTTCTTGTGCCGCCAGCGGGCATTGCGCACGGTGGTGAAGTTCAGCCACTTGGAGTTGTTGGCGAGCACCGAGCTGCCGTTCAGTTCTTCGGCGAAGATCTCGCGGATCTTGTCGATCGATTCTTCGTCGCTCACCCCTGGTGGGAACGACGCTCCTGCACTCGCGTCGAACCCGGCGCGAGCCCAGACATCCGGATGCATCTCGACGATGAAGGTGCTGCCCTGATCCGAATACGGATACCCGTGGATCTGCATGACCCCGTACTCGGTCTCCTTGATGAAGAACTTGAACGCTTCGAAAACCTGGTCGGTGCCAAGCCACATGAACTTGGATCCCCGCGTGTCCAGACTCGGCACGAAGGTCCCGGCATACCGGGTACGGATCGCAGAGTTGGCTCCGTCCGAGGCCAACACGAGGTCGTAGTCTCGGCTGAGCTCGTCGACATCCGGGGCAAGAGTGCTGAACCGAACATCCACACCCAACTCAAGACAGCGCCGCTGCAGGAGCTTCAGCAGTTCCTTGCGGCTCATCGCGGCAAACCCCTGCCCGCCGATGCTGTGCATCTGCCCGCGGAAGTGCACGTCGATGTCGGTCCAGCGCGCGAACTGGCTGGCCATGACCTCCGCGATCACGGTGTCGGCGTTTTCGATGCCGCCGAGCGTCTCGTCGCTGAAAACCACGCCGAAGCCGAAGGTGTCCTCGGCGGCGTTGCGCTCCCACACGGTGATGTCGTGCTCGGCGTCGAGCTGTTTCATGAGCGCCGCGAAGTATAGGCCGCCCGGCCCCCCGCCGACAACGGCAATACGCATCAGGCGTCCTTTCCGATGCCACCGGAGGTTTCCGGCACAAGCTCGTTCAGGCGGAAATGCTGCAGCTTGCCGCTGGGGTTGCGCGGCAACTTGTCGATGAACTCGATTCTGCGCGGGTACTTGTACGGCGCAATGGTCGCCTTCACGAAGTCCTGCAACTCCTTGCGTTTGACGTCGTCACCGACCACACCCTCGCGCAGCACAATGAACGCGCAGATGAGGTTTCCGCGATCCTCGTCGGGGATACCGATCACCGCATTTTCGACGACATCGGGGTGCATGGCCACCGCCTCCTCAACCTCGGGCGCGCCGACGTTGTAGCCAGAGGTGACGATCATGTCGTCGGACCTGGCCTGATACCAGAAGTACCCGTCCGAGTCTTTCGAGTAGGTATCGCCGGTGACATTCCAGCCGTTACTGACATAGCGGGCCTGGCGTGCATCGCGCATGTAGCGACACCCGGTCGGCCCGATGACCGCCAGGCGACCGAACTGGCCTGCCGGCGCTTCGTTGCCGTCGTCGTCCAGGATGGTGGCGCGGTACCCGGGCACCGGAACCCCGGTGGATCCGGGCCGGATATCGTCGTCCGCTGCTGAGATGAACACGTGCAGCATCTCGGTGGAGCCGATGCCGTCGATCAGCTTCAACCCCGTCGCATCGTAGAGGTCCTGCCAGACATCCTTCGGCAGGTGCTCGCCGGCGGAGGCCGCACGTCGCAGTGTGGCGAACAGGTCGGCCCGCCCAGCACGGAGCACCGCCCGGTATGCAGTCGGTGCGGTGAACAGGATGGTCGCCCCGGCATCGTGGCTCAGTTGCGCCAGCTCCAACGGAGTGGTGCGCTCGGTCAACAGCGTTGCCGCGCCGAAACTCAGCGGGAACACCACCAATCCGCCCAGACCGAAGGTGAAGGCGAGAGGCGGTGAACCGGCAAAGACGTCGTCGGCGGTCGGCTTGATGACGTACCGAGCGAATGTGTCAGCGTTGGCCAGGATGTCGCGATGGAAGTGCATCGTGATCTTGGGGGTTCCCGTGGTGCCCGACGTCGGGCCGAGCAGTGCGACGTCGTCGGCGGCGGTCAGCACGTTGGTGAAGACACCGGACTTGGTTGCGCAGCGGGAAAGCAGATCGTCCTCCCCTTCCGCCCCGTAAGCGACAACCTGCACGCCGTCATGGTCGACAGCGTCGAAGTCCGGCCGGAAGCGATGGTCGATGATGGCGACGCTCGGCGTGGTCAGCTCGAGCAGAGTGGTGACTTCATGCCCACGCAGCACCGGCATCGTAGTCACGGCAACGGCCCCCGCCTTGAGCACTCCCAGCCAGCTAGCGACCAGCCAGGGGTTGTTGGCGGCGCGAAGCAGCACGCGGTTGCCGGGAATGACGCCGAAGTCCTCCGTGAGCACCTGGGCCACCTCGTTGGAGTGGCGCAGCAACTCCCCATACGTCCAGCGCTCGCCCTGCGGCGTCAGCAGACAAAGCTTGTCCGCGCCGTACTTTGCGACCGCGTCGTCGATGAGCACGGTAGCCGCATTGAGCTGGGCCGGATACTGCAGTTCCGGCAGTGTGAACTCCAGGGTCGGCCACTGGTCTTCCGGCGGCAGATTGTCGTGCGTGAATGTGTCGAGATGGGCACTCTTACTGGGTTCCGTCATTGGATCCTCCATGTGACTGCTTTCGAATTCTGTACCTCGCCCGGGGGCGACCGAGCCGAAATCCTTATATGCACTAAATCTGACGAGGATCACAAAGGCGCGATAAAACTAGTATCGCCGTGCGTGTTGGAGTGCGCAAGTAGCAGTGTCGTGAATTCGTCGGGCCAGCCCGACGAGCCACTCGCAAAACGGCGCCGGGTTGCGCTAAGAAATCGCTCCGCGGATCATGCCCTCTTGGGCGACCGTTGCAAGCAACGTGCCGCTCCTCGCATAGAACCTGCCCTGCGCCAGCCCGCGGCCGCCCTGCGCGGAGACCGCCTCTTGGACATACAACACCCAGCGATCCATCCGGCCCGGGCGATGGAACCAGAGGGAGTGGTCCAGGCTGGCGGTCACCAGGCCGGCGTCACCCCACGCGAACCCATGGGCACGCAGTATCGGCTCCAGGATCGTGTAATCACACACATACGCGAGCGCGACGCGGTGCAAGTTCTCGTCATCCGGCAATTCGTCGAACGCCTTCACCCACACCGCCTGGTGCGGTACCGACTCGCCCTCGACGCGCAAATACACGGGCGAGGGCACATGGCGCATATCAAAGCTGCGCCCGTGGGACCAGTACTCGGCTGCCGGAGAGCGCACACCGGCGAGCGCCTGGGCGGAGCTCGGCAAAGAATCCGGGTCAGGAACACCCTCGGGCATCGGCATCGACAGTTCCGGCCCGTCCTCGGCAGCCTGGAACGACATCGCCCCGACGAAGATCGGTTTGCCGTACTGGTAGGCGCGCACCGCGCGGGTGGCAAACGACCGCCCCTCGCGCAACAATTCCACCTCGTAACGCACGGGGTCCGCCGGGTCCGCCGGACGCATGAAGTAGCCGTGCATCGAGTGGATGACGCGATCTGCACCGATTGTTCGCACAGCCGCTGCAGCGGCCTGCGCCACGATGTCCCCGCCGTAGGCCTTGGCCCAGGGGACGGGCTGCGGCCTCGCCAGGAACGCCTGATCCAGCACCTCGGCATCCGTCTCGGTCAGCTCGATCGCTTTCAGGAAGGATGCGGAGGTGTCGGTCACGGAATCATGCCCTTCGAAATCCAGCCAGAGTCGAGTCATCGACCTCGGGCAGGTTGATCACGATGTTGTCCGGCGTTCGCGTGGTCAGCCAGATGAGCTCTTCCGTCGTGCTCATGTTCGCCTCGACGTGCGGCATGAATGGCGGCACAAAGACGAAGTCTCCCTCGTCCATATCCAAGTATTCGGAGTAGTTCTCGCCGAAGTAGATGCGGCCTTTCCCTTTCAGCACATAGCCGCCGGTCTCGGCCTCGCCGTGGTGGTGCGGGAAGGAGCGGTAGCCGGGTTCGTTGAAGACCTTGCCGAACCAGATCCGGGTGGCGGGGGTGTGCTGGACGCTGACACCCGAGACCCGCACGGCGCCGCCGGATTGGCCGGTGTCCTGATATTCGTGTCCCTTGCGAGTCACCACGGGGACAACGGCTGCTGTTGCCATCGTTCTTCTTCTTCCGGTCGATTGTTCCCGGCGGACGGCGCCGAGTATCTGAAAGTTAGCACAAGATTCCGCTGAAAGGAATGGGATGCTATTCTCTCCCTACATACGGAAAGAACCAGGTCCCCGTGGCAGACACACTCCAATCCGTGAGGCAGGCCCTGAGAATCCTGACCCTCCTCCAAACACACGAGCAGCTCGGTGTTTCCGAGGTGTCCCAGCGACTCGACATCGGGCCGTCCTCGACCCACCGCCTCCTCGCAACCCTGCACGAAGCGAACTTCGTGCGCCAAAATCTGCCCTCTCGCAAATACCAGCTCGGACCTGCCATGTCGGGCTCCGAGAGCGCCGCGGCCGTCGAACACTGCAGCCAGGTCGCCGAACCCTACCTCGCAACCCTGCGCGATCTCACCGGAGAGACGGTGCACCTGGCGGCACGCGGCGGCACTATTACCAAGTTTCTGGCCGTCTACGAATCGACCCACGTCATGCGGGTGACGAGCAGGGTCGGCACCGCCCTGCCGGCACACACCACCTCTGCGGGGAAGGCGCTACTGGCCGAGTTGCCGGACAGTGAACTCGACGACCTTTACCCGCTCGAGCAGCTCCCGCGCGCGACGGAGGACACCCTGCCGACGCGCTCCGCGCTCAAAGGTGAGCTCGCAACCATCCGTGCGGCCGGATTCGCGACGAACCTGGCGGAATCCGAACCCGACATCGTCGCGCTGGCGATGGCCATCACCAGGCCGAGGGGTCCACGAATCTGCGCAGTGACGGTGACCGGACCCGCCTCACGCCTGAACCCTGATCGCACCCGATCGGTTTCACCACGGGAGCAGAGCATCCTCGACACCATGCGGGAGCAGATCATGCTGATTGAAGCAGCGCTTTCCTACTGACAACCATGACGA
The DNA here is from genome assembly GCA_039924285.1 of Terrimesophilobacter sp. Lineage (GTDB taxonomy): Bacteria > Actinomycetota > Actinomycetes > Actinomycetales > Microbacteriaceae > Parafrigoribacterium. The sequence goes on along the minus strand of JBDTBD010000024.1, from coordinate 3,701 downwards.
TAACAAGGAGTGACATGACACACACCCAGATCAACCCCACGACCCTGGCCAAGCCCTCCGGCTATGCACACGGTGTGCTGGCCGGAAATACGATCTTCCTCGGCGGACAGACCGCGATGGATGCCGAGGGCAAGATCGTCCCCGGCGGTATCGTCGACCAGTTCCGGCAGTCTTTCAGCAATGTGCTGGCGACGCTGGCCGAAGCGGGCGGGGTGCCGTCGGATTTGGTTTCGGTGACGGTCTACCTCACCGACGTCGACGATTATCAGGCCAACGGCCGCCGGATCGGCGAGGTGTGGCGGGAGCTGGCCGGTGCCGTCTACCCGGCGATGGCGGGGATCGGGGTCACGCGGCTGTGGCAGCGAGAGGCCCTCATCGAGATCCAGGGGATCGCCGTCATTGGGGGTGAATGATCTCCCGCACGTGTTCGTGCGCCAGCGGCCCAAGCGCGGTGTGCAAGGCAGAAAAGAGCTGCTCCGCCACGAGCCCGCTCCAGCCCTTCGGCAGGAATTCCAGCGGTAGGCCGGGGTCCAGGAACGGCATCCGGCGCCAGGCGGTGAACATGTAGATGTAGTCGCTGAACGCGACCTCGTACGTTTCCGCCGTTTGTGGTTTCTTGCGCTGTCGACGACGCCAATCATCCTGCATCGGCTCGTACTTCTCCACGAACTCCTGGTACAGGGCGTCGAGGGAATCAAGATCCCACCACTGGTTTATCTTGTCTCCCAGCTGTTCCGGGCTTAGGTGATCGACGTTGAAAAGGTCGACGTACGGTGCGAGTCCCAGCCGGTGCAGTCGGTTTTTCGTCTCGGCGTACAGGCTGGCGGGGGCGATCCACACCCCGGGAGCCACGGTTCCAAAGCCCATACGTGTGAGTTGCGCGCGCAGGGTGTGCCGCTTGCCCCGCTCTGCTTCGGGAACAGAAAACACGATCAACAGCCACGGGTCGGTGGCAGCCGCCCGTTTCCGCGAATAGATGCGCGCGTCGCCTTCAACGATGATCTCCAGGCTCCTCGCCGAGAGCGCGTATTCGGCCACCCCGCTGCCACGCCGGCTTTCCAGAGTGCCGCGCCGCTTCATCCGCGAAACAGAGGAGCGCACCCCCGCCTCTTCTACGCCGAGGTCGCCCAGCATCCGGATGAGCGCGGCGACCGGGATGGCGCCACCCTCTTCCCGCGCATAGAGCCCGTAAATGGTCATGATCAGTTGTTGATGACGAGGCTGCACGATCTGCTCAGACACCGGCCGTTCCCAGCTGCACGGGCGCGGTGCGTAGAGTCATGCAATCAGCGTATATCTTCGTTTGAGATCGACAGGCTTAGCGCCCACGGCTCTCGCTCTCGACATCTGATAACGATCGTCATAGACTCTCGATATTTAGAGTGCTTCGCAGAACGATGACAACCGCATCACTGAAAAGGAGCGAGGACAATGTCCGTCCCGCAGCCCCACACCGACGTGTCGTCGCCGACAACGGCGACCATCCGCCGGCGCGTCGAATGGGTGGACACGGACGCGTCCGGGCACCATCACAATTCGGCCATCGTGCGGTGGGTCGAGGCGTGTGAGGCAGAACTCTTCGACGGCCTCGGGCTGGACGGCTACTTCCCCTCGGCTCCACGAGTGCACCAGACGATCGACTTCACGTCCACACTAACTTTCGGCCAGGAAACCACTGCGACCGTCGCCATTCGCACGATAGGCCGCACCTCATTGACTTTGGACTTCGAGGTCTTCGGGGAGGCCTTCGAAGGCCAAGGCCGCGTCACGGCCGCGCACGGCCACCTCGTCACGGTGCACATGACACCCACCGAAGACCACGCCACGCCCTGGCCCCAAGCGACCCTCGATGCAATCCGCAAACCACACCACCCGCCCACTGCACACCACGAAACAAACAAGGAGAACCACTGATGTCCACGTTGACTGCACTGCTGGCCGGACTGCGCTCCACGGATGTCGAGGTCATCGACCTGACCGCACCGCTCAGCCCGTCGACCCCGATCCTGGCCTTGCCCGCTCCGTTCGCAAATACGATCCCGCTCTCACTCGACACAGTGAGCAGGTTCGACGACGACGGCCCGATGTGGCAGTGGAACAACATCCACCTGGGCGAGCACACGGGAACTCACCTCGACGCCCCTGCACACTGGATCAGTGGCCGCGACGGCGCGACGGTCGATCAAATTCCACCCGCCCGCCTGATCGGACCGATTGTCGTTATCGACAAGACCGCCCAGACCGCTGCGAACGCCGACTTTCTGCTTGAGCCGGAACACCTCGAGCAGTGGCAGAGCGACAACGGCCCGATCCCGGACAACGCCTGGGTCATCCTGAAGACCGGATGGAGCGCGCGGTCCGCCGACACAGCATCCTTCCTCAACGTCGACGACTCCGGATCGCACACACCGGGAGTGTCCGTGGCGGGCGCCCGCTGGATGGCGGCCAACGCCTCGATCAGTGGCTTCGGGGTCGAGACGGTCGGCATCGACGCGGGCGGTGCCGGCGGCTTCGACCCAATCTTTCCTGCCCACAGCTTCCTGCTCGGCGCCGGCAAGTTCGGCCTCACTCAGTTGCAGAACGTCGAGAAACTGCCGGTGAGCGGGGCCGTCATCGTCATCGCCCCACTGCCGATCGTCGGCGGCACCGGCTCCCCCACGCGCGTGTACGCGCTCGTCGAGAAGTCGGCAAAAGAATGAAAGTCGCAGAACTCGTCGGTCGCACTCTCGCACAGCTCGGCGTAGGACACGCCTTCGGGGTGGTCGGAAGTGGAAACCTCGCTGTCACCAACGCGCTGCGCCACAACGGGGTGCCGTTCACCGCCGCCCGGCACGAAGGCGGCGCCGCGAGCATGGCCGATGCCTACTCCAGGATGACAAACCGGCTCGCCGTGCTCTCGACGCACCAGGGGTGTGGCCTCACCAACGCGATGACCGGAATCACGGAAGCGGCGAAGAGCCGCACCCCGTTGATCATCCTCGCGGCGGAGAGTGCAGCCGCCACGGTGGGCTCCAACTTCAGGATCGACCAGAGTGCGCTGGCGAACGGTGTCGGTGCCGTGTCCGAGCGTGTGTATTCCGCCAAAAGCGCGCTCGCCGACACCGTGCGCGCCTACCGCACCGCGGTCAACGAACGGCGGACGGTGGTGCTGAACCTGCCGATCGACGTGCAGGAGGACGAGGTGCCGCACGGCACGCCGGAGACGATACCAGCCATAGCGCGTGCTGTCGCGACCCGACCGGGTCGGCAGGCGGTGCTCGACCTGGCGGATCGCATCCGCGCGGCGAGCCGCCCGGTCTTCGTCGCCGGACGTGGTGCCCGGGAGGCAGGGCCGGAGCTCCTCGCCCTCGCCGAGCATGCCGGCGCGCTGGTGGCCACCTCCGCGGTGGCGAACGGGCTCTTTGAGGGCAAGGAGTTCTCGCTGGGCATCTCGGGCGGCTTCTCCTCCCCGACCACGGCTGAACTCATCACGGGCGCGGACCTCATCGTCGGCTGGGGCTGCGCCTTGAATATGTGGACAATGCGGCACGGCAGACTGATCGGCGAGCGCACCCTCGTCGTGCAGGTGGATGTCGAGGACTCGGCGCTCGGGGCCACCCGGCCCATCGACCTCGGCGTTATCGGTGATGTGGCGGAGACCGCGAGCGCCGTATACGACGAGCTGCGCAGCCGGGGTGACGCCGTCGAGGGCTACCGCACGC
>JBDTBD010000023.1:0-5028 GCA_039924285.1 Terrimesophilobacter sp. | reverse complement strand
TCGGCCCGGAGGCCTTCATGGCGCAGCATCCCACGAACGCCTAGCTTCCGGTGGCGGCACGCAACTATGGACAATACTGCGGCGTCGCGGCGGCCCTCGGGCTGGTCGGCGAACGATGGGCGCTGCTCATCGTCCGCGACCTACTCGTCGGCCCCCGCCGGTACAGCGACCTCAAACAGGGGTTGCCACGCATCCCGACCAACATCCTGAGCACCCGGCTCAAGGAACTGCACGCCAGCGGAGTCGTGCGCCGGCTGCCGCTGGCACACGGACTCGCCTACGACCTCACCGACTACGGCCGCGGCCTGAACGAGGTCATCTTCGCACTTGGACGCTGGGGATTTCAGGCCATGGGTGAGCCCGATGATGGCGACGTCATCACCGCCGACTCCGTGACCATCGCCCTGCGAACCGCATTCATAGCGAATGCCGCCGGCGGCCTGCCGGCGACCGTGTACGAGGCGCACCTGGACGACTTCACACTGACGCTCCGCGTCGACGGCACCGGTGTCTCCGTGACCCGCGGCACGGCAGGAGCGCCCGATATCGCGTTCACCGCCGGTCCGGGCATCCACCGGCTCATCTCGGGAGAGCTCTCCCCCGCAGCGTCGCTCGACGAGGGCGTCGTGCGGGTGCTCCACGGCGACCCGGCACTGCTCGTTCGGTTCGCGCAGACCTTCCACCTGGAGCCGATGGTGGTGGCCTTCGACGCCTGAACGGCGGGGGAGGCGGTAAAGGGCGCGGAGGCCGCGCTATACCGCCGCGGACGCCTCCTGGTACTGGGCAACAAGGGTGCGCTTGAGTACCTTGCCGCTCGGCCCGGTCGGGAAGGATTCGACCAACTCGATGCGGCGCGGGAACTTGTATGCCGCCAGGTGCTCCGTCGCGTAGGCGATGAGCTCGTCCGAGGTGGCGGTGGTGCCGGCCCCCAGGATGACCGCGGCCATGACCTCCTGCCCGTGTGTGGCGTGAGCGATGCCGAACACTGCCACCTGTGCGACGGCGGGGTGCCGGGATAGCACCTCCTCGACCTCGCGCGGGTAGACGTTGTAGCCGTTCCGTAGGATCATGTCCTTGGTGCGGTCGACGATCGTGATGTACCCCTCGTCGTCCTTGGTGCCGAGGTCGCCGGTGCGGAACCAGCCGTCCACGACAGCCTTCGCCGTCTCCTTCGGCTTGTTCAGGTACCCCTTGAACAGCAAGTGTCCGCGGATGACAATCTCGCCCAGTTCGCCGTGCGGCAGCAGTTCGGTGCGGTCCTCCAGCTCCGGATTCGCGACCTCGACGTCCACTCCCCACAGCGGCTGGCCCACGGTGCCGGCGCGCGGTGTCACGCCGATGTGGTTGAACGTGGCGACCGGCGAGGTCTCGGTGAGTCCGTAACCCTCGTAGATCTCGGCGTCGAACACCTCACGGAATCTGTCGATGACGGCCACCGGGATCGCCGAACCTCCCGAGCATCCGTAGCGCAACGGTGGCCGCTGTGGGTTGCGGGAGGCAGCATCCAGCAGCGCCATGTACATGGTGGGAACCCCCATGAAAATGGTGATCTCTTGCTCATTCATGATCGTCAGCGCCGCGTCACCAGTGAACTTCGGCACCAGCACAACGGTCGCGCCCGCACGGAACGCCGCGTTCATGGCGCAGGTCTGTCCGAACGTGTGGAACAGCGGGAGGCAGCCGAGCACCCGGTCTTCGGCCTTGAGGTCGAACGTGTTCAGCAGAAGCACGTTCACCTGCTCCACCAGCGCAAGGTGGCACCCCTCGGCACCCTTGGGCTGACCGGTGGTGCCGCTCGTGTAGAGGATCGTCGCCGTGTCGAACGGGTCGCGCGGCACATAGGTGTCGAGGGGTTCTGCCGACGCAGCCTCGTCCTCCAAGCGCGGCGGCAGCGTGTCGGATGCCTCGGGCAACAGCACAGACACCACGTCGACTCCGGCGAGGGCAGCACCCTTCGCCCCCTCGCCCAAAAGCGGTGCAGCGCAGACCAGCAGAGTGCTGCCACTGTCCCGCAGCACATAGTCGATCTCCTCGGCCTTGAGCAGCGAGTGGATCGGCACGACGATGCCGCCGAGGGCGAGCACCGCGAAGTAGACGCGCGGGAAGTCCACCACGTTCGGGATCAGCATGGCGACCGGTGTGCCTTCGCCAACTCCGCGCGCCCGCAAGGCTCCGGCGTATCCGCGGGCCTGGTCCCACAGTTGGGCGTAGGTCGTCTGCTGCTCGCCGACGACCACAGCGACATTGTCCGGCATCCGCTGCGCCGTCTCGGCCAAAATCGCTGCGACGGAAACTGTTGCGAAACCTGCACTGCCCATGGAAAATCCTCCGGTCATCATTGACACTCGTCTCCTCGAATCTTACGACGAGACAATTCCTCGTGGCGAGGGCACACTGTGCCGGCTGTGCGCGTGGTCCGGCTGCTTTAAGCTGGATGGCTATGTCTGCACCCGAAATCCACGCCGTGCCGCTCAACGCTGCGCCCATGAACTACCCGCCCGAGCTTCCGGTCAGCCAGCGGCGGGAGGAGATCGCCCGCGCCATCCGCGACAACCAGGTGGTGATCCTCGCGGGAGAAACGGGGTCGGGCAAGACCACCCAGCTGCCGAAGATCTGCCTAGAACTCGGCCGGAAGTCGATCGGCCACACCCAGCCACGCCGGCTGGCGGCCCGCACCATCGCCGAACGCATCGCGGAGGAACTCGGCGAGGAGGTCGGCGGCCTCGTCGGCTACCAGGTGCGCTTCACCGACCACGTCGGCCCGCGTACCCAAATCAAGCTCATGACCGACGGCATCCTGCTCAACGAGATCAACCGCGACCGGATGCTGCGCAAGTACGACACGATCATCATCGATGAGGCACACGAGCGCAGCCTCACGATCGACTTCCTGATCGGCTACCTGAAGCAGTTGCTGCCGAAGCGTCCCGAGCTGAAGCTGATCATCACCTCGGCGACAATCGACCCGGAAAGCTTCTCCCGCCACTTCGCGGACGACGCAGGCCGACCCGCGCCCATCGTCGAGGTGAGCGGGCGCACGTTCCCGGTCGAGATCCGCTACCGGCCGCTGGTCGCCGAGACGGCTGCCGACGAAGACGAGACCGAGCCCGCCCCGATCGATCCGCTGGATGCGATCAACTCGGCGCTGGACGAGCTAGGCCGTGAGAGCGATGGCGACGTGCTCGTCTTCCTCAGCGGGGAAAGCGAGATCCGTGACACCGAAGACGCCATCAAGGCACGAATCTCGAAGGGCTCGATCAGCCAAAACACCGAGGTGCTCCCCCTCTACGGACGACTGAGCTCCGCCGACCAGCACCGGGTGTTCCGCCCCAGCACGATGCCCGGGGTCAGGCGACGGATCGTGTTGGCCACCAACGTCGCCGAGACCAGCCTCACCGTTCCCGGCATCAAGTACGTCATCGACGCCGGCACCGCCCGCATCTCCCGCTACAGCGTGCGGTCGAAGATCCAGCGGCTACCGATCGAGGCAATCTCCCAAGCATCCGCGAACCAACGCTCCGGCCGCAGCGGCAGGACCAGCGACGGCATCGCCATCCGGCTCTACTCCGAAGAAGATTTCCTCAGCCGCCCCGAATACACCGAACCGGAGATCCTGCGCACCAACCTGGCCGCCGTCATCCTGCAGATGATCTCACTCGGCCTCGGCGACATCGCCGGCTTCCCGTTCCTGCAGCCGCCCGACTCGCGCGGGATCAAGGACGGACTGGACCTGCTGGCCGAGCTGGGGGCGGTCGGGCATGGGGCGCAGCCAGTCATCACGAAGATCGGCAAACAGCTCGCGCAACTGCCCATCGACCCGCGGCTGGCGCGCATGGTGATCGAGTCGGGCAAGCACGGCGTCACCCGCGAGGTGATCGCGATCGTGGCGGCCCTGAGCATCCAGGATCCGCGTGAGCGTCCACTCGAGAAACGCCCGCAGGCCGACACCGCGCACGCCAGGTTCACCGACCCGACCAGCGACTTCCTCACGCTGCTGAACCTTTGGAACTATCTCAAAGGCACAGAGAAGGAACTCAGCGGCAACCAGTTCCGGCGCCTGTGCCGTTCGGAGTACCTCAACTTTCTGCGAGTGCGGGAGTGGGCGGATGTCTACCGGCAGTTGAAACGAATGGCCAAACCGCTCGGGCTGACCGTCGGGGATGCGAGCGCCAACGGCGTCGGCATCCATCGGTCGCTGCTGGCCGGCCTGCTCAGCCAGATCGGCATCAAGGACCTCGCCAAGGACGCCAAAAAGAAACAGGGCGACTACATCGGCGCGCGGCAGATCAGGTTCACGATCTTCCCCGGCTCGGCGCTGGTGAAGAAGCAGCCCAACGAAATCATGACCGCCGAACTGGTGGAAACCAGCAGGTTGTTTGCGCGGATGAACGCCGCCATCGACCTCAGTTGGGCGGAGGCGCTCGCCGGCGACCTCGCCAAGCACAGTTACGGCGAGCCGCACTGGGAGAAGAAGCAGGGTTCGGTGGTCGCCTACGAGCGGGTCACCCTGTACGGGGTTCCGATCGTGGCCCGCCGAAGGGTGCAGTACGCTCGGGTCGACCCCGAGCAGGCGCGAGAGCTGTTCATCCGCCACGCCCTCGTCGACGGCGACTGGGATCTCACACGAATCGACCAGCGAATCTCCGCGTTCGACCGCGCCAATCGCGCGTTACGCAAGCAGCTGATTGAGGTCGAGGAGCGCACCCGCCGGCGGGACATCCTCTACGACGACGAGGCGGTCTTCGAGTTCTACGACAGGCACATTCCGGCCGACGTGAACACGCAGCGCGGATTCGAGAAGTGGTGGAAACACGCGCTGGCCCAAACACCCGACTGGCTCACCATGACTCGGGAGAACCTGATCGAGGCGACCAAGGCGCCGGTCACCGCCGTGCCGGAGAATGCGTACCCCGAAACGTGGCAGCACGACGACCAACAGCTGAGTTTGCGCTACCGTTTCGAGCCCGGAGCGGAGGATGACGGCGTGACCGTACTGGTTCCCATCGCCCTGCTCGCGTCACTGCGGCC
>JBDTBD010000022.1:0-10718 GCA_039924285.1 Terrimesophilobacter sp. | reverse complement strand
CGAACATCGAACCGAGCGACAGCACTCCGATCGCCGCGGCGCCGACTGCCACGACGAGCGCCCCGATCACGATTGCGACAACTGGCCTTCTCATGCTGTGGCTCCCATCAAGTTGCGGGTCACGCGTGCGGTGCGCCAAGCCTAGGCAGCCTTGCTGCACACCGTCTGTAATGCGGGACACAGTTGATCGGGATCGAGTGACGCGGGAAAATGTTGAAACGCCGCTACGTGCTGTCGCGACGCCGTGGACCGAATTGCGCCGAGGTGATGGGCCATTCGCCGCGCATGCCGGATGGGTCAACCGACCCGCCGACCCAAATATCCCAGGTCAGAACATCTAGGCCGCCGGGGCAAAAGCGACGGACAGGTCGATTAAACCAAGCAATCCGGCCGAGCACATCATGACAGTAACCGAAGCCGATCGCCAGAGTTGGTGTTTGCTCGCCCGGATTCTGCCCCACTCAACGCTTGCACCAGGCCAACCGGAACGTCCCTGGGGCCGTGGTCGACCTCGAATCCTGCCGATCACGCACGGTCGTGCTTCGCGCAACGTGCGCAGCCTCCCCCGGCGATCGTAGGGGAAGCATCGCGTTTATCGATCGCCGATCAGGTGAGCACGCTCGCGGCGAGCTCCGCGCATCCGACGCTCGTGCTGGTGCTCGCGTACACGGGTCTGCGGTGGGGCGCGGCGACAGCGTGGCGAGTGCAGAGCGCGAACCGGATCCCCCGACGGATCACACGTCGAGGGGAACGCGGTGCTGGTGGGAGGGGAGATCCATGCCGGAACTCCGAGGACTCACGAGCGCCGTTCGGTCCCTTGCCCCGAGCGCCTCGCTCTCCTGATCGACGAGATCACCGTCACAATCGTCCACCTCGACACCGCGGAAACCCTCAGCACCCACAACATCGACACCGAACGAAGCTACTGGCGCAACACACAAAAAGTCCAAGGCCGATGGCCCGGAACTCTTTGACAATGACACATGTCGCGACTCAAGTGAGACCTATGTCGCGACTCATCACACGGTGCCCCTGGAGGGATTCGAACCCCCAACCGTTTCCTTAGGACGGAACTGCTCTTCCGTTGAGCTACAGAGGCTGGCCTCCCGAGTTTACCCAAGTGAACCGACGATTGCCGTGGCCGTTACAGCGCGGACTCGTCTATCGGGCGGACTTTCCCCGATGCAGGAATTTGCTCACCCTTCCGGGGAACTCGCCCACGTCGAACACCGCGCCCACTCCACGCTCGCGCGCCGGCTGCTCCAACGGGGCCAGACCCAAGTTCACGGCTGCCTTCGCGGCACGCAACGCCGCCGCTGATTGCTCCCCCCAACGACCCAGCAGACGCGTCAACTCCGCATCCAATCCCCCGTCGTCGACCACCGTGGTGATCAAGCCGATCCGGTGCGCCTGGTCGGCGCCCAACAGCTCGCCACCGAACAGCAGGTCCTTTGTTCTGGACGGGCCGATTCGCAGCGTCAGCCGATTGGCGAACGACGCCGGAACCAGAATGCCCAGCTGCGCCGTCGGCATCCCGAGCCGAGCCGACCTGGTCACCAATTGCAGGTCGCACGCCAACAGCAGTTGGCAGCCGCCTCCCGCCGCGACGCCCTCCACGACGGCCACACTCGGCATCGGCAAGTTCTCTACCGCCTGCAAGGCCGACTCGATCTCTGCAAAACTCGCGTCCACCTCGGCGGCCGAGGCACCATTCCAGTCGTTGAGATTCGAACCGGCGGAGAACCGGCCACCACCGCCGCGCAGCACCACCGCCTCCACCGAATCGTCACCGGCCAGTGCGGTCGCAATACCATCCAGCGCCCGCCATTCCACACGGCTCATCGCGTTGAAATGAGCGCCTGTGCCGATCGTGATCGTCGCCACCGCACCCGATTGACTGACCTCGACGGCGCCCGGCGAGAATACGTCGGTCACTGCACCGCTCCCGATGCGTGCAAATCCGCGATGGCATCCGCGTCGAACCCGAGCTCGGCGAGGACCTCGTCGGTGTGTTGCCCCAGCAGCGGCGGCGCCGTGCGCACCGATGCTGGTGTGCGGGTCAGCCGAATGGGACAGCTGACCGTGTTGACCGTTCCGGCGGTCGGATGCTCCACCTGAGACACCATGCCCCGCGCCAGAACCTGCGGATCGGCCAGCGCCTCGTCGACGGTTTGGATCGGCCCCACCGGCACGCCATGGGTATCCAACGCTTGCACCCACTCTGCGGTGGTCCGCGTCGCCATGATTCCCGCGATCAACGGAACCAGTACGTCCCGATGCTCAACCCGGGACGAGTTCACCGCGAACCGATCATCTGCGGCAAGATCTTCCCGCTCGATCGCCGCCGTGAACCGACGCCACAGGCTGTCGTTGCCGACCGCGACCATCACATACCCGTCAGCCGAGGCGAACGCCTGGTACGGCACAATCGTGGGGTGTGCCGAACCGTAGCGGCGGGGCACCTTTCCGCTGGCGAAGTACCCACTGGAAACATAGGTCAACCACGCCACCGAGCCGTCCAGCAGACTGATGTCCACCCACTGACCGCGCCCGGTGCGCTGCTTTTCGTGCAGCGCCGCGAGGATGCCGATGGTGGCCCACATGCCCGCTGCCAGATCCGCGCTGCTCACACCCACCCGCACCGGCGGACCATCGGATTCCCCGGTGACACTCATGATGCCGCTGCGTGCCTGCGCGATCGCGTCGTACCCCGGGCGCTGTGACTCGGGGCCGGTTTGTCCATATCCGCTGATCGACGCATACACCAACCCCGGGTTGACCTTCGACAATTCGTCGAAACCAAACCCCAGGTGAGCCGCCGTTCCTGGACGGAAGTTCTCCACCAGCACGTCCGCCTTCATCGCCAGCTTCAACACTGCGGCACGGCCCTGCGGCGACTTCAGGTCGACGGCCAGGCTGCGCTTGTTCCGGTTCACCGCCAGGAAGTATGCCGCTTCGCCGCCCTGCGACGGCGGCCCCCAGGCCCGGGTGTCATCCCCGGTGCCTGGCTGTTCGATCTTGACGACATCGGCGCCCAGATCGGCCAGCGTCATCGTGGCGAACGGCCCAGACAGGATCCGCGTGAGGTCCAGCACCACAAGATCTTGTAGCGCGCCACCGTGTTCAACCATTTCGTACTCCGCTCCCGTGCTCACACTGCACCGCCGACGGCGACTGCTATTTCCGCTTCCACATCCAGCGGTGCTACCGGCTTGGGCAGCAGAATCAGTGCGGTCATGCTGACCGCGGCGCAGATGATGATGTAGATCGAAATGGTGATCGAGTTACCATAGTGCACCAGCAAGGCGGACGCAATCAAAGGCGCAGGGCCGCCGGCGATCACGCTGGCCAACTGATACCCGAGCCCGGCACCGGTGTACCGGATCTCGGGATCGAAGCTCTCGGCGATGAGCGCCGCCTGCGGCCCGTACTGGATGTCGTGGGTGATCAAACTGACAATGATCGCGACGCCGACCAGCAGTGCATTGCCGGTGTTCAACAGTCCGAAATAGGGGAACGCGAACAGCGCGGTGAGCACAATCCCGATCGCGTAAACACGACGCCGGCCGAAACGATCCGAGAGTCGGCCGAACACCGGAATGCTGATCAAGCCAAGCGCGGCAGCAACCAGTGTGAAGTCCAAGATCAGGTTGCTGTCCATGTGCAGCTTCTTGACCGCGTAGGTGAGCACGAAGGTGATGAAAAGGTAGAACGGCGCCTGCTCCGACGCGCGCACAAGTGCGGACAACAGAATCTGCTTCGGCTGGCGCCTGAGCACCTCGATGAGCGGGTTCTTCACCACCTTCTTCGACTTGCGCACCGCCTCGAACTCCGGGCTCTCGATGACGCGCAGCCGCACGTACAGGCCGACGCCGATCAGCACGATACTCAGGAGGAACGGAATCCGCCAGCCATAAGCGAGGAAGCCGTCAGCACCGGTGTATTCGGTGGTGATGCGCACAGCGGCAGTGGCCAGAATAAGCCCGAGCGGCACGCCCAGTTGCGGCCAGCTTGCGGACAGTCCGCGACGCTTCTTATTGCCCCATTCCATGCTGAGCAGAATGGATCCGCCCCACTCGCCGCCAACACCGATGCCCTGGATGATGCGCAGCACGACGAGCAGAACCGGAGCGGCGATGCCGATAGTGGCGAAGGTGGGCAACACGCCCATCAGCACGGTGCCGAACGCCATCAACAGCAGGGTCGCGATCAGGGTGGTGCGACGACCGATGCGATCACCGAAGTGACCGAAGATCATCGCGCCGACCGGCCGTGCCACGAAACCGACGAACTGGGTGGCGAACGCGGCGAGGATTCCGGCGAACACCGCCTGACCGGGGAAGAACAGTTGCGGGAACACCAGGGCCGCCGCCGTCCCATAGAGAAAGAAGTCGTACCACTCGATCGTCGTGCCCACCACGCTGGCCACGGTGGCTCGTCGCACCGCTTGGCTGCGCGTTACTGCCGTCATTGTCATCATCACTCCGCTGTACTGGTTGGGCTTGGCACCCGGTGGTCGTATTGAAAAAGATCGTGGTTATTGCAGCGTGCCTGCCAGCAGCATGCCGGCGCCGGAAATAGCCGGCCGGTGGCCGAGGGCACGCAATATTTCGAAGGTCGTCGCGGTAGCGGCGGTAATGACAGGCAAGCCCAACTCGTCTTCCACCGTTTGAACGGCCGCCAGCGACGGCATCTGCACACACGCCGAGAGCACGATGGCATCGACGCCCTCTCGGCTCAACCGCCGGGCGATGCCCGGCAGTCGTGACTGATCGAGCCGGCCGACGAGCAGGTTGTCTGCAACCTCCAGCCCGATCACGTCGTGCACGGCAATCCCCGCGCCGGCAATGTAGTTGCTGACCAGCGCGGTGAGTTCGGGAACGTACGGCGTTACCATCGCCACCTTCGCGGCGCCCAGCAGCTTCAGCGTGCGCACCAACGCACCGGCGCTGCTGGTCACCGGAGCCGGATGTCCGTTGTTCTTGGCCGCCGTGGCGATCATTGCCTCGGCGCCGGTGTGCGCCCCCTGCCCCTGTGCCATCACGGCCACCAGGCACGCGTAGGCGATCACGTCTACGTCGGCATCGGACACCGCGACGGAACACTCTGCGGCCTTGTCCACCATGGCCGCCAGCTCGGCAACGGTGACGTTGTGCAGCGTGGCTCGGGCGGAATGGAACGTGTATCGGTGTCCGGTCGCCGCCGACTGCCGCCGGAACAGTTCGGGCAGCTCGGTCTCCATGGTGGTGTTGGAGCTGGGGACGATCATCCCCACTTTGGAGCTTCCGACGCGCGCGGCGTCACCGTCCCAAGTCTTCGACGCTGCGCTCACAATCGCCCTCTCCGGGTTAAACGATAGACCCAGATTGTGAGTCTGCAACTCAGTGTGTGGGATTTACTTTGATGTCGGGGCGCTTAGCGATATGTTTTTGACAATAAACTTCCACTGCACAGCGTTGATCGCCGATGCACCCTGGCAACGAAAGCGGCAGCGTGGCAAAGACACCCGGTTCGGGATCGGCTCCCATCCTGTTGTTAGGCAAAATCACCGAGATCCTGAACTGTTTCTCGTTGGAGTTTCCGGATCCCACGCTGCAGGAGATCACCCGACTCACGGGCCTCCCGCCGAGCACCTGCCAACGATTGGTGCAGAACATGGTGCGCGAGGGATACCTGGACCGCGACCGGGACCGGTACCGCATCGGCATGCGTTTGGTGCAGTGGTCGATGCCCGGCACGTTCGCGCTGGACATCGTGCGCCTGATCAAACCGATTCTGCACGAACTGCGGGACCGCACCGAGGAGTCCGCCTGCCTGTACATTCGCGACGGCGCATTCCGCACCGTGGTGGCAGTCGCCGAGACCCGACACGTGATCATGCGCCCGTTCCACGTCGGCCAGGTGTTGCCGATCCATGCCGGCGCGCCAGGCAAGATCTTTTTGGCCTTCGACCCCAGCGCCCGCGCGGCGCTCGCACACACCGAACTGACGCCATTCACACCGTCAACGTCGACCAGCATGGCGGAGCTGGATGCGCAGAGCGCCGTTGCCCGAACGCAGGGTTTCTATGCCGCGTTCGGTGAGCGCAACATCGACGTCGGATCGATCAGCGCTCCGGTGTTCGGTCACACCGGTGAATTGGCCGCGGTCCTCGGCATCGGGTTCCCCACCCAGCGGGTGGGCCCGGACGACGTGGAGCGGCTGGGTCCCGCCGTCGCCGCGGCAGCGCAGGCGGCCAGTGTTGCGCTGGGGCATCCTGCCGGACTCGAACCACCAACACTAGAGGAGCATTCATGACACACGCGGTGCGCATCAACAGCTTCGGCGGCCCAGAGGTATTGGAAATCGTGGAGGTGCCGGATCCGCTGGCCCCGAACGACGGTGTCGTGATCGAGGTGCGCGCCGCCGGGGTCAATCCGATCGACTGGAAGATCCGAGAGGGTCGCACCGCCTCCGGCGCACTAGCGGAGCCGATCGGGCTGGGCTCCGATGTCAGCGGTGTGATCGTCTCGGTCGGCTCCGGGGCGGGTGAGTATGCGGTGGGCGATGCGGTCATCGCTCGCGGGCTGACCGGTGCCTACGCAAGCCGGGTGGCCGCACCGGTCGCGATGCTCACCCGCAAGCCGCCGTCGCTGAGTTTTGAGGAAGGAGCCGCCTTGGGAATGCCGGCCGGCACCGCCTACCAAGCACTGAAATCCCTGAACGTGGCCGCCGGGGAGACAATCCTGATCCACGGCGGCAGCGGGGCGGTCGGTCTTGCGGCCGTTCAGTTCGCGCGGCACTGGGGGCTCACCGTGGTGGCCACGGCCAGCGCGGCGCACCACGGGCGGCTGGCCGAACTCGGCGCGATTCCGGTCGCCTACGGAGACGGGTTGCTGGAACGGCTGCGCGCCGCGGCACCGGCCGGGTTCGATGTGGCGCTCGATATCGCGGGCACAGATGAAGCACTAAGCACCAGCCTCGACCTGGTCGCCGACCGATCGAGGATCGCGACTCTCGTTGCGTATCAGGCGGCGGCCGACGCCGGCGCCCGTGTGTTCAGCGAGCACTTCGGTGGGGGAATGGATGCGGCAGGCAAGGCGCTGCGAATGGAGGGGATGAAGGTGGCCGCCGAACTGGCCGAGGCGGGGCTGTTCCAGATCGATATCGCTGGGGTCTACCCGCTGAGCGACGTGGCACAGGCCCACCGGCATAGCCAGACGGGCCACGTGAGCGGGAAGATCGTGTTGGTGCCCACCCCGTGACCTGGCTGGACGCCCTGCTGTTGTTCGCTGCCGGCACCGCGGCGGGCACGATCAACACCGTCGTCGGCTCAGGCTCCCTGGTGACCTTTCCGACGCTGCTGGCGCTGGGCTACCCGCCGGTGCTGGCCAACGTGACCAACAACATCGGAGTGCTGCCCGGGTCGATCAGCGGGGCCGTCGCTTACCGACAAGAATTGAAGGGTCGTGCCCGCGACGTGCTGCCGCTGGCGGTGTTTTCACTGATCGGAGGTGCCTCCGGGGCGCTGCTGCTGCTGGTGCTGCCCGCATCGGCATTCGACGCCATCGTGCCGGTGCTGATCATTGTCGCGTGCGTTCTCGTCGTCGCGGCGCCCTGGCTGAAGCAGTGGGCGTTCCGACAGGCAACGGCGGCCCGACCGGGCGGACCGGAGCGGCGGAACACACTGCTCACCAGCACCGCGCTCTCCGGCGTGTACGGCGGCTACTTCGGTGCAGCGCAGGGCGTCATCATGCTCGCGCTCCTTTCGATCCTGCTGCCGGGCGACCTGCAGCGGGCCAACGCATACAAGAACGTGCTCGTGGCCGCCGCCAACGGCGCGGCAGCGCTCGTGTTCGTGTTCACCACGAGTGTGGCCTGGTTTGCCTGCGGCATCATCGCCGCCGGCGCCACTCTCGGTGGCCAGCTCGGTGCCCGCGTCGGACGGCGACTGCCGCCGGTGGTCTATCGCATCGTGATCGTGCTGATCGGACTTGCCGCGGTCGTGTACTTCTACACGAAGTGAGCCGGGCGATCAGGCGTCGTACAGCACAACGCTGCCGCGCACGCGCACCCGCATCGTGCATCCGACGACGAATTCCTGCGACCGGTAGCGAGGCAGCCGCAGCGAGAGGCTGATGGAATCCGGATCCCCTGCCACCGTGAGGTCGATCTCGATGTGCGAGCCGTGCGAGCGGATCGATTCGACCAGTGCCGGCGATCCGGCACCCTGTGCCGCGACCGCCAGCTGCTCCGGCCGGATCAGAGCGCGCACGGCGCCGAGGCCGGCGCTGTGGTCATGTCTCACGTCCAACGCCCCGAGCGCCGATTCCGCCCGCCCCTCGTGCAGCCGCACCGGCACGAAAATCGCAGCTCCGAGGAATGCCGCGGTGATCGGCGTCGTCGGATCGCCGAACACGTCATCCGGCGGGCCGTACTGAATCAACCGCCCATCCTCCAGCACCCCGATCTCGTGCCCGAACCGCATCGCCTCGTCTTGATCGTGAGTGACGAGGATGGTGGTGACATCGGCCCGATCCAGCGCATCGATCACGGACTGCCGAGTGTGCGCACGCAAGCCCGTGTCCAGGGCACTGAACGGTTCATCAAGCAGAATCACTCTCGGCGCCGGCGCAAGCGCACGCGCAAGGGCGACGCGCTGCTGCTGACCGCCGGAAAGCTCGTGCGGGAACCGGCGAAGGAACCGGGTTTCAAGGTTGACGAGTTCGCACACCTCGAGCACACGCTGCCTCTTGGAGGTTCGATCGCGCAGTCCGAATCCGATGTTCGACTCGACGGTGAGGTGCGGGAACAAGGCGCCGTCCTGCGCGACGTAACCGACACCACGGCGATGCGCCGGCACGAAGTCGTCCGGCCCGCAGATCGGTTGTCCATCCAACACGATGGTGCCGGCATCCGCCCGCTCAAACCCTGCGATCAGCCGCAGCAGGGTGCTCTTGCCGCTTCCGGACGACCCGACGATCGCCGCGCGCGTGCCGGAACGCACGCTCAGCGAGATGCCGTGCAGCACCTCGACGCCACCGAGGGACTTCGACACACCATCCAGCACCAACGACGTCATCCGCGGGAGGCCTTTCGCGATTGAGCGAACATGATCGCCACCGCCGGGATGGACAGCAAGATGAGCAGGGCCGCGTAGGGGGCAGCGTCAGAGTAGTGCAACGCCGCAGTCGCCGACCAGAAACCGGTGGCCAGCGTGCGGACGCCGTTCGGGGCAAGCAGCAGAGTCGCGGTGAGTTCGTTCGCGGCACCGAGCGCGACCAGGGCGGTACCGGCCGCAATGGAGGGCAGTAGCAACGGCAGTGTCACCCGAATCCTGGCCTGCAAGGGAGATCGCCCCAACGCCCGGGCCGCCTCCTCCAGTTCGATCGGTGCCTGTGCGATCCCGGCGCGCACACTCACCAGAGCTCGGGGCAGGAAGATCAGCGCATAGGCGAGCAGCACCGTAAAGGCGGTCTGGTACAGCGACGGGACCAACCGGATGGCGACCGTCACGAGAGCCAACGCGATGACAATGGCCGGCAGGCTGCTGGCGACATACGTGGCACCCTCGATTGCGCGGTTGATTCGACTGGGGTGCCGCACCGAGAGCCAGGCGATCGGCAGTGCCATCAGCACCGTGAGCACGGCGCCCCCTCCCGCCAGGAACGCGGTTTGCACCAGCGCCGCGGCGAGCGCCGGTTGCGCCCACGGATCGCCGTAACTGAGCCAGCGGATCACGCTGGTGACCGGCACGCCGACGGCGAGCACGATCAGAATGCCAAGGCCAAGCAGCGTCGGGATGCTCCACCGGCGCAGCGCGAACACCGCGGGTGCGTGCGGCACGCCGGAACCCACCCTGGCGTACCGGGCTCTGCCTCGCGAGGAGGCTTCGAGCACCAGCAGCATCAGGGACAGCGTCGCGAGCACCGCGCCCAGCGCACTGGCCGCCGGCCCCGCGAACGACGACTGGAACTGCACCATGATCGCGGTGGTAAATGTGTCGAAGCGCAGCAGCGCGAACGCACCGTACTCCGCGAGCAGGTGCAGGGCGACGATGAGTCCCCCGCCCCAGACCGCGAGGCGCAATTGGGGTAACACCACCTTGACGAACACAGCCCAGGAGCCGTAGCCGAGGGATCGTGCACTCTCCTCGAGTGCAGGGTCCAGCCCGCGAATGGCTGCGGCTGCCGGCAGGTACACCAGCGGGTAATAGGCCAGGGTAGACACGAGCAATCCGCCGCCGAGGCCTGCGATCGACGACACCGCGCTGACCCAGGCGTAGCCGCTGACGAACGCAGGAATGGCCAACGGCGCGGCGAGCAGGATGGCCCAGACCCGGCGCCCCGGCACGCTGGTGCGTTCCACGAGCCAGGCACCCCCGACGCCGAGCACCACACACAGCGGTGTGGCGATCACCACCAGGAGCACGGTGTTGATGAGCAACTCGCCCACCTTCTGGCGAAAAATCAACGGAGCCAGGGTGCTCCACCCGACCTGGAGTCCGATGGACACGACGTACCCGATCGGGATCAGCGTGACCAGGGTGATCACAACGACGAGCGCGATGAAGGCCGCGCTCGGGCGGGAGGATCCGCTCAGCCTCTGGTCGCGCGACGACAGCGATGGATCGCGTGTCGTTCGGGTCAGAACCATGGTGTTCCGGCCGCCGGGCTGGACGGCATGGCTAGATGAGCCCCGCCCGCGTCATCAGCGCGCCGACCTCGGGGCTGTTCAGC
>JBDTBD010000021.1:0-16693 GCA_039924285.1 Terrimesophilobacter sp. | reverse complement strand
TACCGATAGTCCCAATTGCGCGTACCTCCGAACTGCTCCGGGAGGCTCGTCGTCGCGGCAGCCGCGATCCCCCCGGTGTCCTCGTGGGTGAGCGCGCGCAACACCAGCAGCGACCGGCGCACCTCGTCGTCATAGAACCGCGAGGTCGAATAGGACGCGATCCAGCGCTGCCACCGATCGACCGTGCGCGTGATCGTGCCGGAAACATCCGGTGCCTCCGGTGGCTTTCGGTGCGACGGATACCACGTCATCGAGATGTCGACTGTGTCACCCTGGAGCACGGTGAAATGGGAGACGTGCGAGTGATCGGCTGCCGTGAGCCTCGGGCCGCGCACGATGACCGAATCCGGTCCGGCGACAGCGACGATCGCGGCAAGGTCATTCTCCGGGGTCTGGCGGATCCAGGGCAGCGCTGCCGCATACCCAAACCGGATGCGCAGGTCCTGCATCATATCCACGGAACCGCTGATTCCGACGACGCGGCGCACGAGGTCGGCGCGGCGATCGCCGAAGGGCATCAGGTCGGTGACCTCGACCTCGCCGGTGTCGGTCACCCACCTGGTCACCAGCACGAACGTGTTGTCAACGTATCGTCTGCTGGTACTCACGACGCCGCGCTCCGGAGCGAGAAGCCAACGACCGTGGTCCTTGTCACCCAGTAACGCACCGAACATGGACGGCGAGTCGAACCGGGGCAGACACAGCCAGTCGATGCTTCCGTCTCGGCCGACCATGGCGCCGGTGTGGCAGTCACCAATGAGCGCGTAATCCTCTATCTGCATTGCCATGCCTCATTGTTACACCGGTGTGCCGTGGGCGATCTGTGACGTCTGATCGGGATCTGCGACCCTTCAGCGTCAGAGAGTTACTCTGGGGCAATGGATGAGCACATTGGAACCCTGGTCGTCTTCGGCGCACTGGGAGATCTGGCAAAACGGTTGCTCCTGCCGGGGCTCGGCCAATTGTTGGATCATCGCAAGCACAAGGATTTCCAGCTGATCGGCGTCGGCACGAACAAGTTCTCCGATGCCAAGTGGCGCGACGAAGTGCGAAAGTCGTTCGCGTCGGCGGGAGCGTCGGGATCGGGCTCGAGCCGGGTCGCCGATTCGGCCACCTACGTGCAGGCGGATGTGACCACGCCGGTGGGACTGAAGCGGGTCTTCGCCGCCTGCTCCGGTGTTCCCGCGTTCTATTTCGCATTGCCGCCCGCGGTGACCATGGCAAGCTGTGAGGCCATGAAGACTCTGTCGCTGCCGGAGCATTCGGTGTTCGGGATGGAGAAGCCGTTCGGCACCGACCTTCGCAGTGCCATCGAGTTGAACCGACTGGTGGCGACCGTGATTCCGGAAGACAGCGTGCACCGGGTTGATCATTTCCTTGGAAAGTCGACGGTGTTGAATCTGCTCGGCCTGCGGTTCGCCAACCGGGTCTTCGAACAGGTGTGGAATCGTGACAACGTCGCAAAAGTGGAGATCTTCTTTGACGAACAGCTGGCGTTGGAGGGTCGCGCCGGATATTACGACAAGGCCGGCGCGCTCGTCGACATGATCCAAAGCCATCTACTGCTGGTGATGGCAGTGGTCGCCATGGAAGCACCGTCCAGCATCGACGCCGGGGATCTTCGCGGCGCGATGGCGCAGGCGCTGCGCGCCACACGGGTGTGGGGCGGCGACGCGGCGTCGGCGAGCCGACGAGCCCGCTACACGGCGGGAACGGTGTCTGGTGAGTCGATCCCGTCGTACACCGACGAGCCGGGGGTGACACCGAAGCGGAACACCGAAACCCTCGCGGAAGTGACGTTCGAGGTGCAGAACTGGCGCTGGGCGGGCGTGCCGTTCGTACTGCGCTCTGGCAAGGCGCTCGGGGATACTCGCAAAAACATTGTCATCACCTTCAAGGACGTGCCGCACCTGCCCGGTGGTTTCTCCGGCCCGTCCGGCCAGTCGCAGCTGCGGATCGGCCTCGGACCCGACGAAATCGAGCTGGGGGTTCGTATCAACGGCGAGGGCGATCCGTTCACCCTCGATCCGGTGAAGCTGAGCACCAGTTTCGCGCGAGGAGAGCTGCCGCCCTACGGCGAGGTGCTTTCGGGCATCATGCGCGATGATCCGACATTCTCGGTGCGCAGCGATGAGGTCGAGGAGTGCTGGCGCATCGTCACCCCCGTTCTCGCCGCGTGGGCTAAGAACGACGTGCCGATCGACGAGTACCCGGCAGGTTCAACCGGACCGGAGGCGTGGATGTCCACGCCCGGCCTGGCCTGAACCGACGCCGGTCAGTCCTCGGGGTCGGCCGGGTCGATGGGCAGGTGATGGTTTCGGCCGGCTTCGCCGCGCTTCCAGTAGCCGTCGACCTTGACCCGGGAGGCCGGCAGTGACAGTTCCCGGCGCAGGTACCGCCGAAGGGGAACGAGCGTTGTGGCCTCGCCGGCTGCCCAGACGTAGGTATCGTCGCCGATCGTGCCCAGGCTGCGCAGGGATCGCTCCAGGCTAACCCGGGTCTTGTCCAACCACACCACACGCGCGCGGTTCACGTGTGCCGGATCCAGGTAGGCGGCATCCGACTCGTTGTCGAGCTCCACCAGCCCCAGGATCTCGACGGCGTCCGGCAAGAGTTCGATCCAGCGTGCGAAGGCGGGCAAAGCGGATTCGTCCGCGACGAGGATGACCCGACTCACGCCGCTGGGCACCATGCGTGACGCTCGTGGTCCGCGCACGGTGAGCACACTGCCCACGGTGGCGCTGCGTGCCCAGTGTGTCGCTGGGCCACCACCAACGTGGTTGTAGAAGTCGACGTCGAGCTGCGGCGGCGAGTCCAGCGTACCTGGCCGGAACAGCCTCGGCGTGTAGTCGCGAAGTACCGCTGCAGTTTCCGCACCACTGTGGACCTCGGCGTCAGCGGAACCTTCGGCGAAGGCGAGCTTGACGTGATCGGCCGGCCCGACGCTGGTGAAATCGTCGAGTTCATCACCTTCGAGCGTGATGCGCACGAACCCGGGGGTCAGTTGCGTGACGCGAGCCACGGAGAGTGTGCGGACAGATGGGAGGTGTCGCGCGAGAAGATCAGACTGAATCAACGTTATGTCTCCTGAAGTTGGACAGGTGGACGGATGACGAGTGTGAGCGGCGAACCGACTCAGACCGCACAGCTTATCGCCTTCTGCTGGTCGGGTGGATTTCGTTACAGCAGCCCCGCGTCGGCGAGGCGCTCGGCCAAACCGGCACCGTTGTGCGCATAAACCCAGCGTGCGGTATTGCCCGTGCGCCGCTCCTCCGCACTGCTGCGGCCCCCGGCGAGTACCGCTTCGCTGTTGGAAAGCTGTCGGATGGCGACAGCGGACACGTTGTCCGGATGCCCGTCCGCGAACTCACCGTAGATGTCCTCGTCGTGCTGCCCGTCGTCGCCGACTAAGAGCCATCGAATTCCGGGGAACTCGGTGGCCAGTCGCGCGAGGCTCTCCCGTTTGTGGTCGCGGCCGCTGCGGAACCAGCGGTCGTGGGTGGGACCCCAGTCGGTGAGCAGCAATGCTCCGGAAGGGTACAACTGTCTGGAGAGGAACCGGGTGAGGGTCGGGGCGACGTTCCACGCACCGGTGGAGAGATAGACAACCGGGGAACCGGGGTGTGAGCGCGTGAGACGTTCGAGCAGCACCGCCATGCCGGGGACGGGGCGGCGGGCGTGCTCATCGAGCACAAACGTGTTCCACGCCGCGAGCAGCGGACGTGGCAACGCGGTCACCATAACGGTGTCATCGATGTCGGAGACGATGCCGAAACTCACCGCGGGATCGACGACGAAGACGGGACACGAGATGGGGTCCGACTCGTCGGTGCGCACCGTGATGGTGTGCCAGCCCGGTGGAAGGTCGGATTCGAGTACCGCATCGACGACACCGCCGCGGTCGGCCGTGACCCGGTGTTGGATTCCGCCGATGTCGACCGTGACGGCGACGTCATTCACCGGCACGCTGGTGAAGCTGCGCCATCCGCGGATCTTCTTGGAGCGGTCGTCCGTCGCACCGGGCCTCGCCAGCAGCACACGGCACAGCACCCGCACCCAACCGGGTGCCCCGTATCCGGTGTACGCGATCACCGCGGAGGTGAGGCCGCGTTTGCGGGCCCGTTTCTCGCGGAACGCGTGGAATCGGTCCTCCATTCGAGCCGCGAAATGCGGAATCGACGGTGTTCCCGAGGGCGCTCGCGACGATTTGCGGGCGGAAGTCATGGCTCAAGTCTTTCACGAGTGCGCCGCACGCTTTCCTGAGGGGGTCGGGAGGCCTCGTAGTACGCGGGGCAACTACTGAGAAATACCTTTGAAACTGAGTAATGTCGACAAAAGTGCGGGCCTAAAGTGGCCTGTCACGGTACAATTCCTCTTGAAAGTACGAGGCCGAATTGCCCACACAAAATTGGGGAGAACCAATGCCAGGAGCAACAGCCCTACTGCGGAATGAGCCCGTTCAGGCGAGGAGTACGGCCCGGCTCACCTCATTATTGGACGCCGCGGCCGGAGTCGTCGACGAGATAGGTTTCGAACGTCTCACCACGGCCATGGTTGCGGAGCGCGCCGGCGCTTCCATCGGTACCGTGTACCGGTACTTTCCGGACCGCATCGCCGTGCTGCAGAGCCTTGCCGCTCGGTCGCTGACCCAGTTCTCGCAGCGCATTCGCCCGGCATTGACCGAGCCGATCCAAGCCAACTGGTGGGAGGCGGTCAACACTGTTTTCGACAATGCGGTGAATGCCTTCCGCTCGGTCCCCGGCTTCCGGTCGCTTCGGTTCGGGGACGTCATTGACGTGCATCCAGACACCGACGATCGCGGCGGAATTAGCATCATGTCCGGCGAAATCGCGTCGGTGCTGGCATCGGCATACGGGCTGCCGGATGACGATGACGTGCGACTTCGCGTGGAGGTCGCAGTGACCATCGCCGACTCCCTGTTGGCGCGAGCGTTCGCTACCGATCGCGAGGGCGATTCCCGTTACATTGAGGAAGCGCGCTCGGTTGTTCGCAGCTACCTGGTCGGCCGCTATGGCGAACCTGCCACTGCCTAGCGAGCGGGGTTAACGAGGTCGAGGTCGAATTTCTGGTCGACGCGTCCGGGTGCGATCGTGTCACCTCCGGGGAATAACTGCGCTCCCGGGTAGCGTTTGACCCAGTGGCAAGTGTCGATTCTCGGGCGCCCCCCGGGAGGAATGAGCCATTTATGATCGAATTCCGATCCGTCTCCAAGAAATTTCCCAGCGGAACCGTCGCAGTCGACGACTTCAGTCTGGTCCTCCCGTCGCATAAGACGACGGTGTTCGTGGGCTCATCCGGATCGGGCAAGACGACGCTGCTGCGCATGATCAACCGCATGGTCGACCTGACCGCGGGCACGATCGAAATCGACGGGGAAGACACCGCCACCCTCGATCCGGTTGCCCTGCGTCGTCGTATCGGATATGTGATGCAGAACTCCGGACTGCTCCCGCACTTCACCGTGATCGACAACATCGCTACGGTGCCCGTGATCAGTGGCGTGCCACGGCGCACGGCACGGCAGAAGGCGCTGCAACTGCTGGACACCGTCGGCCTGGACCGGTCGCTCGCGAACCGCTATCCTAGCCAGCTCTCCGGCGGACAGCAGCAGCGCGTCGGAGTTGCCAGGGGATTGGCGGCCGACCCTAATATTCTGCTCATGGACGAGCCGTTCGGCGCGGTTGACCCGATTGTGCGGTCCGAACTCCAGCAGGAACTGATCAGGTTGCAGCGTGAACTGGGCAAGACGGTCGTCTTCGTGACTCACGACATCGACGAAGCGTTTCTGCTTGGCGACCAGGTGGTGATCCTGGAGGTGGGTGGCAAGATCGCCCAGGTGGGGTCGCCCACCGAGATCATCTCCGAACCGGCGAACAGCTTCGTCGAAGACTTCATCGGCGTGCACAAGGGTAAACGGGCGTTGAGCATCCGGAAAACCGCCAGGGGTGACATCGTCGTCGACAGCGAGGGCCGAGCGGCTGGTGTGCTGGTGCGCGAGCCGGATGGCGAGGTGCGGTGAACTGGGTCGTCGACAACCTCGAACTGATCGGCCAGCTCGCCCTGGTGCACCTTGCCACCGCCGTGCCGCCGATCGTTCTGAGCTTTTTGCTGTCGATTCCGGTTGGCTGGGCGGCCAACCGCTTTGCCGTCAGCCGCGGCCTGGTGCTCTCGGCCGCAGCCCTCCTGTACGCCATCCCGTCGCTACCGTTCTTTCTGGTGATGCCGATCTTCCTGGGCACGGGGCTCCGGGACTCGCTCAACGTGGTGGTCGTTTTGACCGTGTACGGTGTCGCACTGATGGCGCGCTCGACGGCCGATGGTCTCGGGTCGGTGGACGCTGACGTTCGCGAGTCGGCCACGGCGGTCGGATTCTCCTCCCGTGCCCGGTTTTGGCGTGTCGAAATGCCGTTGGCCGGCCCCGTACTGCTGGCCGGCTTGAGGGTCGTCGCAGTGAGCACTATCAGTTTGACGACCGTGGGAGCGGTGCTGGGCATCGACAGCCTCGGCATCCTGTTCACCGACGGGTTTCAACGCAATATCCCGGAGGAGATTGCCGCAGGAATCGTGTTCACGATTGCCATGGCGCTGGCGGTCGATCTGATTCTGGTGCTGATCGGCCGCGCGCTCATGCCGTGGACCCGAGGCGGGGCGTCATACGACCACGTCACCGAGCGGGCCGGCCAAACGGCGGCGGTCGCATGAATTTCTTCCTGGGTGCGATCGCGTGGATTTTCAACGGTGCCCACTACGGCGGTGCCAATGGTATCGACACCCGCGTCGTACAACACCTCGCGATCAGCGCGGAGGTGCTCGTCGTGTCAGCGCTGATCGCGATTCCGCTCGGCTATCTCGTCGGACACACCGGCCGAGGCAAGGCCCTCACCGTTGCCCTGTCTGGTGGGGTGCGCGCCCTCCCCACCCTTGGCCTGATGATCATCCTCGCCCTGGCCCTTGGCATCGGACTGGAAGCGCCCTTCATCGCCTTTGTTGTGCTGGCAGTTCCGTCGGTTCTTGCGGGGGCTTACGCGGGGTTCGAGGCGATCGACCGCAGTACCATCGACGCAGCTCGGGCCGTGGGAATGACGCCGTGGCAGATCCTTATCAAGGTCGAGGTCCCGCTCGGTCTTCCGCTGCTGATCGGCGGCGTGCGTTCCGCGTCGCTCCAGGTGATCTCGACGGTGACCCTCGCGGATTACGTCGGCGCCGGCGGGTTGGGTCACTTTCTGTTCCTCGGATTGAAGACGAATGACTATCCGCAAATGTTGGCAGGGTCGATCGTCGTCATTGTGCTTGCGTTGCTTTCCGAGATAGTTTTCAGCGTGCTTCAACGTGTCGTGGTTCCAGCGGGAGTCTCCGTCAGCAGCACCCAGATCGTCCGCACGAGACCGCTCCGGTCCCGGTCGGCACTCGGTTGATCAGCACTGGGCTGATTGCCCCTAACAAGTAAGGAATCTGTCATGTATACAGCAGGAAAAGGCCGACTCGCCGTGATTGGCGCTGTCGTGGTTGGGGCCGCAGTAGCCCTCTCAGGGTGCGCATCGAGTAATCCTCTGGGGACGGAACCCTCAACGGCCGGCGGGCAGCTCATCGTCGGCTCCCAGGACTACTACTCGAACGAGGTGATCGCCGAGATCTACGCCCAAGCGCTCGAGGGCGCGGGCTACAGTGTCCAACGCGACTTCCGGATCGGCCAGCGTGAGGTCTACCTGCCCGAGATCGAGGCGGGCAAGATCGACGTGTTCCCGGAATACATCGGCAGCCTCGACCAGGCACTCAACAAGTCGGCGAAGGGCGGCACACCGGATGCCGTCTACCAGGACCTCAGCTCCGTTCTGCCAGAGGGACTGAAGGTACTGAAGCCCGCCGCAGCCGCTGACCAGAACTCGTGGACGGTGACGCAGGCCTTCGCCCAGAAGTACAACCTCACGGACATCGCGTCGCTGAAGAATGTGACCGAGCCGATCATCGTCGGTGGCAACTCGGAGCTGGCGACTCGCCCCTACGGCCCCACGGCGTTGAAGGAGAAGTACGGCATCACGACGGCCGGCTTCAGGGCAGTCGAGGACAGCGGCGGACCGCTGACCGTGAAGGCTCTTGTCGACAACGAGATCCAGCTCGCCAACATTTACACCGCCGACCCCAACCTCAAGTCGAATAATCTCGTGGCCCTGGCGGACCCGGACGGGTTGTTCTTCCCTGACAACGTCGCGCCCGTCGTGTCGAAGAAGGTCGACGCGAAGGCGGTCGCTGTGCTCGAGAAGGTTGACGCGAAGCTGTCTCAGAGCGTGCTCGTGGAGCTGAACTCCCAGAGTGTGAATGAGAAGAAGTCGGCCAAGGACATCGCCAAGGCGTGGCTGGCCGAGACCGGAATCGTCAAGTAGCTCACGTGCTGGTCGGGGTCTCGTCGCTTCCTGCCTGCTGGTCCATGTGGCGCGCCTCGCGCGCTGCCAAGTATTTTTTGGCGAGGACAACCAGCAGCAAAAACGCGACGATGATCCCGACGAACACGTACCCGGCGAAGTGGAGTCGGCCGGACATGTTCCTGAAGTTATCCGCCGCCGCCCAGCCGACCGAAATGTAGGCGAAGGCCCACAGCACGCACGCGGGAGCGGTCCAAGCCAGGAACTTGCGGTATCGCATGGTGCTCATCCCCACGGTGAGGGGCACGAGCGAATGGAACACCGGCAGGAACCGTGAGATGAAGACGGCGATGCCGCCGCGCCGGTCGATGTAGCGTTCGGCGCGGGCCCAGTGCTGCGCGCCGAAACTCTGCCCGAGACGGCTGGCCTGGATCTTCGGTCCGAAGAAGCGGCCCAACGCGAAACCGACACTTTCCCCGCCGAGGGACCCTATGATCACCAGGGCCAGGAGGGCCACGTAGTCGGGAAAGCCTGCGATGGCAGTGCTGGCCACGATCACGATGGTGTCCCCGGGGACGACGAGGCCGACCAAAACGGAGGTCTCGAGAAACATTCCCGTGCCGGCGAGAGCGGAGCGCAGCAGGGGGTCGACCGACTGGATCAGGCTCAGAATCCAGGTGAGTGACTGGTTCACTGCCCTGTTGGTGCGAGCGGCGTCGTCAACGCAGTCATGCGGGCGCGCCAGACCGACGCCCGCGACGACTCAGCAGCCATTGCCGGCCCCTCGATCCACGCCGTGACGGTTCGGATGCCGTGCAGTGCGTTCACTGCCCACACCTCCAGAGCGTCGAGTTTGCGTGGCTGAACCGCTTCGTACCGTATCTCGGTGCCCAGTGCCGTGGCAATAGCCAGCAGCGTTTTCGCCGTGACGCTGTCCACCCGGGCCAAGCTCGTGGGCGGCGCGCAGAGGGTCTGTCCGCGCCACCAGAGGATCGCCGTCGAGGCACCGTCCACTACCTGTCCGGTTTCGCTGAGGATGATCGCCTCGTCGGCGCCTCGCAATTGTGCGTCATGGCGGATCGTCGCAAGGGCGGCAATGTCTGGGCCCTTGATGTTCGGTTGGCGCCGCGGGTCGTGACCTGGGTGGGTGGCGACGGTGAGAGACGTGCTCCGTGATGGCGCGCGTCGAAGCCGGAAGGCGAGGCGCGATGTGCCGTCGTGCTGAGTTGCATCGTGCTGAGTTGCGTCGCGCTGGGCTGCGCTGTCGAGGCGCAGCTCGACCCGTGGGAACCAGTGTCCGGTGAGCGGGAGGCGTGCGAGCGATGCCGCCCAGAACACTTCGAGCCGAAGTCGCCTCTGCTCCGCGGGCGCTATGGCGGCGAAGAATCGTGCCCGGTGCAGCTCAAGGGCCATGACCTTGCCCTCGGCGACCAGCCAGGAATCCGCGACCGCGATCGGCGCCACGTCGCCGTCGTCCTCCGGCTCGAGACGGTCAGAATTCCAGAGGAAGGACGAGATCGTGACCATAAGGTTAGGGTATGCGTCCACGTGTCCTGACAACTGTGTATCGGCGGTGGATCGACCCGGAAATCGTGTTCGCGGCACTCTACAGTGACGACACGAATTGCTTCTGGCTCGACAGCGGCATCGGCGCCTCGCACGGCAAAAGCTACCTGGGTTCGTCGTCGCGGACGTTCGTCCCCGGCGAAAACGAATCAGTTCTCGAATTCCTGCGCGCCGAGCTGAACGGCGATTCAGAGCACGGCCCATCGGCGCCGACCGCGACCGGTTTCCGGCTCGGCTGGGTCGGCTGGCTCGGCTACGAACGGCGCGCGGAGACGATGGGCGTGGCAGTGTCGCGTCACGGCACGCGTCCGGATGTGGCGCTGCTGTACGCCGACCGGGTCGTGGTGTTCGACCACCAGGCGGGCACTGTGGCGCTGATGACCTTTGCGGATGAAGGTCGCGGCGAGTTCAGCCGGTGGCGTGAGCGCACCGTTGCCGCGTTGGACGCGCTTGGCTCGGCCGGCACCCACGCGTGCCCGGCGCCGCTGTGCGCGACAGAGTCGGCAGGCGGTCGGGACACCGCGACCGTGCGGTGGGCCTACAGCGACAGCGAATACCTGGCGATGATCGAGAGCTGCCAGGAGGCGATTCGGCGCGGTGACGCCTACCAGCTGTGTCTCACCAATGAGGCGCACGTCGACGTCCGCCCCGATCCTCTGACGGTCTACCGTGCCCTGCGCGTATCGAGTCCCACTCCGCATGCGGCCTTCATCAGGATCGGCGGCACGTCGCTGCTCAGCGCCACCCCGGAGCTGTTCCTCAGTGTCACGCCGACGAATGCGGTGCAGACTCGCCCGATCAAAGGCACTCGCCGGCGTGGAGCGACCGGCGCAGAAGACAGTGCGCTTCGCCGGGAGCTTGTCGCCGATGAGAAAGAGCGCGCCGAGAACCTCATGATCGTCGATTTGATGCGCAATGATCTGAGCCGGATCTGCGCCGTCGGCACCGTCAACGTGCCGAGCCTTCTCGCGGTGGAGTCGTTCGCACAGGTGCACCAGCTGGTCAGCACGATCACCGGACAGTTGGCGGATGGACGGGACGGGCTCGACGCCGTGGCCGCGTGTTTTCCCGCGGGCTCGATGACCGGTGCCCCCAAGCTTCGTGCAACGCAGTTGCTCGACGAGCTGGAACAACGGCCCCGCGGAATCTACTCCGGGGTCTTCGGTTACTTCTCGCTGGACGGCAGCATTGAGTTGGCCATGGTCATTCGCAGCATCGTCATCGATGCAGCCGGCGCGACGGTCGGCGCCGGCGGTGGCATCACGGCGCTGTCGGTGCCCACGGCGGAGCTGGCCGAGGTCGGGCTCAAAGCGGCAGCGTTGCTCGCGGTACTCGGTGTACCCGTTGCAGACAGTGTGCCCGTTGCAGGCCGCGCGCCGATGGTGGGCGCAGCACACCCGTGAACGCCGCCCGCGGGGGTTCGGTAATCTTGGATTCTTGGGCTTCCCGCGGTCGTCGCGGCTATCGGGCCCATCGTGAAAACGAATGAATGAGAGTCCCGTGAACAACGATCGCGAATCCGTCGAAACCGTGGCAGGGCAGCAGGATGCCGCGGGCGAGTACGACGCTGCCGCGATCCAGTCGAAATGGCTGTCTGTCTGGGACACCCTCCAACCGTTCACCACTGCCGATGACGACACCCGCCCGAAAAAGTACGTGCTCGACATGTTCCCGTACCCGTCGGGTGACCTGCACATGGGACACGCCGAGGCCTACGCGCTGGGCGATGTGATCGCCCGCTATTGGCGTCAGCGCGGCTACAACGTACTGCACCCGATCGGCTGGGATTCGTTCGGCCTGCCGGCGGAGAACGCGGCGATTAAGCGGGGAATTGACCCGCGGGGCTGGACCTACGACAACATCGACCAGCAGAAGAAGACCATGCGGCTCTATGCCGCCTCCTTCGACTGGTCCCGCGTGCTGCACACCAGCGATCCGGAATATTACAAGTGGAATCAGTGGCTGTTCCTCAAGATGTACGAGAAAGGGCTCGCCTACCGCAAGGACTCGTGGGTGAACTGGGACCCGGTGGACCTGACGGTGCTCGCCAACGAGCAGGTGCTGCCGGATGGCACCTCCGAGCGCAGCGGCGCCATGGTGATCAAGAAGAAGCTCACCCAGTGGTACCTGAAGATCACCGACTACGCTGACCGGCTGCTCGACGACCTCGACACCCTGGAGGGGGCGTGGCCCGCGAAGGTGCTGACTATGCAGCGCAACTGGATCGGCAGATCGGTCGGCGCCGACGTCGACTTCGTCATCGAAGAACGCCGCGATCCGGTGACCGTGTTCACCACGCGTCCCGACACGCTGTACGGCGCAACGTTCATGGTTGTCGCCCCCGACTCCGAACTCGCAGCCGAGCTCGCCGCCGGCTCTACCCCCGAGGTCCAAGAGAGCTTCCGCAGCTACCTCGGTGAGGTGCAGAAGATCACCGAAATCGAACGGCAGTCTACCGATCGGCCGAAGACCGGCGTATTCCTGCACCGGTACGCCATCAATCCGGTGAACGGGGAACGGCTGCCCATCTGGGCCGCAGATTATGTGCTGGCCGACTACGGCCACGGCGCGGTGATGGCCGTGCCCGCCCACGACCAGCGTGACCTCGACTTCGCGCGCGCCTTCTGCATGCCGGTGCGAGTTGTCGTTGACACCGGCACAGCCGAGGAGCCGGCCGCCGACCCTGCCGACAGCGGCGTGGCGCTGGCGGGAGCCGGCGTCATGGTCAACTCCGGTGAACTGGATGGTCTGGGCAAGGCCGACGCCATCCAGAAGATCACCGCACAGCTCACCGCCTCCGGCAAGGGCCGCGCCACCAAGGCGTACCGGCTGCGCGACTGGCTGATCTCCCGGCAGCGGTACTGGGGCACGCCCATCCCGATCATTCACGGCGCCGATGGTTCGCTCATCCCGGTGCCGGAGGATCAGCTGCCGGTGTTGTTGCCGCCGACCGAAGGACTCGATTTGAAGCCGCGCGGCACGTCCCCGCTCGGTGCGGCCAGCGACTGGGTCAACGTGTCTAACCCGATCGACGGGACCCCGGCCCGGCGCGACCCGGACACCATGGACACGTTCGTGGACAGCTCCTGGTACTTCTTGCGGTTCTTGAACCCGCACGATGCCGACAAGCCGTTCGAGCGCGGCAAGGTGGATGCCTGGGCGCCGGTCGACCAGTATGTGGGCGGGGTGACCCACGCCATCCTGCACCTGCTGTATGCGCGATTCATCACCAAGGTGTTGTTCGACCTGGGCTACGTCGGATTCACCGAGCCGTTCAGCGCCCTGCTCAACCAGGGAATGGTGCTCATGGACGGCTCGGCGATGAGCAAGAGCAAGGGCAATTTGGTGCGGCTGAGCGAGCAGCTCGACGAGCACGGTGTCGACGCGGTGCGTCTGACGATGTCGTTCGCCGGGCCGCCGGAGGACGACATCGACTGGAAGGACGTTTCGCCGCACGGCTCGGCGAAGTTCTTAGCTCGCGCCTGGCGGCTGGCCAACGACGTGACGAGCGCGCCCGGTGTCGATGTGACGACCGGTGATGTGTCATTGCGGCAGGCCACCCACCACTTTCTCGCCGAAGTTCCCACCATTATCGAATCGTTCAAGTTCAACGTGGCAGTGGCCAGAATCATGGAACTGGTCAATGCCACCCGCAAGACTATCGACTCGGGTGCCGGGGGAGCGGATCCCGCGGTGCGGGAGGCGACCGAAGCGGTCGCTGTGGCGCTGAGTCTTTTCGCCCCCTACACCGGCGAAGACATGTGGGAGAAGCTCGGGCACCAGCCGACGGTTGCTCTGGCCGGTTGGCAGGAGGCTGATCCTGCGCTGCTCGTCGAAAAGTCGGTCACCGCGATCGTGCAGATCAACGGAAAGGTGCGCGACAGGTTCGAGGTCGCGCCCGACATCAGCGCCGCAGACCTGGAGGCGCTCGCCCGCGCCCTGCCGTCGGTGGGCAAGCACATCGGCACTGGTGAGATCCGCACGGTCGTCGTGCGCGTGCCGCGGCTGGTGAACTTCGTGGTGCACTAGCGCCGGCCCAGACCCCGGCACTAACCCGTTTCAAGGAGAAACTGTCACTGCCGTGGGGGTTACCGGCCAATCGCGGTGTTCGAGACAGATTTTCCGTGACACGGACGGAAGACGACGCCACGACTGTGGTGATAGCTGAAACGGACCACTAGTCCCTCACCGGTGCCGGTGTGGACCCGAAGTGCACAACTGTGGGGGTATCGGCCGCACCTTGGCTGTGATGCGAGCTAACGTCTCGGCCATGATTGCGCAGCTTCTGGCCGAGGGACGACGATCCCGGCTCCGGGTGGGCATCGGGGCCGCCATCGTGCTGCTGATCGCCGGGCTGGGGGTAGCCGTGCTCGTCACGGCGTTCTCCTCGGCCGGCGTGGCCCGCACGATTGCCCCCGTCGCTTCGCTCCCGGACACGGCGCCGCCGGGATCCGCCCCGTCGCGCTCTACCGGAACCGCACGAGGGTCGTCAGTGGCGCTGTTCGTGCACATCCTCGGCGCCGTTGCCAAGCCCGGTCTGTATCAGTTGCACGACGGTGATCGGGCAGTTGACGCTGTCGCCGCAGCGGGAGGGTTCACCGCGGAAGCCGACCGGGGACAGTTGAATCTGGCCCGGCTGGTGTCGGACGGTGAACAAATCTATGTGCCTCAGGTCGGTGAGGCCCGTGCCGGTCCGCCGGGCAGTTCAGCCGCCGGTGGTGACGGGCCCATCGGCGGCAAGGTGAACATCAACACCGGGAGCGAATCCGACCTCGAGACTCTGCCCAGAGTCGGCCCGGCGATGGCGAAGCGGATCATCGCATGGCGCGAGGCCAACGGGCGCTTCGTCACTGTGGAAGACCTCATGGGCGTGACGGGCATCGGCGAGAAGACGTTCGCGGGGCTCAAAGACCTGGTCACCGTCTAATGGCGTCCTGATGGGCTTCTCGCGATGAGCGAGCAGTGATGGGCGACCTGCGTCTGGCGATACCCGCAGCGCTTGCCTGGATCGTGCTCGCAGTACTGGTAGGGATCCCGCGCTGGCTCGGAACGATCGCGGTGCTGCTGTGGGCAGTCGCCAGTCTCGCTGCGATCGTGGCGCTCGTTGTTCGACCGAAACGAATTCCTGCCGCCCTGGGCTCCGCCATCCTCGCGACGGTGGCGGTGTCGCTCGTGCTCACCTCGGCCGCTCTGGCCGCATCGGCACGGATGCCCGACACTCTGGCCCAGGCGGCACAGCACCACCGGTCGATCAACGCGATCGCGGTGACCGACGAGGTATTCCATCCGGGCAGCGCCCGCACACCACTGTCGGTTACTCTCACGTCGGTGACCGTGGGGCGCATGCGACTCGCTTCCCGGATCCCGGTGCTGCTGTTCGGGGCCCCGGATGCGCCGCCCGGCGCCGGAATCGGAACCAAACTCAGCATCTCCGGCACTCTGGCGATGACCGAGCCAGGCGACGCCGTCGCATTCCTCGTGTTCGCCAGGGGCAGTCCACGCGTGACGGGCCAGCCGCCGTGGTACCTGGGCTGGGCCAACATGCTGCGCTCAGGCTTCGCCTCCGCGGCCCACACGCTGCCGGGCGACGGCGGGGACTTGCTTCCCGGGCTTGCGATCGGCGACACCAGCGCGGTGAGCGTCACCCTCGACGATGCGATGAAGACCACGTCACTCAGCCACCTCACCGCGGTGTCCGGCGCGAACTGTGCGGTGATCATCGGCCTCATCATGATTGCCGGCGCGGCGTTCGGCGTCCCTCGGCGCCTCCGCATCGGGGCAGCGCTGGTTGTTCTCGTTGGGTTTGTGGCGCTGGTCACCCCTCAGGCCAGCGTGTTGCGCGCCGCCGTGATGGCGGCCCTGGTGCTCGCGGCGATGGCCGGCGGACGGACACTGCGTGGCATCCCCGTGCTGTCTCTTGCGGTGATCATTCTGCTCACCGTGGATCCGTGGTTGTGCCGCAATTACGGTTTTCTGCTCTCGGTACTGGCGACCGCGGGCCTTCTTGTGCTGGTCCGCCCGTTCGGCGCAGTCCTCAGCCGCTGGATGCCGTCCGCCCTCGCGCTGGTGATCGCGGTCCCGCTGGCGGCGCAGATCGCGTGCCAGCCCGTGCTCATCCTGCTGAATCCGGCGATCCCGGTGTACGGGGTCCTGGCCAACCTGCTCAGCGAGCCGGCCGCCCCGGTGGCGACGGTGCTCGGATTGGTGGCGTGTCTGCTGATTCCGGTGGCGCCGCCGCTCGGCCACGCCGCGGCGCTGCTCGCCTGGCTACCGTCTGCGTGGATCGCGGCGGTCGCGCGATTCTTCAGCGCCCTGCCGGGCAGCCAGGCGCCCTGGGTGCCCGGCGCCGTGGGTGTCGCACTCGTCGCCGGTATGATCGCGCTCGGCCTGATCGCCGTGCTCGGCGGCACGAGACGGCCCGGCGTGCGCCTCGGGGCCGCCGTGGTGCTGGCGCTTGCGCTCATGGTCTACGCCGGTGGCGTGGTCACCAATCAGGTGGTACTGCAGTTGGCCAGACCGCCACAGTGGCAGATCGCCGCCTGCGATATCGGACAGGGCGATGCCGTTCTGGTCCGCAGTGCCGGACAGATCGCACTCATCGACACCGGACCAGACCCGCGGCTGCTTCAGAAGTGCCTGAGCGCACTGGGTATCGCGCGCATCCAGCTCCTCGTACTCACCCACTTTGACCTCGACCACGTCGGCGGAACCGCCGCGGTGTTCGGCAGGGTTGACCGCGCCATGGT
>JBDTBD010000020.1:0-22280 GCA_039924285.1 Terrimesophilobacter sp. | reverse complement strand
ATCAAGACCGGCGCGCCGGCGCGATCGGAGAGGGTCGCCAAGTACAACCAACTCCTGCGCATCGAGGAGGAACTCGGTGACGCCGCGCTCTACGCCGGGCGCAGCGCCTTCCCACGGTTCCGCGGCTAGCGCACATCCTGCCGGGTTTCGGTACCACCGTCACCGACACTCGCAACGTAGGCTCGATTCATGACCAGGCGGCCCCGCACCACCCGAGTACCCGTGCGGCTGCCGCAGCCGGAAGGGCCCGCCGCCCGGTGGCTGCGCAGCATCCGGCTGTCCGGGTTCACCATCGCGGCCCTGTGCGTGGTAGTGCTCATGGTCGTGATCCTGGCGCCGTCGCTGCGCACCCTGGTCGAACAGCGCACCCAACTGGCGCAGCTGGAAGCCGACGTCGCGGCGCACAAGAGCGGTGTTGCCGACCTGAAGGGTGAACACGCACGCTGGGAGGATCCCAGCTACATCGAGGCGCAGGCACGTGAACGGCTTAACTACGTGTACCCGGGTGAGTACAGCTACCTTGTCATGGACGACGGGGCCACCCCCACAACCAAAGAAGGCCTCCCGATCAGCTCCAGCATCCAAACCACCAGGGTCGACTGGGTGCAGGCGCTGCTGTCCTCCGTCTTGACAGCCGGACTGACGGATGCCAAACCCAACGAGATTGTCGCCCCGGTGCTCGGCGGATCGAAGTGACGCCGCCGTTCGAGGCCCCCAGCACCGAAGACCTTCGCGTGGCCTCTGGGCAACTGGGTCGGCCGGCACGCGGGGTGCTCGGCATCGCCGCGCGCTGCGCCTGCGGTGCACCGGCCGTGCTCGCGACCCGTCCGCGACTTGACGACGGCACACCGTTCCCGACGCTGTACTACCTGAGCCTGCCCTCAGCCGTCGTGGCAATGTCGACCCTCGAAGCGACGGGTGCAATGGCCCGGTGGCAGGAGGAACTGACAGGCGACCCGGAACTCGCCGACCGGTACGGCCAGGCTCACCGCAGCTACCTGACCGATCGCACCAGCATCGAGCCCGTCCCAGAAATCGAAGGAATTTCGGCGGGTGGCATGCCGGTCAGAGTCAAGTGCCTGCATGCTCTGGCCGCGCACTCCCTGGCGGCGGGCCCCGGCGTCAACCCGATCGGCGACCTCGCGCTCGCAGAAAGCCGCTGGTCGATTCTGGTGTGTGAGTGCGCATCGTGAAACGCGCGCTTACGGCGCTCGCGACGTTCGGAATCATCGCATCGGTGCTGGTGGCAACGCAGTCCGCATCGGCCGGCGACGGCATCCGTGACCGCGAATACTGGCTGGCCTCGTACGGGTTCTCCCAGGCCTGGCAGACCTCCAAGGGCGCAGGCGTGACCATCGCGGTGATCGACACGGGAATCGACAGTACCCATCCGGATCTCGTCGGCACCGTTGTCGGAGGAACCGACATCTCGGGGCTCGGTGTGGCCGATGGGCAACGGCCGGTGGGGACGAACAAGGAGCATGGCACCATGGTCGCCTCGCTCATCGCAGGGCAAGGCCACGACGGCGACGCCGGGATCATCGGAGTCGCTCCCTCGGCCAAACTGTTGTCGGTGTCGGTTGGATTCGGCGTCGGCACCCGAGGCTCGGACGACCAGATCGCGAAAGCGGTGCGCTGGTCGGTAGACCACGGCGCCGACATCATCAACATGTCGCTGACCCGCAACACCTTGGAATGGCCGGAAAGCTGGGACGACGCGTTCCTTTATGCCATGCAACACGACGTGGTCATCGTCGCCGCTGCCGGCAATCGCGGGAGCGGCACCACCGAGGTGGGCGCCCCGGCCACCATGCCGGGAGTGCTTACTGTCGCCGGAGTCGACAAGAACCGCAAAGCGAGCTTCGACGCCTCCTCACAAGGCATCACCATTTCCGTCGCCGCCCCCAGCGAAGACCTCGTCGGGGCCGCTCCGGGCGGGGGGTATTACAACTGGGCAGGCACGAGCGGCGCCACCCCGATCGTCTCCGGCCTGGTCGCCCTGGTGCGCTCCGCATACCCCGATTTAGATGCCGCGAACGTCATCAACCGCGTGATTGCCACCGCCAGCCCCGTCGGCCGCCAGGTGCCCAGCCCGATTTACGGCTACGGACTGATTGACGCTGCTGCTGCCGTCACTGCCCGGGTGAGCCCGGTCAGCGCGAACCCGATGGGTGACCTGAAGGACTGGATCCGGGTCTACCGCCGCGCCGCCGCCACGCCGCCTCCCGCGCAGGCTGAGGCACCCCTGCCACGCAGCGCACCGACTCCGGTTCCGTCGGTGCAGGCCGCGAACCCTCTCGGCACGATTCTGCCCACGGTAGCATCGCTCCGCGACAGCGGCATCCCGCTTCTGGTCTTCACGGTGTTCGGTACACTCATCGCACTTCTGGTTCGCGTATTCTACCGCCGAACCAGGCACCCCCAGGGGAAGTAGTAGATTGAGTCAGTGCCAAAAATCCTGATCGTTGGCGGCGGATACGCCGGTTTCTATACTGCTCTGAGGCTCGAAAAGCGGCTTCGCGCGGGTGAGGCAGAGGTCACGGTCGTCGACCCGCTGCCCTACATGACTTACCAGCCGTTCCTGCCGGAGGTGGCAGCCGGGTCCATTGAGCCACGACACGCCGTCGTCTCGCTGCGACGACACCTGAAGTCGACCACCGTCATCACCGCCAAGGTCACCGCGATCGACCACGCGAGCAAGACCGCCACCATCTCGCCCAAGGTGGGCGAGCCGTGGGAGCTGGCCTACGACATCGTCATCGTCACCGCCGGATCGGTGTCCCGCACCTTCCCGATCCCCGGTGTCGCCGACGAGGCCATCGGCATGAAGAACATCGAAGAAGCCGTCGCCGTGCGCGACAAGCTGCTCACGAACTTTGAGGAGGCGGCCAACCTGCCGGCCGGACCGGAGCGCAACAGGCTGCTCACGTTCACCGTCATCGGTGGCGGGTTCGCCGGAATCGAGATCTTCGGGGAGCTCCGTAGCTTCGCCAGTTCGCTGCTGAAGTACTACCCAACACTCACCTTCGACGACACCCACTTCCACCTCATCGAGGCCATGGGCAGGATCATGCCGGAGGTCACCCTCGAAACCAGCCATTGGGTGCTGAAGAACCTCGCCCAGCGTGGTGCCGAAGTGCACCTGGAGACCCAGCTCACCTCGGCTGTCGACGGCCACGTGCAAATGTCCACCGGAGAGTCTTTCGATTCCGACCTCATCATCTGGACAGCCGGCGTCATGGCCAACCCGGTGTTGCGCAACACCGACTTGCCACGCGACGAGCGCGGACGCTTGCGCGTCGGCGCCGACCTGCGCGTGATCAATGACGACGGCGTGGTGGCAGACGCCTGGGGCGCCGGCGACGTGAGCGCGGTTCCCGACCTCACCGGCGGCGGCGTCGGCGGATTCTGCGTGCCCAACGCCCAGCACGCGGTTCGGCAGGGCAAGTTGATGGCCAAGAACGTCGTGGCACAGTTGCGCGGCGACACCCCGGTGGAGTACTTCCACAAGAATCAGGGAGCCGTTGCTGGCATCGGCCTGTACGAAGGCGTCTTCCAGTCCAAGCACCTCGCGATCAAGGGCGTCATCGCCTGGATGATGCACCGTGGATACCACGGACTGGCCATGCCCATGTGGGAGCGCAAGACCCGCGTGTTCGGCAACTGGTTCTTCAACCTGGTGTTACGGCGCGACATCGTGTCCCTGCAGCGCGTCGAAGAGCCGCGTGCCATCTTCGCGGAGTTCGCCAGTCGCCCCAAGGTCTGAGATCCGCACTTGCCGCCGTTCCGGTCGCGGCCTAGCGTCGGCAGTATGCGGATCCGAGGCGCGCAGTGAACGCGCCTGACGTCGTCGTCGTCGGATCGGGCCCGAACGGGCTGGCTGCCGCAGTCACGATGGCCAGGGCAGGGCTTGCCGTGCTCGTGCTCGAGCGGGCAGACAGCATCGGCGGCGGTGCACGCACCCAGGAGTTGACGCTCCCCGGATTCCTGCACGATGTCTGTTCGGCCGTGCACCCCATGGCGCTGGCGTCGGAGTTCTTCCAGCGGTTCGGACTCGAGCGCAGGATCGACATGGCGACGCCGGAGATCTCCTACGGACATCCGCTTCCCGGCGGAGGTGCAGGAATCGCCTACCGCAGCCTTGAGCTCACCATCGACGGCCTTGGGACGGACGGTCCGGCCTGGCGTCGACTCTTTGAACCACTCGTCGAACACAGCCGCGGTCTGGCCGACTTCACCAGCAACCAGCTGCTGCGCATCCCTAGGGCTCCGATCACCGCCGCACGGTTCGGTATGCGCGCGCTTGAACAGGGCAGCGCCGCGTGGGACTTCCGGTTCGCTCACGAGGCCGCCCCGGCGATGCTCACCGGAGTATTCGCCCACACCATCCGCAGGATGCCGAGCCTGTCGACGGCCGGGGCCGGGCTCGTGCTCGCCACGTACGCGCACTCCGTGGGTTGGCCGATCCCGATCGGCGGCAGCGCCACAATCGTGCGGGCTCTCGCCGATGATGTGCTCGCGCACGGCGGTGAGATCCGCACCGGGGTCGATGTTGCGGATCTGGCCGAACTGCCACAGAGCCGAGTGGTCTTGCTTGATGTGACGCCGCGGGCTCTGTTGCGCCTGGCCGGTGACCGTCTGCCCTCCCGCTACGCGGCGCAACTGCGCAGGTTCAGGTACGGAAACGCGGTGGCGAAGGTGGATTTCGCGCTGTCGGATCCGGTGCCGTGGCGCCACAGGGAGCTGCGCTCCGCCGTCACTCTGCACGTCGGCGGCACCCGTGCTCAGCTTGCTCGCGCCGAGAACACCGTCAGCCGCGGTAAACACGCCGAGCATCCGTACGTGCTGGTCTCCCAGCCGACGGTGCTCGATCCAGGCCGTGCCCCGGCCGGGAGGCACGTGCTGTGGGCGTACACCCACGTGCCTCATGGCTCGAACGTAGACCAGGCCGAGACGGTCATCCGCCAAATCGAACGGTACGCACCCGGCTTCCGAGACATCATCCTGGCGGTGTCGAGCCGCACAGCCCTCCAGGTGGAAGACGAGAATCCCAACTACGTGGGTGGGGACATCGCCGCGGGCAGCGTTTCGATGCGGCAGCTTCTAGCGCGGCCCGTGCTGTCGTCCGACCCGTGGCGCACTCCGTTGCGCGGGGTGTATTTGTGCTCGGCGTCGACGCCGCCGGGTCCGGGTGTTCACGGGCTCTGCGGGTGGCGGGCGGCGCTGTCCGCGCTCCGCAACGAGTACGGGATCATGCAAACGCCGGACCTCGGCCAGGGATCGTTGGGAAAGTGACCTCGTGCTCTCACCCTTCGGCAGCACGAGGTGCACGAAGTAGGCTGGGCACGGCCACGTTCTCGTAGCCGGGTCGCCCCCGTAGCCCAATCGGCAGAGGCAAACGACTTAAAATCGTTCCAGTGTGGGTTCGAACCCCACCGGGGGTACCCCTTGATTGCCCCGTAATCTCAGTGATTACGGGGCTATTTTGCTCTTCTCGGGGCTCGCACCTCTAGGCGCTCGCGCCGGTGGGGGCTGTGTTTCGGGGCCACAACCTCCACCGGCGATACGTCAGTGTGTCATGTCCACCATCATGAGGACAAGCTTGTACCCTGCCCCACTAGTGGGGGTGCACTATTTTTGTGCTCCCTCGGGTCGTCGGGCGATGTCGGCGAGGATCCAGTGCGGCCTGTTAGGCGGGTTCCTCCACGAAGCGAAACCACGCCCACGTCGCGACGCTCACTGCCGCGAACGCGGCGGCGGTCAGCAGCCAGGTCATCGCGGGGAAATTCGCGAGACCGTTCCCGAACGCGACACCGGCTGCCAGCGCGGTACTGGCGACGATCGTGGCCGTCCACGCCGGGGCGGACCATTCCAGGATGACGCGGCCGGGGAGACGCCCGATCGGCAAACTCAGGATGACAAGAGAGCCCACTCCGCTCAGACACAGCGCCGCCAGGCTCTCGCTGGCAAAGGATGCCCAGAATCCGGTGGCAATCCCGAGCGCACCGTGGGCGACCCAGGCGAGGATCGACAGACCCGCCACGGCCGACAATTCTGCGAGGCTGACCATGGCCCGCGGGCGGGCTGCCAGCGGGGCACCGAACGTCATTCCGATGACCACCCCGGCGACCAGCGGCGGCTCGAACCCTGCCGCCCGCGAGATGACGGCAACAAGCGCAGCACCCAGCAGCAGCAGTGGGAGAAACTTCAACTGGCCGGCCACCCGCTGGACGCGGGACACCGTCCGGGTCACCATCGCAACGCCGACGGCGTTGAGCACGGCGAGCGCAAGCACGACCGCTGCAGCCAGTCGCAGATAGCGCACCTCGGCACCAACACCGGTAGTGAGCACGATCAGAGCCGCCGCTGCAGCCACGGCCAGCGCGCCGGTCGCCCGCCCGCTCCAACGGCCATGCACGTCGGCCGCCGCCGCTTGGTTGCGTCCGAAAAACTGCGGACGAGAGGGGAACCTGCCGCGTGATGCCGTCGCCAGCAGCCGGAGCGGCAACGCGATCAGCGCAATGAACAGTGCCACGGCCAGGGGGATGAGCGGCCAATTGCTCCCGCCGAGCAGATCGCTGGGAGTGGACATGGCGCCACCGAAGCCGGTCGGGGTGCCCCAGTTCGACCCGGCGGCAGCCGGTGGCTCCGGTCCAGGCAGAGTGGGCAGCGGAGTGCTCGGAACCGGCGCCGGCGTCACCGGAGGAGTCGGGGTCGGCATGGGGCTGGCGCTCGTTGTCGGAGTGGTCGAGGGGAGCGCCGGGGGCGCCGCGGCGGCTTTGGCACCGTAAAAAACACGCTGCCTCGCACTGGGGGCACTGTAGTTGCCTGCTAAATCGCGCTGAATCGCCTGCACGTAGTGGGCGCCGGGTCGGATACCGCCGGCCGAGCAACTCCACTTCGCTTCGACGACGGAGGAGGAACACACAATGCGCCCGTCGACATACGCATCCACCCAGCCGCGAGTTTCACCGTTACCGGCGTAGACGGTCGGTTGCGTGGCCACGCGGGACCCTGCCCGGGGGGAGATGACGACCGGGGCGTCCGGTGCGGTCTTGTCCACCATGACCGTCTTGGCGGCGGACGCTTCCGACAGGTCACCCGGCGCACCGATGCCGACCTTGGACTGTCGGGCAGACACGCGATAAGTGCCGGAAGGGACCGCCAGCGAGCACGACCAGTAGCCGTTGCCCAGTGCCTTCGACACGCACCCGGGTTCCGCCGAGCCAGATACGCCGGCCACCACACCGGCACCTGGCATGGCGCTGCCCGACACGGTACCGCTGGTGAGAAACGTCGCCGGGCCGCTCAGTACCGGCGCGCCCAGCACGTCGACTCTGATGGTCACCTCGGTGCTGTTCGCCGGTCTGGCGGCGGTGGAGGCGCCGGCATCCGCGGGGTTGTCGACGGGCTGCTGCTGTGTTGCAGTGATCTGCGCTCCCGCTCCGTTCGGCAGCCCCGGCACCTGACAGGCCCACTGCGTGGTCGGGTCGGCCTGCACCGAGCAGGTCACCGAGCCGTTGCCCGCCGAGCCGCTGGCCGTCGTGCCACTGACTGCCACGCTGCTTCCCTCAGCCTTCGTCCCGCGCACAGTGAACGGGCCGTTGCTGCCGATGAACGCACCGTCGGCAGGAGCGCTGATGGTCAGTGTCGTCGGGGCAGCCGGTGTGTTTTCCGCGGCGGCCGGACCGGCGGCCGGACCGAACGCGCCCATTAGCATCGTCCCGACCAGCACCGAGATGGTCACCAACGCAGCCAGACGGCCGCGCGCCAACACGTTCGTCACGCGATCGCGTGACGAACGTGGGCGGTCGTTCGGTTCCAGTGGCTGCACCGTACCTCCCATTTAGCGTGGCCGATGACTCAATGTCAACTCGAGGCGGTGCCCAGCCTCTTGACCTGGCCGATCTCGCGCGGGAACATGTC
The DNA here is from genome assembly GCA_039924285.1 of Terrimesophilobacter sp. Lineage (GTDB taxonomy): Bacteria > Actinomycetota > Actinomycetes > Actinomycetales > Microbacteriaceae > Parafrigoribacterium. The sequence goes on along the minus strand of JBDTBD010000020.1, from coordinate 14,354 downwards.
TCATCGAGCTTTTGGACGTTTGACCAACATGGCGCTGGGTGATGATCCTGGCGCTGTGCGATGAACACGACGCAGTGCAGAAAGGCCACGATGACTCGATTGCCGCCGGATAGACGCCGCAGCGAACTCGTCGACGCGGCCCTGCGCGTCATCGATCGAAACGGCATCCGGGGCGCCACGACCCGCGCCATTGTCGCCGAGGCGGACATGCCGCTCGGCAGCTTCCACTACGTCTTCCGGTCTCGCGATGCCATGCTTCGGGACCTCATCGCTGCCGTGGTGGACCAGGAACGGCGAGTCGCCTCCGATGCCGTCAGAGCCGGCGTCGGCATCCGCGCCACCGTCCGCAGCGCGCTGCAGGCCTATTTCGACCTGGTTGTGGCCGATCCGTCCCGGGAGCAAGCCATGTTCGAGCTGTTGCACTATGCGCTGCGCACGGAGAGTTTGGCCGACCTGCCGGCCGCCCAGTACCGCAGCTATCGCAGCGCAGCCCTGGAGTTGCTTCAGGTGGGCGCCGAACGTGCAGGCGTGCGCTGGGCAATGCCGCAGGAGGACGTGGCCAGGCTCGTCGTCACGCTCACCGACGGACTCACTCTCGGCTGGCTCGCCGACCGGGACGCCGCCGCCGCAGGGCGGATCATGGACGCCGCCGCGGATGCCCTTGCGGCGCTCACCGAGCCCGCCGTTGCTTCGGCCGGGCGCGGCGCGTGACCGCGCTGCAGCACGCGCCGGCACCGCTCGCCGAGCCGACGAGCCGAGTTCCCGGTCGCTGGATCGGCCTGTTCGCCACGGCGTGGCTCGGCGTGTGGATGGCGCAACTGACGCCCGTACAACTGCTGCTTCCTGCGCAGATCGAAGCACGCCTGCACGCGGCATCCTGGCTCGACAACGTTTTGGCGTTTGGAATCGTCTCGGGCATCGCCGGACTGTGCGCGCTGATCGCGTACCCGCTGACCGGAGCGCTGTCCGACCGCACGACGTCGCGCTTCGGGCGCCGTCGCCCGTGGATTCTGGGCGGAACTGCGGTGTTCGCCGCCGCACTGCTGCTGCTCGGCGCCCAGGACACGATTTTCGGCATCGGGGTGTGCTGGGCGCTCGCGCTCACCGGATTCTGCATGCTCACGGCCGCTCTCACCGCCGTGATCTCTGACCAGGTCCCTGTCGGCCAGCGCGGTTACGTCTCCGGCTGGATTTCTGCCCCGCAGGCCATCGGCACCATCCTCGGCCTCGTGCTCGTGATGGCGCTCTCGCTGGGGCAATTTCTGGGCTACGCCGCGATGGCCGTGCTCCTCGTGGTGTTGGTGCTGCCGTTCGTCCTCAGCGTTCCCGACGCGGTGCTGCCGCGCGAGGCGCACACCCGGCTCACCCTCACCCGGCTGATCCAGGGATTCTGGATCAGCCCGCGGAAGCACCCTGACTTCGGCTGGACGCTGCTCAGCCGCATCCTGGTCAATTTCGGCAACGCTTTCGGCACCACGATGCTGCTCTACTTTCTCTGGTTCGGTCTTCGACTGGGCCAGGATGCCGCACAGACCAGCCTGATCGTGCTCACCCTGATCTACATGATCTTCGTGATCCTCGCCTCGCTCGTGCTCGGACGACTCAGCGACAGGATCGGGCGTCGCAAGGCGTTCGTGTTCGCCGCCGCTGCGTTGCAGGCGCTCGCGGCACTGATGCTCGCCATCGTGCCGAATCTCGCTGTCGCCATGGTGGCCGCCGGGATTCTCGGTCTCGGCTACGGATGCTTCCTCTCGGTCGACCAGGCCCTTGCCACCCAGGTGCTACCCGCCGCCGAAGACCGCGGCAAGGACCTCGGCATCATGAACATCGCCACCGCCGTGCCGCAGGCCATCGCCCCGCTACTCGGCGCGCTTCTCGTCGTCGCCCTCGGCGGCTTCACCGGACTGTTCCTCCTCGCCGCGGTGGCGGCGGTCGCCGGTGCGCTCACCGTCATCCCGATCAAGTCGGTGCGGTGATCGTGCTGAAGCTGGTGGAATCGCCGGACGCGCCGTGGCAGAACCCAAGCGAATACTGGCCGGCCTTGGACAGCGCGACCGCCGCGCTGGACGCGCCGTTCGGTGTGCTCAGCCAGCCCGCACTCGCCCACAACGCCTTCTCGATGCTGCGGCGCGCATCCGGCACCACGATCCGTGTCGCCAGTAAGTCGGTTCGGGTGCGCGGCGTGCTCGACGCCGTGCTCGCCGTGCCGGGATTCCACGGCGTGCTCGCGTTCACCCTCGCCGAAGCGCTGTGGCTCGCCCGCGACAGCGACGACCGCCGGGGGATCGAGGATGTCGTCGTCGGCTATCCGACGACCGACCGGGCCTCGATCGCGGTGCTCGCCAGTGATGCGGTGCTCGCCTCCAGGGTGACCATCATGGTCGATTCGCTGGAGCAGCTCGACGTCATCGACGCGGTTGCCGCGCCCGGCAGGCGAGAGACGATCAGGGTGTGTCTGGAGCTCGACGCGTCCTGGAACTCCCGGCTGATCGGGCACGTCGGCGCCTGGCGGTCGCCGGTGCACAGCGTGGCCCAGGCGAGCGGGCTCGCACAACAGATCGTCGCCAGAGGGGGGTTCGCCCTGGTCGGGATGATGGCCTACGAAGGCCAAATCGCCGGTGTGGCGGACCGGCCTGCCGGACATCCGGTGCGCGGAGTCACGATGCGCTGGATGCAGAAGGCCTCGGCCCGCGAACTGGCCTCGCGACGGGCCGCGGCCGTGGCCGCCGTGCGGCAGATCGCCGACCTCGAGTTCGTCAACGGCGGGGGGACCGGGTCGCTGGAATCGACCAGTGCCGAGCCGGCCGTGACCGAGATCGCCGCCGGCAGTGGGCTGTTCGGACCGCACCTGTTCGACGGGTATTCCCGGTTCCGGCCGGCGCCGGCCGCTGCGTTCGCCCTCGACGTGGTGCGGAAGCCGACGCCCAGGATGGCGACGCTGCTCGGCGGTGGTTGGATCGCCTCAGGGCCACCGGCCCGAGACCGGCTCCCACAGCCGGTGTGGCCGGAGGGCGTGTCGCTGGTGCCCCGCGAGGCCGCCGGCGAGGTGCAGACTCCGCTGCGGGGCCCAGGCGCTCGGGCTCTGCGGGTGGGTGACCGGGTTTGGCTGCGTCATACGAAGGCGGGCGAGCTGAGCGAGCATCTCGCTGAGCTTGCTGTCGTCGACGGAGACAGGATCGTGGGCACCGTGCCCACCTACCGCGGCGAGGGCCGCGTGTTCCTGTGACCGCGGGCGCTTTGCCGCTGCTGCACCGCGGCCGCCTCTGGGGCAACTGGGGCCGCAGTGCCAGCGCGCATCCGGAGTTCGTGGCCAGGCCCACCAGCGTCGACGACGTGATCGCGCTGGTGCGCTACGCCCGAGACCATGGGCTGCACGTGAAACCGATAGGGGCCGGGCACAGCTTTTCCGGGATCGCTCTGGCACCCGGCATCCAGTTGGACTTCGGCGCGCTCACCGGCCTGCTCGTGGTCGATGCCAACTCCCGCACCGCCACGCTGGCGGCAGGCACCCGCCTGGGGCAGATACCGGAGCTGCTGCGACCGCACGGCCTCGCCATGGAGAACCTCGGCGACATCGACGCGCAGACGATCAGCGGAGCGACCTCCACCGGCACCCACGGCACGGGGGCGGCGTTCCGAGGCCTGAGCGCCCAGATCGTCGCGGCCACCCTGGTCACCGCCGACGGCACGCTGCTCTCGGTAAGCGGCGCCGAGAACGCGCATTTGCTTTCGGCCGTTCAACTGGGACTGGGGGCACTCGGCGTGATCGTCGACGTTACCATCGCCTGCGTGCCGCTCTTCCTGCTGCACGCCGTCGAGCAGCCAGAACCTTTGGATGCCGTACTGGAGCACTTCGACGAGCGAACGCGCGGCGTCGATCATTTCGAGTTCTACTGGTTCCCGCATACCGACACCGCGCTCACCAAGACGAACTCGAGGCTGGATGCAGCCGAGCCGGCCGCGCCGCTGCCGCCGGTGCGGCGCTGGATCGACGACGTGCTCGTGTCCAACACCGCGCTGTCGCTCGCCTGCACCGCCGGCACCCTGATGCCGGCAGTGACACCGGGGATCAACCGGCTCGCCACCCGGCTGACCGGCCACCGGCAGTTCACCGACAGCTCGGCCTCGGTGTTCACGACCCGGCGACTCGTGCGCTTCCGGGAGATGGAATATGCCCTGCCCCGCGCCGCGGTCCCCGACGCCCTGCGAGCGGTACGCGCCGTCATTGAGCGGTGGCAATGGCGCATCTCGTTCCCGATCGAGGTGCGGGTCGCGGCAGCGGACGATCTCTGGCTTTCGACCGCGTACGGCAGAGACACCGGGTACATCGCGGTGCACCGCTACTTCCGCGACGACTACCATCAATACTTCAGGGCGGTCGAGGAAATCATGCGTGACTACGATGGTCGGCCGCACTGGGGCAAGATCCATTTTCAGGATGCGCTGTTCCTGCGCGAGTCTTATCCGCGCTTCGACGACTTCCTCGCCGTGCGCGACCGGCTCGACCCGGATCGCGTCTTCACCAACAGTTACCTGGAAAGAGTGCTCGGACCATGACGGACCAATGGCGCGATGTAGCAGCACTGGCACAGCGGATGCCCACAGGATTCACCGTCGGAGCGGCCACGTCGGCGTTTCAGATCGAGGGCGCCGTTCGCGAGGGGGGCCGTGGCCGCTCGAACTGGGACGTGTTCATGGCGCAGCCGGGGCGAATCCTGGACCATTCCGATGCCGCTATCGCCGCCGACCACTTTCACCGCGTCCGCGAGGATGTGGCACTTCTCGCCGATCTCGGCGTGGACGCCTACCGGTTCTCGCTCGCCTGGACGCGGCTGCAACCCACGGGCAAGGGGCCCGCGAACCGCGTCGGGGTGGACTTTTACGATCAGTTGATCGACGAACTCCTGGCCGCCGGCATCCGTCCGATGGCCACGCTGTACCACTGGGACACTCCCGAGCCGCTGCAACATGCCGGCGGCTGGTTGAACCGTGACACCGCCTACCGGCTGGCCGACTACGCCTACCTCGCCGGTGAGGCGTTCGGCGACCGGATTGACTCGTGGGTCACCGTCAACGAGCCGGCAACGGTCACACTGAACGGCTACGCCCTGGGGCTGCACGCGCCGGGCGCCACCCTGCTGTTCGACGCTCTGCCCGCCGCTCACCTCCAGCTGCTCGGGCACGGGTTGGCCGTGGACGCGCTGCGCGCAGCGGGCGTCACCGGGGGTATCGGGATCGTCAACGTGCACTCGCCAGTGGAACCCGCCTCGGATCGGCGTGCGGATGCGGTATTCGCGGACCTGTTCGACGTGCTGCACAACCGGATGTACGAGGATCCGGTGCTGCTGGGGCGATATCCGACGTTGCCGGACGGTCTTCCCGGCCAGCTCCGTGACGCGTTCTCGTTTCTCGAGGCCATCGAGCCCAGCGACCTCGATGTCATTTCGCGACCACTGGATTTCTACGGACTCAACTACTACCTGCCCACACGGATCCGCGCCGGAGTTGCCACCAGTTCCGCCACGCCGGATGGCCACGCCGACGCCATCAAAGGCCTGCCGTTCTCGTTGGTGGACTGGCCGGAGTTCGCAGCGACCGGCTTCGGTTGGCCGATCGCACCCGGCTACCTGTCCGTGGCGCTGCGCGAACTCGTCGAGCGCTATGGTGATGCCCTGCCGCCGGTGTACATCACCGAGGGCGGGGCCAGCTTCCCAGACACCGTTGCCGATGACGGTTCGGTTGATGACCCTAGGCGAACGGCCTACCTCGCCGACCACCTGGCGGCGGCGTTCGCCGGCGTCGCCGGCGTCGACGTTCGTGGTTACTTCGTCTGGTCGTTGCTGGACAACTGGGAGTGGGCCGCGGGGTTCACCCAGCGGTTCGGCATTGTGCACGTCGACGAGCACACCCAGGTTCGAACGCCCAAGGCCTCGTACCGCTGGCTGCAATCGCTGCTGCGCTCCCGGTAGGACGGTCCTAGGGAGTGTGGCGGCGCAACGTGAGCGCGCCCACGATGACGCTGCCAAGTGCAAACGCGCCGATGATGAGCAACTCGCGGCCGATCCACGCGGCATCCTGCGAGTCTGCGGCCACCGCGTTCAGGGCGTCAATCGCGTGCGAAAGCGGAAGCCAGTCCGAAATCTGGTGCAGCACATCCGGTAGCCGGTCGCGTGGCAAGAAGATGCCGCCGAGCAGGATCTGGGGAAAGATTACGGCGGGCATGAACTGCACCACCTGGAATTCGGTGCGCGCGAACGCACTCGCGAGCAGTCCCAGCGTCGTGCCGAGCACGGCATCCAGCAGCGCAATCGCGAACAGCAACCACATCGGGCCTTTGATCGTCAGCCCGCACACCCAGAGCGCGAAGCCCACCGCGACGCCCGCCTGCGCGATGGCCAGCAACCCGAACGCGAGGGTATAGCCGAAGATGTAGTCGAACTTGCTGATCGGCAGGGTGAGCAGTCGTTCGAGGGTGCCGCTGCGCCGCTCTCGCAGCGTCGAGATGCTCGTGATCAGGAACATGATGATGAACGGGAACAGCGCGAGCATCGCCGGCCCGATCGATTCGAACACCGGGGTGTCTGCGAACAGCCAGGCGATGAGCCCGATGAGCAGGCTCGGCACAACCAGCAGCAGGCCCACGGTGCGAGGATCGTGGCGAATCTGCGTGAGCACCCGGCCCGCGGTCGCCAACGTGCGCGCGAGGCTCATCAGACCGCCTCGGGTGTCGGATGCCGGGCGATCAGGGCGAGAAAGGCTGACTCGGCGTCGCCCGTCTGGGTCTCTTCGAGCAAGCCGGTGGGGGTGGTGTCGGCCAGGAGCTCGCCGTTCCGCAGCAGCAGCAGCCGGTCGCACCGGGTTGCCTCGTCCATGACGTGGCTGGAGACGAGAAGGGTGCTGCCGGCAGCGGCAAGATCTCGGAAGAGGTTCCACAGTTCCACGCGAAGCACCGGATCAAGGCCGACGGTGGGTTCGTCGAGCACGAGAAGTTCGGGGGAGCCGAGCAGCGCGACGGCGAGCGAGACGCGACTGCGCTGCCCGCCCGACAGGGAGGCGACCAGTTGATGCAGCTGAGGGCTGAGGTCGGTGGCCTGCACAACCCGATCGATCTCGGTGTGCGGCACATTGAGGATGGAACGGAAGTAGGCGAGGTTCTGACGCACCGTCAGGTCGCCGTAGACGCTCGCCTCCTGGGTGTCGTAACCGATGCTGCGGCGCAGGAGGGGGTGCCCGGCCGGTTTGCCGAGTACTGTGATCGTCCCCTCGTCGATCCTCTGCACGCCGACGATGGCGCGCATCAGACTGGTCTTGCCGGATCCGCTGGGTCCGAGCAGACCCACCACCGTGCCGCGAGCCACACCGACGTCGATGCCGTGCAGCACCTGGTGGTTGCCTCGACGGAGGCGTAGGCCGTCGATTGCGATCACCGGCCCGGAATTCATCATGTAGTGAATTATTTACTCGCCGCGGGAGGCTGTCAAGACTGGACCCTGCCCGTAGCCGACGAGGTGCCACTGGATGACCGGGCCGACGCGCGCGACTATTTCGGCCGCCGGCGTGGACGCGACTGGCTCCACCTTGAGCACGTAGCGGGTGATCACCAGCCCGAGCACCTGCGAGGCAGCCAGTGTGGCTCTCAGCTCGGCGTCGTCGGTGCGCAGCTCGTGGGCGATCTTGAGAAAGACCTCACGCACCAAAAATTCCTTGACGATCCCGCCGACGAGCCGGTTCCCGACGACGCTCCGGAGGATCCCGGCGGCCCGGCGCTGCGCGGCCGGGGTGGCCAGTGCGGCTAGTACATGGCTCACCACGTTGCGGCCATAGTCTTCCCGCGGTCCAGCCAACACCTCCGCCACGAGTTTGTCCGGTCGAAACGGCGCTTGCAGCTGTGCGGTGAACAGGTCAGCTTTGTCGTCGAAATAGTAGTGCACCAGCGCCGGATCGACGCCGGCTCGGTGAGCGATCGAGCGCAGGGACGCCGCGTCGTAGCCGCGTTCGGCAAATTCCTCGGCCGCTGCCCGCACGATGTCGGATTTCGTCTGCGTCCCACGGGCCGCGCGCGGCCGGCCGCGCGTGCGTGTGGTCGGCCGGTTTGCCTCGCTCACGGCCTCAGCCTAAACCGTGGCGTCGACCAGGACGCTTCGAGGTTGGTGGGAGAGCAGGGAAGTGTCAGATTGCTTGGCTATAGTTATGTCGAAATGCGGCCCTGGCGCCGGCATCCAACCCGAGTGCAACGTAAACGCGGCACGGGGGAACGCACAGAGGAGCTCTCAGCAGTGGATTCACTCATCGTCATAGGCATCATCGTCCTGATCGTCGTGATACTCGGCGTCTATCTGTGGTCTACCTACAACGGCCTCGTGAGGTTCAACGTGCGAGTCGACGAGGCCTGGAGCGACATCACCGTGCAGCTCAAACGCCGCGCGGACCTCATCCCCAACCTCATTGACTCTGTCAAGGGTTATGCCGCCCATGAGAAGGGCGTGTTCGAGAGCGTCACCCGCGCACGCGCCGAGACACTGTCCGCGCAGAGCCCCGCAGAGGCAGGAGTCGCCGAGAACCACATGCAGACCGCATTGAAGAGCATTTTCGCGGTCGCGGAAGCCTACCCGCAGCTGCAGGCAAGCCAGAACTTCCTTCAGCTGCAGGGCGAATTGGTCGACACCGAAGACAAGATTCAGGCGTCGCGCCGCTTCTACAACGGCGGCGTCCGCGAACTCAACACGAAGATCCGGGTGTTCCCCAACACGCTCTTCGTACGCTCGCTGGGTTTCACCGAGCGTGACTTCTTCGAGGTCCCGGATTCCGCCACCATCGCCGAGCCACCCCGCGTTCAGTTCTAGCCGCTTCAATGTACTCGGCGATTGCGCGCAATAAGCGCAACACGGTGGTCATCATCCTGCTGTTCGTGCTGATCATCGGCGCGCTCGGGTTGCTTGCGGGATGGGTGTACAACGACCTGTCGATCGCGATCGTGGTTCTTGTCGTCGCGACGATTTATGCCGTCATCCAGTACTTCGCGGCGAGCGGGCTGGCGGTGTCGATGGCCGGTGGGAGGCAGATCCGCAAGTCGGACAATCCGCGCGTCTATCGCATCGTTGAGAACCTGGCCATCACGACAGGGTTGCCGACGCCGAAGATCTACGTCGTGGATGACTCCGCACCGAACGCCTTCGCCACCGGCCGGGATCCGAAATCCGCGAGTGTCGCCGTCACTACCGGCCTGCTGGACATCATGGACGACCAGGAGCTCGAGGCCGTGATGGCGCACGAAATGGGCCACGTGCAGAACTATGACATCCGCGTCACCATGATCGTGTTCGGACTCGTGGTGGCGATCGGATTCATCGCTGACATGCTGCTGCGGATGTCATTTTACGGCGGCGGGCGCAACCGCAACAACGGCGGCGGCAACCCCATCGTGCTGGTGTTCGGACTGGCCGCGATGATCGTCGCGCCGCTGGTCGCCGCGGCGGTACAGGCGGCCGTGTCCCGGCAGCGCGAATACCTGGCGGATGCCACGAGCGCCATGACCACACGCAATGCTCCGGCACTCGCGAGCGCGCTCGAGAAGCTTGCGGAGCATGCGCAGCCGATGCGCCGACAGAACTCCACCATGGCGCACCTGTGGATTTCGGATCCGATGCGACCCGGGTTCATGAGTCGTCTGTTCAGCACGCACCCGCCGATCCCGGACCGCATTGCCCGCCTGGAAAAGATCGGCCGCACCTTCTAACGCGGTTCACGCTAACGCGGTTCACGTCGAGCGATGGGTTTCCGGTCGAGTGTAGCCGCCGCGGCGCTATCGGATGCCCGGAAAACTATCGCTCGGCGGGGGCAATCACCCGCTGCCCCAGTTCCGCGGCCACCGCGCCGGAGAGGTTTCCGCGGCCGACCACCTCGATCGAATCGAGGCCCTGCCACCGGGCCGTGCTCAGCAGCAACGGCGCGAGCCGCGCGGCAGTCTGGTCGGGCGCATCCGGCTCCTGCCACGCCGCCTGCACCCGAAGCACCCCGTGCTGCCGGTCGCTTTTGAGGTCCACGCGGCCGACCAGGGCGTCATCCAGCAGCAACGGCAGCACGTAATATCCGAACACCCGCTTCGGCTTCGGCGTGTAGATCTCGATGCGGTAGTGGAAGCCGAACATCCGCTGCGCCCGCGACCGTTCCCACACCACAGGGTCGAACGGCGACAGCAACGCCGTCGAGTCGATCCGCCGGGGGATGCGCGCATCCCGATGCAGCCACGCCGGCCGGTTCCAGCCCGGCACCGTCACCGGTGAAATCACGCCGTCGTCCTGGAGCTCGCGCAGCACCGGTATGACATCTTTGCTCTTCAGCCGGAAGTAGTCACCCAGATCCGATGACGTGCCGATTCCATGGGCCTTGGCAGCGTGGGCGAGCAGTTGCTTCTGGGCTTCATGTTCCGGCACCTCCCGTCCGAGTACCTCGGCGGGCAGGATCTGCTCCGGCAAGGCGTAGGTGCGCTCGAAGCGCTGCCGACCGGCGCTGACAAGCTCCCCCCACCGGAACAACACCTCCAGACCTGTCTTGACCTCGGACCAGCCCCACCAGGGTCCGGACCGTTTGTTGGCGTCGTGTTCGATTGCGCTCGCCGGCAGCGGACCCCGATGGTCCAGCTCCGCCTTGAGCCACGCGATCATGTCGCCGTTCGCGTGCGACCACGCGGAACGGTCGTCGGCCGAGCGTTGCCGGTAGCGGTCCATCCGCCACCGCAGCAGCGGCCAGGTGTCCACGGGGATGATCGCGGCTTCGTGTGCCCAGTACTCGAGATAGCCGCCCTTTTTCGGGAAGGCGAGAGCGTCGAGTGCGCTTTTGTCGTACCCGCCGAGCCTGGCGAACGCGGGAAGGTAGTGGCTGCGCTCGAACACGTTCACCGAGTCGAGTTGCAGAAGCCCAAGCCGTTCGATCACGAGGTTCAACTGGCGAGTGCCCACCGCGGCACCGCGTGGACGCCCGAAACCCTGCGCCGCCAACGCGATCCGCCGGGCTGTCGCCGGCGACACTGTCTCTCTCATCGGAATCGACCCTATCGGCAGGGGCGGCCGAGGCGGCGGATGCTTCCTCGTAAACTAGCCAGGTGATCTTTCGCAAGCGCACACCACCGGCATCCTCCGCGTCGCCGGCGAAAGACGAGGCAGTCCCACCGGGGGTGCGCATCGCCGCGGCCTGGTCCTGGCGGCTGCTGGTGATTCTTGCGGTATTGGCTGCTGTCGTCTTCATCATCATTCAGCTGAGGTTGATCGTCATCCCGTTGCTCGTGTCGACGCTGTTGGCGGCACTGCTGGTGCCGTTTGTGCAGTTTCTGCGGCGTCACCGTTGGCCGAAATGGCTCGCGGTGGCGCTGGCCGAACTAGGCCTCATCGGTGTGGTGTCTGCGCTGGTCTTCCTCGTCGTCGCGCAGGTGCGTTCCGGGTTCCCGGATCTGCAAGTTCAGAGCCTGGCGGCGTGGGAGCAGTTCAAGCAGTTCCTGCTGGAATCTCCGTTGCACCTGACCGACGGTCAGATCAACCAGTACGCCGGCCAGATCTGGGGTTCGGTACAGCAGGACAGCGGGGTCTGGGTGAGTGGTGCCTTGACGGTGGGTTCCACTGCCGGCCATTTCGTCGCCGGTTTGTTGCTGACACTGTTCACCACCCTTTTCATTCTCATCGACGGTCGCGGTATGTGGCTGTGGACGGTGCGACTGTTCCCACGAAGGGCTCGCGTTGCGGTCGACCGTTCCGGTCAGGTCGGCTGGGCCACGCTCACCTCGTTCGTGAGGGTTCAGATCTTTGTCGCCGCCGTCGACGCCGTCGGAATCGGCGCCGGCGCGGTGATTTTGGGGCTGCCGCTGGCGGTCCCCATCGCGGTCGCGGTCTTTCTCGGATCGTTCATCCCCATCGTCGGTGCCGTCGTCACCGGGGTGCTGGCGGTGTTCGTGGCGTTGATTTACAAGGACGTGGTGATCGCCCTGATCATGCTTGCCATAGTGCTTCTCGTGCAGCAGGTTGAGGGTCACGTTCTGCAGCCGCTGGTGATGGGAAACGCCGTCAAGGTGCATCCGGTTGCCGTCGTGTTCGCGGTGGCGGGAGGTAGCTTCCTGGCCGGGATCCCCGGAGCACTGTTCGCGGTTCCGGTGGTGGCGGTATTGAACGTGATGATCCGCTACATCGCCAGCGGGAAGTGGCGTACCGATTCCGGTGCGCCGTTGAGCGACGATTCCTTTGGGAAGAATGGTGCGGTAGATGCCTGAAAGTCTCCTTGTCGGTCCCACGTTGGCGGACATCGAAGCGGCACGAAAGGTGGTTTCCCGTGTTGCCGCCGTCACTCCCATGGAGAGTTCCCGGTTCCTCGCGGAGATCCTCGGAGCCCCGGTGTATCTGAAGTGCGAGAACCTGCAACGCACCGGATCGTACAAGGTGCGTGGCGCGTACAACCGGATGGCGAAGCTGACCTCGGAAGAGCGCGCCCGCGGGGTCGTGGCCGCGTCCGCAGGAAATCACGCTCAAGGGGTTGCCCTGGCCGCGAGGGAACTGGGTATCGCAGCAACCATCTTCATGCCGGTTGGCGTCGCGCTGCCCAAGCTTCAAGCCACCCGCCGCTACGGTGCCGAGGTCGTGCTTCGCGGGCACACCGTCGATGAGCCGCTGCGCGCGGCCGCGGAGTTCGCCAAAGACACCGGCGCCGTGCTTATCCCGCCGTTCGACCACGTCGACATCATTGCCGGGCAGGGCACCCTGGGTTTGGAGATTCTCGATCAGGTCCCGGACCTCGAGACCGTGATCGTTCCGATCGGCGGCGGCGGACTGATCTCGGGCATCGCGAGCGCGCTGAAGCTCCTCGGCGAGCGCGACTCGCGGACCTTCCGCGTGATCGGCGTGCAGGCCGAGAATTCGGCGCCGTATCCGGTGTCGCTGAAGAACGGCGAGCCCACAGAGATCACCATCTCGCCCACCATCGCTGACGGCATTGCGGTGAGCAAACCCGGCGTGCTGAACTTCCAGATCATCAGGGACCTGGTCGACGAGATCGTCACCGTCAGCGACGACGACATCGCCAGGGCATTGCTCATGCTCATGGAACGCGCCAAGCTCGTGGTGGAACCGGCCGGAGCGGTGGCGGTCGCCGCGATCCTCACCGGTCAGGTGACCAGCGCCGGAGCGACAGTCGCCGTGCTCAGCGGCGGGAACATCGACCCGCTCGTGATGGAGCGGGTCATCGCGCTCGGCCTGGCCGCCTCCGACCGCTATCTGAAGCTGAAGCTGCTGCTACCGGATCGCCCGGGCCAGCTCGCTCGGGTGTCGAATCTCATTTCGGAGATGAACGCGAACGTCGTCGAGGTGCTGCACACCCGCCACGGACGCGACGCACTGATCAGCGAAGTCGAACTGGAACTGAGCTTGGAAACTCGCGGACCGGAGCATGTCCAGCGAGTCTTGGAGCGACTGCGCGAGGACGGCTACGACCCGCGGGTGAGCTAACTCACCCGGCTTACGGCTCGAAGATTTCCACCTTGGTGATTTTCACTGTGATCTCCTTGCCGGTTGGCGCGGTGTAGTGCACCGTTTCGCCCTGCTTGTGGCCGATGATGGCGAGTCCGAGCGGGCTCTGTTCGCTGTACACGTTGAGGTCGCTGTCGCCGGCGATCTCCCGATTGCCGACCAGGAAGATGCTCTTGTCGCCGCCGATGTTGGCCGTCACGAGCATCCCGGGCTCCACGATGCCGTCATCGGCGGGGGCATCGCCGACGGTGGCGGAGCGCAATAGGGTGGTGAGCTGACGGATGCGCGCTTCCATCTTGCCCTGCTCTTCTTTGGCGGCGTGGTACCCGCCGTTTTCCTTGAGGTCGCCTTCTTCTCGCGCGAGTTCGATCTTCTTGGCGATCTCGATGCGTCCCTGAGTGCTCAGCGCTTCGTGCTCCGCGGTGAGGCGGTCGAACGCCTCCTGAGTCAGCCAAGTGACGTTGCTGGCGTTAGTGACCTCGGTCATGTGTGCACTCCTTACCTTCGCCGCACGGTGTGTTCGGCAACAAACAAACGAGACCGGCCGACGGGCCGGTCTCGTACGTGACTCTTTTCAGCTTACGTGAGCCAGCAACGGTATATCAAGCCCGTGAACGCGCGTTCGGCCGTGCGCACGGCTTGGGTGAAGGTTCGGGTGAAACGATCCGAGGCTGGGATGTCCACGATCTTCCAGCCGACGATGCCGTGTTGTTCGTTCTGAGCCTGCAGCGCACAACTGGTCGCCGACCCCGGCGGTACCGAGAGCTCGAAGTTGACCGTGACGCTGTATTGGTCATTCACGAGGTGGCCGATGTCGTTGGTTTCCAGGGTGGACCCGCCGAGGCTCCC
>JBDTBD010000019.1:0-3924 GCA_039924285.1 Terrimesophilobacter sp. | reverse complement strand
TACTCGATAACCGGCGGGCCGGTCAAACTGTCTCAGCGGGCCCGCGTTTGTCTATTTTACCGGATGCTTGGCTCCGTTCCCGACATCGCCCTATTCCGCGCGTTGTTTAGAATTCATCCATGACCGTGCTGATCGACCAGCCCATCTGGCCGGCTCACGACAGGCTGTGGTCCCACGTTGTGAGCGACACGTCTCTCGATGAGTTGCACCGCTTCGCGGCATCCACAGGGGTTCCGAGCCGGAGCTTCGATCTGGATCACTACGACGTTCCTGCCGATCGGTACGATGAACTGGTGGCGGCGGGAGCGCATCCGGTCAGCATCCGGGACTTCGTTTCCCGGCTGCAGGCCAGTGGTTTGCGCGTCTCTCAACGCGAGCGCCGCGCCAATCCCGCACCGTGACGTCAATCCCGTTTCACGGAGTTTCTGTTCGGAACAGCCCTACTTCGCCGGGTTGTTGCCGGCGAAGTACAGTTTCTCCTTGAAACGGGATCAAAGGAACGGATGAGGCCAGGCCAGGCCAGGCCAGGCGAGCTAGGAGGGCTGGTCCGACGGGGTCGTGGTGGTGGTGACGGTGCTGCCGGCCGACGACGCACGGCGGGGACGCCGGGAGCGACCCTGACCGGGCTGCTTCGGCTCAGGGAGCGCATCGAGCACGGAGTCGAGGATGTCCTCGGCGTCCTTGGTGCTGATTCGTCGCTGCGGCCGGGAGCTCTTCTTCACCGGGATGTCCAGGATTGCTATCGCAGCCTCCGCAGCGGCCACTGACGCGGTCTCTGCGAGGGTTTCCGGCGCATCCGATGTCACGGCATCCCGCGCTGCGTCGGGCAGCTGCACGGCCGCGGAGTCTGGCGCGGATTCGGACCCGCGTCGCGCTGCGGAGTCAGGCTCCGATGCCGCAGCTGGCCCCTGCTGCCCAGCCTGGTGCGCCGCTTGCTGCTCTGACGTCTCTGCTGTCGGCACAATCGTGCTCGCCGCGATCTGCGCCAGCGCGCTCTTCACGTCCTCGGTGATGGCGTGCATCACGACGCCGGTGCCTGCGCCGTTCTTCGACGCTGTGCCATTGCCCGAGGAGCTGCGGCCGGAATCGCCGCCCTTGCCGCGGCCTCGACGGATTTCCGGCTGAGCCGTTTGACGGTGTCTGGTCACCGGGTCGTGGTGGATGATGATGCCTCGGCCGGCACAGTACTCGCACGGCTCGCTGAACGACTCGACGAGGCCGAGACCCAACTTCTTGCGCGTCATCTGGATCAATCCGAGTGAGGTGACCTCGGCCACCTGGTGCTTGGTACGGTCGCGACTGAGGCACTCCACCAGTCGCCGCAGCACCAGGTCGCGGTTGGACTCGAGCACCATGTCGATGAAGTCGACGACGATGATGCCGCCGATGTCACGAAGCCGGAGTTGGCGCACGATCTCCTCTGCCGCCTCGAGGTTGTTCTTCGTCACCGTCTCTTCGAGGTTGCCGCCGGATCCGACGAACTTCCCGGTGTTCACGTCGATGACAGTCATCGCCTCGGTGCGGTCGATGACGAGGGAGCCACCGGAGGGTAACCACACCTTTCGGTCGAGTGCCTTTTCGATCTGCTCAGAGATCCGGAATTCGTCGAACGAGTCGGCGCCGTCGTACCGCTCGATGCGGTCGATGAGGTCGGGGGCCACCTGACCGAGGTACTTCAGAATGGTGGCCTCGGCATCCTCGCCCTCGATCACGAGCCTGTGGAAGTCCTCGTTGAACACGTCGCGCACGATCTTGACCAGCAGGTCGGGCTCGCTGTGCAGCAGGGCAGGCGCTTGCACGCTCTCCAGCGCATGGCTGATCTCGGCCCACTGGGCGGTGAGGCGGTTGACGTCGAGTGTCAGCTGTTCCTCCGTGGCACCCTCGGCCGCGGTGCGAACGATGACACCGACGTTGTCGGGAAGCACCTCTTTGAGGATCTTCTTGAGACGAGCCCGCTCGGTATCAGGCAGCTTGCGCGAAATGCCGTTCATCGACCCGTTCGGCACGTACACCAGGTACCGGCCCGGCAGCGACACCTGACTGGTCAGCCTGGCGCCCTTGTGTCCGACAGGATCCTTGCTGACCTGCACGAGCACCTTGTCGCCGGGCTTCAGGGCGAGTTCGATCCTGCGCGCCTGGCTGCCGCCCTTGTGGTCGGCCGCAGCGGCCTCCCAATCGACCTCACCCGAGTAGAGCACGGCGTTACGCCCGCGTCCGATGTCGACGAACGCCGCCTCCATGCTGGGTAACACGTTCTGCACGCGTCCCAGATACACGTTGCCGATGAGGGATGCCTCTGCTGCTTTCGCGACGTAGTGCTCGACAAGCACGCCGTCTTCCAGCACGGCGATTTGGATGCGGTCGGCCTTGGAACGCACCACCATGGCGCGGTCGACGCTCTCACGCCGAGCCAGGAACTCGGACTCGGTGATGACCGACCGACGCCGTCCGGCGTCCCGTCCGTCGCGTCGGCGCTGCTTCTTGGCCTCGAGCCTGGTGGAGCCACGCACCTTTTGCGGTTCGTTGCTCGGTTCGTGCTGTTTGCGCGGCGTCCGCACCTTGATCACGGTGCCGGGCGGGGTGTCCTCTCCGGACTGGTCCTCGTCGCCGGAGCGGCGGCGTGCACGCCGGCGCACCGTGCTGGTCTCGTCGTCATGACGCTCGCGGTCACGCCCGTTGTCGTCGTGGCCGTTGTCGTGCCCGTTGTCGTGGTCGCCGCGGTCGTGATCCCCTCTGCCGCGCTCGCCGCGCCGTGGCGGGAATGCCGACAGGTCGGGGGCTTGGAACAGCGGTGACATCAACGACGCTCGCGCCGGTGCCGTCTCCGGCTCCGCCGGGGCCTCAGGGGCCTCAGACTCAGCGGAAGCCGTGTCGCTGGACTCGGCGGACGTCTCGGTCTTCTTGGCGCGCGTCGCCGGTGCGCGCCGGGCGCGGGTCTTCGCCGCCGGTGCGGCTACTGCCGCCTCGGATGCGGCCTCTGACGCAGCCTCGGCAAGGCCTGACTCGGAGGATGAAGCCGTGCTGGCCGCGGCCTTGCTCGGCGCTAACTTACTTGGCGCTGACTTACTTGGCGCTGCCGTGCTGGACACTGCCGTGCTCGGCGCTGCCTTGCTGGGCGCGCTCGTGCTTGTACTTGTGCCCGCCGAAGGCTCATGCGCGTCAGTCGCGCCGGTCACCGCGGCACGCACGTCCGGCTCCGCCGGCTGATCGGGCTGAGCTGCGGATGCCGGAATATCGAGCTCCTGCTGCTGTGACGCTACCTGCTTGGGCTGCCGATGCGATCCGAAGAGCCTGCGCTTTTTGACGCCGTCGGTGTTCTCGCCATTGTTGTTGTTAGTGTTCTCCACCATTGCTGGCGTACTCCTACCCCGCCACGGGCGGCCGCGCCACCAGTTCGGGTACTCTCTCACGCGGAAGACCCGCTTGGTGGTCTCACGCTAATCCTCACGTCTCGCCCTCCGCCTGTCCTGCCCGATCCTATACACGCTGTGCCGTTGGGCACTGTCGCACTGGTACGGGACTGACTGCGGTGGCGCTCGTCTTTGTTCTTCCTGTTCGGAGCTGGCTATCCGACACGCTCTGAGTTACGGCACGGTGTGCCGATTCGTCGTGGCCCGGTTCGGTGCCCGGGAAGCCTTCTTTGGCGCCATTCCGAGCGCGGCTCGGATGACTACATCAAATTATCGCACGCATCGGCTGCAAGCCGGGATTTGAGCCATGCAATAATCGGGGGCGTGCCATCGCCGCAACGTCAACATCCACTCGGTCTCGCCGTATTCCTCGTTGTTTCTGGCATTATCGGCCTCGTCGCCGCCTGGGCGTTGACGCTCGACAAGTTCCAAATACTCGAGCATCCGCAGTCCAAGCTGAACTGCGACTTCAGCGTGATCGTTGCCTGCGGCCCGAATCTCGGATCGTGGCAGG
>JBDTBD010000018.1:0-6252 GCA_039924285.1 Terrimesophilobacter sp. | reverse complement strand
GGAAGCGGAGGATCCTCGGGAACTTCTCGTGACGAGTGGCGGGGCTGACGTATCCGGCGGCCCGCTCGTGCTGGGAATCGAGACCAGCTGCGATGAAACCGGCATCGGCATCGTGCGCGGTGACGTCCTGCTCGCCAACGTGATCGCGTCGTCGATGGACGAACACGCCCGGTACGGCGGCGTGGTCCCTGAGATCGCGGCGCGCGCCCACCTCGAAGCGCTCACGCCGAGCCTGACGGCCGCGCTTGACGAAGCAGGCGTCACGCTCCACGATCTCGACGCGATCGCCGTCACCAGCGGCCCGGGGCTCGCCGGTGCTCTCATGGTCGGAGTGGGCGCGGCGAAGGCGCTCGCCATCGCCCTCGACACGCCGCTCTACGCCGTCAACCACCTCGTCGGCCACGTCGGGGCCGACGTGCTGCGTCATGACGCCGGATCGGCTGCGGCTCTGACCGCGGCATCCGGTCCGCTGGAATACCCCACCATTGCACTGCTGGTCTCCGGCGGGCACACCTCGCTGCTGCTGGTGCGCGACCTCGTCTCGGATGTGGAACTGCTCGGTGAGACGATCGATGACGCGGCCGGCGAAGCGTTCGACAAGGTGGCCAGGCTGCTCGGCCTGCCCTACCCCGGCGGCCCGCACATCGATCGGGTTGCCCGCGGCGGCGATCCGTCCGCCATCCGCTTTCCCCGAGGCCTGAGCCGGCCCAAGGATTTCGCGCAGCACCGCTACGATTTCTCATTCTCGGGACTCAAGACAGCGGTGGCGCGCTGGGTGGAACAGCGGACGGATGCCGGCGAACCGGTGCCCATGGCAGATACCGCCGCGAGTTTCCGCGAGGCAGTCGTCGACGTGCTCACAGCGAAGGCCGTCGCCGCGTGCCTGGACTTCGGAATCCCGCGCCTGCTGCTCGGCGGGGGCGTCATCGCCAACGTCCGGCTGCGCGAGGTGGCGGCGCAGCGGTGCGCCGCACACGGGATCGAACTGCGAGTGCCGCCACTGTCGTTGTGCACCGACAATGGCGCGATGATCGCGGCG
Source organism: Terrimesophilobacter sp. (assembly GCA_039924285.1). Classification (GTDB taxonomy): domain Bacteria; phylum Actinomycetota; class Actinomycetes; order Actinomycetales; family Microbacteriaceae; genus Parafrigoribacterium. The sequence continues at coordinate 5,213 of JBDTBD010000018.1, read as the reverse complement.
CTCGGCGCACAGTTGGTCATGGCCGGGCATGCGCCATCCGGGCTCGGCTTCGGCGCGGATTCCACCTTGCCGGTCACCGACATCCAGGCCTGATGCCGGTTCCCCAGGCGCAACTTTCGGCCGTTCCGCTACCGCTAGGCGCCGGAGCCCCGACCCGCCGTAGTCCGCGACCCATTGACAGGCACTGTCCACAGTGCCACCATGGCCCGCAACCAGCCTGTCACCCGTAATTGGAGGCGTCATGAGTGATCCGAACTTCCCACCCAGCAACCCGCCGCCGACGGTTCCGCCGCCGACTCCACCGACCACTCCGCCGACCAATCCACCGCCAGGCCCTGGCGCGCCGCCGGACGGGCCGCCGCTTTCCGGCGATGTGCGCGGCGAGGCACGTGGCGATGTGCCCGGTGCCACGCCCTACGGCGCCAGAGCGGAGGGGGCCGTTCCCGCGGGGGCCGTTCCCGCGGGGGCCGGGCCCGGGTACGGCGCGGTCACGCCGGGCCCGAAACAAACGCTCAGCCTCACCTCGTTCATCGTCGGGCTGGGCAGCCTGGTGTTCTGCTGGGTCCCGGTGCTCGGTTTTGTCGGCGCTATCGCCGCCGTGATCATCGGTTTCATCGCCAAGGGCCGGGAGCCCCTGGCGCCCAAGTGGATGTGGCTGGTCGGGATCATCACGGGCTTCGTGGCGATTTTGCTCAGCCTGCTGATCCTGATCCCGCTCCTCTTGCTGATCGCTTTCGGAGCAGCAGTCACGAGCGGCATTCCGATTCCGACGCCCTGAAGTTCTGAAGTCCTGACGTCCTGACGTCCTGACGCCCAAGGATCGCTGGGCGCCCGGGTTACGGAAGCTCGCCGTCGCGCTCGACGATCAGCACACAGTGGCGCCCCGCTACCCGGGTGATCACCACGGTCGCGCTGTTCGTGCCCTTCAGCGCGAGCCGCTTACGCAGCTTCGCCGGGTCGACATCGGCTCCCCGCTTCTTGATCTCCAGCGTGCCGACGCCGCGTTGTGCCAGTGTCTTCTTCAACGCGCGTTCGTCCCACGGCAGCACCGCGACGATGCGGAATCGTGTGGCGAACGGAGTGTCCGCGCGGGTGTCGGAGCTGAGATACGCGATCTTGTCGCTGATCATGGTGGCGTCGAGTCGACGCGCCAGATCGCCGATCAGCCGGGCGCGGATGACGGCGCCATCCGGTTCGTAGAGGTACCCTCCGAGCGCACCGACCGGTGCGTCGTCGCTGTCGGCGCCGGCCGTCAGCTCGGCGCTACCGTGCTTTCCGAACAGCAGCAGCGCGCTGCGGCGGATGCCCGGCCTGGTCAGGGCGCCGAACCACAGCGACACCTCGACCACCTCCCGGTCCACGGAGACCCATTGCGCTTCGGCCGATGGCGGGATTAGCGCGCGGTCCATGCCCGGAGCGAGTTTCACCCCGGTCGGCAGCCGGTCGGCGAGGGCGAACACGGTGTCCAGCGACGGCGACCAGTCGGCGGGGTTGGTCAAGCGACGCGAGTCGGTGCGCCTGGCCGGATCCAGGTACACGCCGTCGACATCCGTGGGATCGAATGACTCCGCCTCGGCGTGCACCACGGTGACGACCGGCCACGGCGTGAGGTTGTACGCGGCGACGGCGGCGGTGACTTCGTCGCGTTCGAGCGCCGTCACCTGAATGTCGAGGGCGGCCAGCGCGAGCGCGTCTCCGCCGATCCCGCAGCCGAGGTCGGCGACGCGGTGCAGCCCCGCCGAGCGAAACCGGCCGGCGTGCACCGCAGCGACCGACAGTCGGGTCGCCTGTTCCAGCCCCGCCGGAGTGAACAGCATCCGGTCCGGGAATTCGCCGAACTTGACCTTCGCGTGTCGCCGCAGCTTGGACTGCGTCAGCACCGCCGCGACGAGGGCGGGGGAGTGACCCCGGGCGCGCAACGCGCTCACGGTGTGCACGACATCCGCTTTCGAGTCGTAGGGCGGCAGCGAGTCGAGCAAACGCAGTCCGTCGGCCGACAGCACTTCGAGCAGCTCGGCGGTGTCCATCCGCCCATTCTCTTCCGAAATGACGGAGATTTGGTCATCCGGATGCCTGTGCTCGGCGATCCGGGGGCATCCCGTGCCAAAAGTCCGTCATTTCGGAAGGTATCAGACCGGGAAGCGGGGCAGGGAATCGGTCGCGAGTTGGCACTCGGATTGACCGAGTGCCAATTGAAGCCGTACAGTTGTTCTGGCACACTCGCAGTGAGAGTGCTAACCAAAGATTTCTAGAGTTCTTCAGAAAGAGGTCAACCGTGTCGGTGTCAATCAAGCCGCTCGAGGATCGCATTGTTGTCAAGCAGGTCGATGCAGAGGAGACCACGGCGTCCGGTCTCGTCATTCCTGACACCGCGAAGGAGAAGCCCCAAGAGGGCGAAGTCCTTGCGGTAGGTCCGGGACGCATCGACGATAACGGCAACCGCGTCCCGCTCGATATCGTCGTGGGTGACAAGGTCATCTACTCCAAGTACGGCGGAACCGAGGTCAAGTACAGCGGCGAAGACCTGCTCGTGCTCTCGGCTCGCGATGTGCTCGCAGTCGTGGTGCGCTAGCCTCACGCTCAGCTGACGCGCTGGCATCCAGCGCTGGAATAGCCCGTCCGGTTGATCCGGACGGGCTATTCGCGCATACGGTCGCGGAACGAACAGGAGTAGCATGCGGACAGTGTCAGCCCCCTCCGCTTTCGCCGCGCGCGAGCGTTCCGGTGTCGCCTACGCTGTGTCCGCGTACGGCCTCTGGGGATTGTTCCCCCTCTACTTTCTGCTCCTGCTGCCGAGTGGGCCGTTCGAGATCGTCGCCTACCGGGTGCTGTTCTCGTTCGTCTTCTGCCTTGTCATCATCACCGGGCTGCGCCGCTGGGACAAGGTCTTCGCCATCGTGCGGCAAACCAGGCTTTTTCTGACTCTGGGCGTCGCCGGGGTGCTCGTCTTCGTCAACTGGCAGGTGTATCTGGTGGCCGTGTTGGCCGGGCATGTCACCGAAGCGGCTCTCGGATACTTCATCAACCCCATCCTCACCGTGCTGCTCGGCGTGCTACTGCTGAGGGAGAAACTCCGGCGCGCACAATGGATTGCGGTCGCGTTGAGCGGTGTCGCGGTGCTCGTTCTCGCGATCAACTACGGAGCGTTCCCCTGGATCGCCCTTTCGCTGGCGTTCTCGTTCGGGTTGTACGGCTACGCGAAGAAATCGGTCGGCGGAAAGGTGGATGCGCTGACCGGCCTGACCGTGGAGACGGGCTGGCTGGTTCCTGTCGCCGTGGTCGAGCTCGTCTTCGTCGGGTCGACGACCGGCATCACCTTTGGCAACGTCGGCGTGGCCAATACGCTGCTGCTGCTCAGCGCCGGAGTGGTCACGGCCATTCCGTTGCTTTTGTTCGCAGCATCCGCCCGCCGGCTGCGCCTGACGACGATCGGCTTGATTCAATACCTGACCCCGATTCTCCAGTTCGTGATCGGCGCGTTCGTGCTCCACGAAGCGATGCCGGCCTCGCGCTGGATCGGCTTTGCCCTGGTCTGGGTGGCACTGATCATCCTCTCAACCGACATGGTGCTCTCCGGCCGCGCGGGCCGCGCCCGCCGCGCCTTACCGCTGCCCGGGTGAGCGTTCGGTAGTCTTCCGCCACAACGACACGAACATACGGCGATTACGAAAGGATGCTCGGATGTCCAGATCCCGCATCCTCGGGCTCGTTGCCGCTTTCGTCGCGGTCTCGTGTGTCTGCGTTTCCTGCACGAGCACCTCGAGTGGGCCGCCGTCGGCGTCTCCCAGCCACAGCGCGACGGTCAGTTCTGTAGCTCCCGGCGATGGCGTGCTGCGCATCGGCACGCTCTTCCCGACGACAGGCGCTTCCGCCTTCATCGCCCCGGCGCAGGCCGCCGGTGTCGAACTCGCAGTGCGTGAGATCAACGCGGCTGGGGGAGTGCTCGGCGTGCCTGTCGAGGTGTTCCACCGGGACTCCGGTGACGCCTCCACCGCCACGCTGGAAGCCTCCTTCGCCGATTTGATCGCCAAGAAGATCGACGTCGTGATCGGCCCGTCGTCGTCGGTGCTCGTGGCCCGGTTGCTGCCGAAGACGATCGCGGCGAAAATCCCGGTGATCTCACCCGCTGCGGCCGGCGTCGAGCTGACCGCGCCCGCGAACGCCGGATGGTTCTTCCGCACCGTTCCTTCCGCAGCACTGCAAGCGGACGCGCTGGCGGCCGCTGTCACGAAGGCAGGAGCCAAGAAGCTCGGCGTCGTCGCGTTCGACGATGCCACGGGGGCCGCGGTGACCCAGAGGCTACCGAGCGCGATGCAGGCAGTAGGTGGCACGCTGGTGACGCGGCAGAGCTTCGGAGCCGATACGAAAGATTTCGCGCCGGTGGTCGCCGCCATCGTGAAGGCAGCGCCGGACGCAGTGGCGCTGGTCAGCCCGTTCAGCGCGATGGCACAAAACCAAGCGCTGATCACGGCGCTCGGTGCGTCCGGCTTCGGTGGCGCCAAGCTGTGGCTGACGAGCGGCAATCTCGCTGATTACTCCCAGGCTTTGCCGGCCGGCGCCTTAAAAGACGTGAACGGGGTGCTCGAGGGGGCGACGCCGGACGACGCGTTCAACAAACGCGTGCTCGCGGCCGAGCCTTCCGTCACCGACTTCCAGTACGCCGCGGAGGCTTACGACGCCGTGATGCTCGCCGCCCTCGCCGCCATCGTGGGGCACAACGACAGCGGGGCGGCAGTGGCCCGTAACCTGCGCATCGTCTCGGCCACTGGCATCAAGTGCATGAGCTTCGGCGAATGTCTCGACGTGCTGAAAACCAAGAACGACATCGACTACGACGGGGTGTCCGGTCCGCTCACTCTCGATGCCGCCGGAAACCCGTCGCCCGCGCACTACGGCGTGTACCGCTACAACGCCGAGAACCAGTACGCGCGCATCGGAACGATCCTCGCCGGTTGAACTGCGGATTTCGGCTCGACCGCCGCGATCTGCGCAATTTACCCCCGAACGGGGTGCGAATAGTAACGATTCTGCAGTGTTAATGCCCTGCGGCGTGCATTCATTTGTGCCCAGGCCGTTTGGGCAATACGTTTGCGGAAGGCAGCATAACTCTGCCATGTCTCACACACTCGAAATACAAGGAGCAACATGAGCGTATTCGCGAAGGCCAAGGCCTCCCGTTCGCGGTATTTGAAGTCAGTTCTCAGTGGTGTCGC
>JBDTBD010000017.1:0-5348 GCA_039924285.1 Terrimesophilobacter sp. | reverse complement strand
GCCGATCGCTCGTCCGGTGGTGGATGCTGCCGAGGCGGTCGGCGTGAAGAAAGCCACCTCGAAGAAGGCCGCGGCCGCTCCAACTCCCACAGTGAAGGCGGCGAAGGCGAAAGCTACGACCGCGCAGGCGGCAACGAAGAAGGCGCCGGCTGCGCGAAAGAAGGTTCCGACCGCCTAGGGCGTCCTACGACCGCCAGTGCCGGTCGAACCAGCGCACGGCGGAATCGAGCCCAACGGGCAGATCCGGTGCCGAGGGGTACCAGGCTTTCTCCCACTCCAGGCAGACGACGCCGTCGTAGCCGTGGTCTATCAGCAGCTGCGCGAACTCGTCCACCGGGAGCGTGCCATCGCCGATGGGCAACGGCATCGCATCCGTCGGCAGATTCGCATCCTTTACCTGCACGGATCCTCGACCGTCGGCAAGCCACGGGGCGAGGAGTTCCCAGGTCTGTTTAAGCTGTTCTCCGGTGCGCCACGGATGCATGAGGTCCCAGACCGCGCCGACCGGGCCCGAAGCGCGCTCCAGGATCGGCACGATGTCGGCGGCGCGCGGATGGGAATCGTGGGTCTCCAGCGCCGGGTGGGAGCCGAGGTCCTCGCTGAGGTGCGCGACCGCGTCCAGTCGCCTGATGGCGCGCGCCGTCACGTCGGCCTCGGGTTCACGTAGCCGCGGGCGGATGCCATAGGGCGCCGAGTGGACCGGGGCGCCGGGGAAGACGCGCACCACCGGCGCACCCAGCTGTGATGCGAGCTTCAGAACGTCCGCGAGCTCGCCGATCACGCTCCCATCGCTCGCGTTTCTGCAGAGCTTGATGTAGCTGGCGAGGCCCGTCAGTCGGATTCCCGCATCGGCGAGCGTCGCGCGTACGTCGGCGCACTCGTCGGCGGCCATCCCGGCGTGGGCGATCTGCCCGGGTGCGACCCGCAATTCCACTCCGGGCACGCCCGCCAGCGCCAACCAGGAAAGTACTGTGGCCAGGTCATCGTCCGGGGCGCCGAGCGTGGATGCGGTGAGAGTCGATGCGGTGAGGGTCGTCATGCCATTTGCCGCAGATCGCCCTGCCCCACCGGGAAAAGCTGTGGTTGCCCGGCAGCGAGTTGCTCGATCTCGGCAACGGCGGCGGCACCCAACCCGGCCAGCTCGTTCCCCATCGATCCTGCGATGTGCGGGGTCAGTGTTACGTTCGGCAGGTCGTACAACAGGTCCCCGGTGGGCAGCGGTTCGGGATCGGTGACGTCCAGCACCGCCGAGATCCGCCCCTGCCGTACCTCGATCCTCAGTGCCTCGTGGTCGACCAGTTGACCCCGCGCGGTGTTGATGAAAACGGCACCATCGGGCATCGACTTCAGTTGCGCACGCCCGATCATTCCGATCGTCTCCGGCAGCAGCGGTGCGTGCAGCGACACGATCCGGCTTTGCGCCATCAACTCGTCCAGACTCACCAGTCGGGCGCCGAGGACCTGTGCCTCGCCGGCAGTCAACTCGGGAGTCGCGAGCAGAACCGTGAAATTCAACGGACGCAGCAGCTCGAGCACCAGTCGCCCCACCCGTGACGCCCCGATGATGCCGACGGTGGTGTGGAAGTTTCCGACGTCGGAAGCCAAACCGGCTCGATCGAAAGCGCCCTGCTGAGCTGCCAGCGCGCGAACCGCGTCGAACGCCTTTTTGCCCGACAGCAGGATGCAGCCGAGCGTGAACTCGGCAACCGGCAGGGCGTTCGCCTCGGCGGCTGAGGTCACAGTGACTCCCCGCCGCCACACCTCGGGATCGAGGTATGGCTTGACCGTGCCGCCGGCGTGGGCGACCAACCGCAAATTCCGTGCCAGCTCGAGCACCGAAGCATCCACGACCGGGCACTCCCATCCAGTGACGAGCGCGTCAATGTCGGACAGCACCTGCTTTGCTCTCGGCGAGGAGAACTCGGTCAACGCCCGGGTCTGCACGACATCGGCGGTCTGGTTCAACCTGGCCACAAGCTCTACCGGGAACAACCCTGACCGCAGTTTGTCAGAGCCCATGGCGAAGGCGACTCTCGGTCTCCAGGCAGTCACGCTACGTTCCCGTCGCTCACCCAGCCCACTCTAGGCGCACTCGATGTGATCGTAGCCGAACGGCTTGACGGCTACCCCCGCCCTATCCCGAGCCGCATACACTCGGAGCATGGCCGTCACAGACGAGGCGATCCTCAAAATCAAGGACATGATCCTCTCAGGAGAACTGAAGCCCGGCGATCGGCTCTCCCCCGAAAAGGAGCTGAGCGAGTTGCTCGGGCTGTCCCGTAGTTCGCTGCGGGAAGCCGTCAAAGCACTCGAAATCATCCGGGTGCTCGACGTGCGGCGCGGCGACGGCACTTATGTGACGAGCCTTGAGCCTGGGTTACTGCTGGAAGCGATGGCGTTCGTCGTCGACATCCACCAGGACAGCTCAGTGCTCGAGCTGTTCGAGGTACGGCGCATCTTGGAACCGTCGGCGGCTGCCCTGGCCGCTGCGCGAATCACATCGGAAGACGTCGCGCGGCTGCGTGGTCTGGTCACCGACGTTGGCGAGCACACCTCGATCGACGACCTCGTATCCCATGACATGCAGTTCCATCGACTGATCAGCGAGCTGTCCGGGAATTCGTACCTTGCCAGCCTGGTCGACGGCCTCTCCGGCAAAACTCTGCGTGCGAGGGTGTGGCGCGGGCTGACCCAGGAACACGCGGTGGAGCGCACTCTTGCAGAACATCACGCGATTGTGGATGCGCTCGCCTCCGGCGACGTTGAACTCGTGCGCTCCCAGGTCACGGTGCACATCAGTGGCGTAGAACAGTGGCTACGCCGGGCGGTCGTCTGACCCCCGGTCGCAGGTTAGAGGGCGACGTCACCGCACAGGTGTACCGCAACGCCGAGCTCGTGGAACAGGGCTGCCTTGACCAGCAGCGCCTTGTCCGCCGTCGCCGCATCCGGCGCGTAGACGACCTGCACGTGGTTGGCCTTGTGACGCGCCATCAGCTGGTCGCGAGACACCCCGTGCAGCACCGACAGCAGCAGCCAAAGCGGCTTGCCCTCGCGCTTGGCCTTGAGGTCCCACAGCGCGTTGATGGCCGCACCGATCACCATGTGCATGACGCCTTTTTCTGGGCCGAGCCAGCGCAGTTGGGAGTCGTAGACCAGTTCTCGCCAGAGATGGCCCGAGGTCTGCGAGCAGCGCCTCGACGTTGCGCCCCCTCAGATGTCCGGCAAGAGCATTGATCGCGGCGACCTCGACATCGTTGCCCCGGCCGATGGTGAAGACGAAGCCGTGTCCCTCGTGGCCGTCCCGCCCGTCGGTTCGAATGACGAGGTAAGCGGCCGAATAGTCGGGGTCGCGGTTCATCGCATCCGAACCGTCCAGCATCGAGGATGCCAGAAACCGTACGTCCGTTGTAACGAGTTCGATGATGCGGCTCACGCGTGGCCGTTTCCAAACCAGTAGTGCACACCTTAGACATCTGATGTATATTCTGTTAATAGTCTAAAACAAGCCCACAAGGCGCTAATATTCCTAAGAACGGCGTTCATAGCTCCGATGTCCTGCCGCTTCCACATGCCGATGAGAGGAACAGATGAAACTGGCACGCCTGGGAAACCTCGGCGCCGAGCACCCGGTGATCATTGTGGGCGACACGACGTACGACCTCAGCGGTATGACGTCGGAAATCGCCGGCCCATTCCTGGAAGGTGGCGGGTTGGATGCCGCACGCGCGGCTCTCGACGCGGGCGCCCTGCCGGTGCTGCGTGACGCTGAGAGTCGGCGCATCGGTGCGGCCGTCGCCAGGCCTTCGGCGGTGATTTGCATCGGGCAGAACTACGCGGCCCATGCCGCCGAGTCCGGTTCCGAGCCGCCGACGACTCCGATCATCTTCCTCAAGACCCCCAACACTGTGGTGGGCCCGAACGACACCGCATTCATCCCCCGGACCAGCGTCAAGACGGACTGGGAGGTCGAGCTGGGCGTCGTCATCGGGCGCCGTGCGTCGTACCTGGACTCGCCGGCAGAAAGCGTCGGGCACATCGCCGGATTCGTGACCGCGAATGACCTGTCGGAGCGCGACTTTCAGCTGAGCGTGTCCGGCGGGCAGTGGAGCAAGGGCAAATCCGCCCCCGGGTTCAGTCCGATCGGGCCGTGGCTGGTGACTCCCGACGAGGTGGACTACCACAATCTGCGGCTGCGCAGTTGGGTGAACGGCGAGCCCCGCCAAGATTCCTCCACGGCCGACATGATCTTCGACGTCGACTTCTTAGTCTGGCATCTCAGCCAATACCTCACCCTAGAACCGGGCGATCTGATCCTCACCGGCACCCCGCAGGGCGTCGCTCTCTCCGGCCGGTTCCCGTATCTGAAGGCCGGCGACGTCGTGGAGATCGAGATCGACGGTCTCGGGCGGCAACGCCAGGAATTCGTTCAGGCCTAGGAGACACACATGGGACAGGAATTCGACTCGCTCGTGGCCATCGTCACCGGTGGAGCATCCGGCCTGGGCGCGGCGACCGCACAGCGACTCAGTGAGGCGGGCGCGCAAGTGGCCGTGCTCGATCTTCAGCCCGACTTCGCCGCGGAGGGGCTATTCGCGGTGCGGGCGGATGTCGCGGACGACGCCTCGGTTCGCGCGGCCGTCGACGCGGTCGTGGCCCATTTCGGCCGTCTGGACATCGTGGTCAACAACGCCGGCATCGGTGCGCAGGGCACCGTCGCGGACAACGACGACGCCGAGTGGCTGCGCGTATTGAACATCAACCTGCTCGGTATGGTGCGCGTCAGCCGAGCTGCGCTGCCGCACTTGCGACGCTCGCCGTCCGCGGCGATCGTCAACACCGGATCGATCGCGGCCACCGCGGGACTGCCGGAGCGCGCGCTGTACAGCGCGACCAAGGGTGCGGTGCACGCGCTCACCCGCGCCATGGCCGCCGATCACCTGCGTGAGGGCATCCGGGTCAACTGCGTAAGCCCGGGCACGGCCGACACCCCGTGGATCGGCCGATTGCTGGAGAAGTCGGCAGACCCTGCCGCGGAACGTGCCGCACTCAACGCTCGTCAGCCGCACGGCCGAATGGTCTCCCCCGCGGAAGTCGCTGACGCAATCGCGTATCTGGCGAGTCCGGCATCCGGATCCACCACCGGTGTCGCCCTGGCAGTGGACGGCGGCATGCAAAACCTACGACTCCGACCCGCGTGACCAGACAGAGGAATCACGCGGCGGCTGTTTAGGCGCGGAGTTGTTGTAGTACGGCGTCGAGTTGTTCGATGGCGAAGTCGAGGTCGTCGGCGGTGATCACCAGCGGTGGGGCAAGGCGGATGGTGGAACCGTGTGTGTCTTTGGCCAACA
>JBDTBD010000016.1:0-14683 GCA_039924285.1 Terrimesophilobacter sp. | reverse complement strand
TTGACGGTACCGAACCAGCTGGGCGTCGACTACAACGCGCACCTGTTGGAGACGGTGGCCCACCACATCGCCCCGGCGATCGGCTGGACCGCTAACCTGCCGTGACGCCTCACCCTGGGTTGGCCGAGCCTGTCGAGACTGCGCAGCCGGTTTCCTGCCGCCAGATCCCAAGACCCGCCGTCGCAATGGTGAAGTGAACGGGTCGTGCACCTGCTCTGGGCCGGCCAGCTACCCAACGGGGAGTGCGGCACGGGCGCGCCGCCCTCCCGTCGCGGGTGGCTCAGTGCTTGGCAGAAGCGAAGTAGCTCACGCAATCACCCTGGTTGCGGAACACCGGGATCGTGCTTGTGGCCCATCCGCCGGACTTGCACTCGTTCTTACTGTCAAGAACGACTGAGTTCGCGAACGTGTAATGGGTCCCAGCAAAATTGATCGCATTCAACGTCCAATCTCCGAGTACTCCGGATCCCAGCGAGAATCCGAAAGCCTGCACGATGGCGTTGGGAAACGCGGTCCGCCACTGGTCGAGCGTCCCGTGATTCGAGCTTCCGGAACCGCCTTCGTGTGACGGGGCACCGTCTTTCACGAACTGCAAAGAACCGCTCGAAGCCCACCAGTCACCGCTATAAATGGTCTCCCCAACTAAGATCCCATCTGCACTGCCGTCGCCGTTAAAGTCGACCACAAGCTGGAACCCGGGCGGGATCGTGCCCGCCGTCGCGACGTAATCAAGGCTCGGTTCCCCAACCTCAGCCAGAGGTTTATTCGTCGCAACGTACTCGGCCACCTTGTCTGAAGACGTTGCACCCTCTGTCCAGATGTGCAGCCCGGTGCCAGCGACTTCGTAGTGGCCAGTTGAACGTGTATCCGAGAGCGCAGACACGAAATCGCTCGGCACGTAGATCGTCGCTGCACCATCGGTTGTTACGTGTGGCGTTGTTATTTGTGGTGTTGTTACTTGTGGCGTCGCCGCCTGAGCGGGACCAGCCACCGTGAGAGCGAAGCCCATCGCGAACACGGCACCCACGCCGAGTACCTTCTTCAAATCCATGATTGATTCCTTTCGGGTCACCATGCGGGCGTTGTCGCATCATCGCGATCGCCGTAGTGGAATTAGAGCCGACTCTATTACCCACCGCTGACACGCGCACCCGTTGGTGGAGCGATTGGTGCAGGATGCCGCGGTGCAGGCGGCCGACACGATCCTATTGACGGTACCGAACCAGCTGGGCGTCGACTACAACGCGCACCTGTTGAAGACGGTAACTCACCACATCGCCCCGGCGATCGGCTGGACCGCCAACGCGCCAAAGCACCTCAAGGCCGACCCACACACTTCCGCGGTCGCACCAAGGTGTCGCCCTGAACGCCCTACCCTACGGCGTCGTGCGCCCTTCGGAGCTCCTCGATGTCAATCTTGCCCATTTCCATCATCGCCCGCATCACGGCGCCGGACTTTTCTGCATCCGGGTCTGCGAGCAAATCCCCCAGTTGAGGTGGGACGATCTGCCAGGACAGCCCATACCTGTCTTTCAGCCAGCCGCACCGCCCCGGTTCACCTCCGTCGGTGAGCTTCTCCCATAACCTGTCGATCTCCTGCTGGGTCCCGGCAGTGACGAAGAGCGAAATCGCCTCCGTGAAAGTGAACTGCGGTCCTCCGTTGATGGCCTGAAACTCGAGTCCATCAAGCACGAAGGTCACCCCCATGACGGTGCCCGCCGGAAGTGGAGAGCCCTCGGAGTAGTGCGACACGTTGACGATCTTCGAGTTCGCGAAGATCGAAACGTAGAAGTTCGCGGCTTCTTCGGCCTTGTCGTCGAACCACAGAAAAGGACTGATCGTTTGCATCTCACTCCTTATTACTCCCGAGGACGTGCGCGGCAGGCGGCCCTCGTGCGCCCGCCCGTCATCCGATTTCGGTGCCGAATCCGGTGGTCTGCAGAATAATGCCGTTGCCGTCCGGGTCGGTGAACTGGGCAAACTTACCCCAACGCTCGTGTTCGATACCCGCCGGGATCGTCAAGCCGCGTGCGATGAGCGACTCGACGTCCCCATCCAGGTCATCGGTCTCCAAGACCAGGCCGCGGAGTGAACCGGCGGGCATCGTGTCGAACCAGGTGACCAGTGCGATGGCGGTCTGCGAGTGCGGCGGTGCAACCATGACCCAGCGCATCTGCGGTCCCATCCAGGTGTCAGACAGGAGTTCGAAGCCCAGCACATCGACGTAGAACGCTCGCGCTCGCTCCTGGTCAGACACCGGGACCGAGAACAGCTGCACATGTGTGATCGCCACGGTTCCAGTGTGCGGCGTGAGCGGCCGTGGCGCCAGGGCTGGGTAGATCGAGTTAGCGAACGGTCCGCGCTGATGCTCGGTGCTAGGACGCCACGCACGTAGGCTGCGATCATGCCCAACAATTTTTCGCTCAAGGCCATGAATGCCACCCACCGGCTCGTGCAATGGGTCACCCGTGGCAAGGTCGGCTGGACGATCGCGGGCATGCCCGTGCTTGAACTCACGACGATCGGCCGTCGCAGTGGCGAGGCGCGGGCGACAATGCTCACCTCGCCGCTGCGAGACGGAGCCGCCTACGTGGTCGTCGCGTCGCGCGGAGGCGACGACCGGCATCCGGCCTGGTTCCTGAACCTGCGCGACAACCCGCACGTGGACGTCGTGATCGAGGGCGGCCCGCGCACACCCATGCTCGCCCGCGTCGCCACGGGCGAGGAACGCACCCGCATGTGGCCGATCATCACGAAGCGGTACACCAACTACGCCGGCTACCAGACGAAGACGAAGCGCGAGATTCCACTCGTGCTGCTAGAGCCCGCCGCCTGACCGTGGCTGCGAGCCGGTAGTTCGGCCTGTTCCGCACGACGGCCTGTTCCGCACGACTGCCTGTTCCGCACGACGACCGCCGGCCCCGAGGATCTGGCACCGGGAGGATGTGACACCGGGAGGATGAATCGATGGAAGTCCTGATCGTCGCCGTCGCAGGCCTCCTCGCGGTCGCCGCGGCCACGGCACTCGCCCCGAGACTGCGCCTCGCCGCCCCGCTGATCCTCGTCGTCGTGGGGATCGGAGTCAGTTTTCTGCCCTTCGTGCCCGAGGTGGTGGTCGACCCGGAGTGGATCCTCGCCGGCATCCTTCCCCCGCTGCTGTATTCGGCCTCCGTGTCGATGCCGACGATGAACTTCCGCCGCGAGTTCACGGCGATCAGCGGGCTGTCGATCGTGCTGGTGGTCGTCTCTGCGGTGATCCTCGGCCTCTTCTTCGCCTGGGTGGTCCCGGGCCTTGGGCTGTGGTGGGGCATCGCGCTCGGGGCGATCGTGAGCCCGACGGATGCCGTGGCAACGTCGATCGTGAAACGCGTCGGCGTCTCTCGTCGGGTGGTCTCGGTGCTCGAAGGCGAGAGCCTGCTCAACGACGCGACCGCGCTCGTGCTGTTGCGGACGGCCATCGCCGGCACCGCCGCATCCGTTTCCCTCTGGGAGGTTCTCGGCACTTTCGTCGTCGCTGTCGCCGTGGCCGCGGTGATCGGCTTCGCCGTCGGTCGTCTGAACCTCTGGGTGCGCTCGAAGGTCACCGACTCGACGGTCAACACCGTGCTCTCCTTCACCGTGCCGTTTCTGGCGTCCATCCCCGCAGAGCTTCTTGGCGCCTCCGGCCTGGTCGCCGCCGTGGTCGCCGGGCTGGTCACCGGACACAATGCCGCGCGCAGGCTCTCCCCGCAGCATCGGCTCTCCGACAGCCAGAACTGGCACACGATCGAACTCGTCCTCGAGGGTGCGATTTTCCTCATCATGGGGCTCGAACTCGCCGGCATCGTGAACAGCGTTCAGGAGGATCACTCGGGGATCTTCACCGCCGTCCTGGTCGCCGCCGGGGCCTTGCCGCTCACACTCATCGTCCGCGCTGGCTACGTCGCGCCGCTTCTGGGCGCACTCCATCGCCGTGCGCGCCGTGGGGAGCGGTTCAAGCCGCGGCTGAATGTCATGCAACAGCGTCTGGAGAACGCCGGACCTCGTCGCCAACGCATAGTTTCGCCGAAATACATCGAGCGGATGAAGGCCCGCATCCGCAGGGCGCTGGCCGACATCGACTACCTCCTCACCGCACCGCTCGGCTGGCGCGATGGCGGCATCCTGGTGTGGGCGGGGATGCGCGGTGCGATCACCCTCGCCGCGGCACAGACGCTTCCAAACGACACGCCGAACCGTTCGCTGCTCGTCCTGATCGCCTTCATCGTCGCGGCCGCCTCGTTGCTCATCCAGGGCAGCTCGCTGTCCAGGTTCGTCACCTGGATAAAACCGGAATCCGCGGAGCCCCAAGACGACACCGAGGAACGCGCGGCGATTCTGGCGTTGCTCAACCGCATCGGGAGAAAGGTCACCGACGCCGTGCCGAGCGCGGAAGAAACGGATGCAACACAGGGTCACGCAGCCTCGAAGCGGCTCACCCTGGCGATCATCGAAGCACAGCGCAGCGCCCTCCTGGATGCGCGAGACGACGGAAGTTTCGCGGCAGAAGCCCTCAACAACGCGCTGATCACTCTCGATGCCGATCAAATCAGCATCGAGCTCAAGGACGCGCCACCCGAGCTGTGAGGCGACGCCCGGGTGGCGCGATGCCGCCTTGCCGGTCAGGATGAGACGGGACTAGTCGAGGATGACGGCGCCTGCACGATGGGGGGCGCCGAACCCGCGGTCGGCTCCGTCGCCGGCCGACGCAGCCGGAAGTAGCCCCAGACCAGCACCGCGAACACACCGAACCCGATGTACAGGGCGAGCCAGGTGGGGAACGGTGTGGTTACGGTGCCCCAGCTCGAGGGCAGCGGCAGCAAGATGAGCAGGAACACGAACATCCCGCTGCCGTAGGCGACCGCCCACACCGACCTCTTCCAGGAGAACAGAGTGCCCCCGTCGAGCGCCTTCATCGGCAGTAGCGCGATCGGCAGGGCCGCGAATCCGCCGATCGCGAAGGCGCTGAGACTCTCCAAGGTGAACACGCCCAGCAGGCCGGGCTGGTCACCGAACACCGGTACGAGCAGGCTGAACAGCAGCCAACTCGCCAGGCTCACGCCCGCGGCGTAGCCGAGGCCCCACAGCGTGACGTGAGCAGCGCCGGCCTTGGCCAGCGTCACGCCGAGGGTCAGTCCGACCACGGTACCGAACACCATCCCGGGTTCGAAGCCTGTGAGCCGGGAAAACAGCACCGCTGCCAGCACGATGGCCAGTGATCCGTAGCGGAACCGCACCGCCGGGGTACTTCCGTGCTGCGTGCGTCGCACGATCGCCGCGATCAGCAGCCACGCGCAGAGACTGTCGACCACGAAACTCAACGCCATCGACAACACCACCCGCCCGGAGGCGGGGTTCAGCCCGAATCCCGGGTCGACGAACGCGGCGATCACGGCGGCCGCGGCGATCCCCGCCCCGGTTGCGACCCGACGGGACGGTCGCACCCGGAACCGGGCCCGAACCCGCGCCCAGCCGGCCATCACCGGCTTCGCCCGGGCGACGATGCGGTCATAGTTCTCCGAGATCGTGGCGTTGAGCAGGTGCGCCGGATACCCCACGATCAGCAGCAGAATCAGCGTCAACACCAGCGTTGCGCCCAGGCGAACGGCAGTCAGGTCCAGGTCGGCGACGGTGCGGAGCGAACTGAGCACGGACGGCGCCTCGACGGAATCCGACAGTGCCGTGCGCACCACGTCGGCGGCGATCGGGTCCGCTTTCGGCGCCGGCAGCACGCTCGGAGGCGCGGCGAGCGCGGGCAGCACCACCGGGGTGTCGAGCACTCCCACGACGCTCTGCACGACCGGGGTGAGCGTGTTGAGCGCGCATCCGTCAGCGTACGGCGCCCCGGCAAAGTCGACCGTGGAGATCGCGGTTCCCTCGAGCCGCGTCGCGATCGGCGCTCCGGAGCGCAGCTCCACGGCGGCGACGTGCAGCTCATAGGTGCTGGTGTTCGCAAAGTATCCGGCGGCGAGCACCGTGCCATCGGCGGTGGCGCAATCCTGCGTATAGGCGCGGTAGGCGCGGAACCCGGCGGCCGTGTAGGTGAGCGTTTCGGTGATCTTTTCGGTGGCCTCAGAACCGATTCGGCCGAAGGTTCGGGTGAGATCCATACTGCACGCGTTTCCACAATTGGCCGGGCCGAATTCCCAGTCCCGGTGCGTCGCGGTGCCGGGCGGCTGACTGGGATTGTCGGACTGGGTGACGACGGTGTCGATCTTCCAGGTGCCTGCCAGGCTGGCCGCGGCGATGACGGCGCTCTGGTCGGTTCGAACGGGAGCGGCCCTGTCACCGTCTAGGGCGAGATTCGTGGCCATCCACTCGTCGTGATGCATGCCGCTGACCGGATAAATCACCGGCGGCGCCGGATCGGCACTGGAACTAAACAGCAAGCGCTGGTAGGCGGCGACCGTGACCGGCGTTCTTTTGGTGGGAGCGACCTCCACCGTGCCGTCGACAACCGCAAGATCGCAGCTGCCCGCAACAGCACAGAGCAGTGAGAACGTCGCCCCGGTCGCCGTCACGACGCCGGCGGGCGTGGTCACCCGCACCGTCGGTGCGCCGGACTCGGACGTGCCGGCTTGCCAGATGCCGCCGGCGTTGAGGGTCACCGCGACGTGATCCGCGGACAGCGACCCCAGCCGCAACCGCGTGTCGGCGCCGAAGCGCAGTGCGCTGCCGTCGGCGATCGACAGCTGCGCGAATCCGGTGGAGTCGCTCGAGAGCGAGTCGCCCTTGGCGAGGTGGTCTCCGGTGTGCAGCACCGCCGCGGCACCGGCGGGTGAGTGACGTCGCACGCCGTCCCGGAACACGGAGAGGACATACCCTGCACTCGACGTGGATTGGGGGTGCGGCTGCGCCGGGCCAGGTTTCACCTGCGTTGTGCAGGCGGTCAATGTCAGGACAACCGTCGCCAGAACGGCTCCGGTTACAGCAAAAAGCATGCGTCGATGCATGATCGGTCCGATCCTCGGGCAGGGGGGAACAGCGCGGTGGGCAGTGGGAACAGCACGGCGATCAGCAACAACTGCACGTGGGCAGCATCAACAGCAGGGTGGGCGGCGGATACCGGGGCGTGTGACGAGGGGTAAGACTGGGAACGCCCTGGGTGTTGCTAGAGAGTAGTGCCGCGCGCCCGCTCGCCGCTCACCCCCGTTCGGGGGGTGGACTTTTGGTCAAAACTCAGATTTCCCGATCGCCTGTCACGTCGAACGACACCGGCGCTTCCGCATCCGCCGACACCAGCCCGCTTCGCAGCGTGTCTTCGAGGATGCCGACGGTGCGGGACAGGTAGTCGGTGATGGCCACGCGCTCGGTCTCGTCGTAGTCGGTGATGAGGTCGTTGGTGCGCAGGATCATCGGCATCAGGCCGGCCATCGCCCGCCGCACCGACGCTTCGCTGGGCACGACCAACTGCCGGCGCCGGTCGGTCGGATGCGGCTGCCGGCTCACGTGCCCGGCCCGAACCAGCCGGTCGACGGCGATCGTGGCCGCCGCCGAGCTGATCCCCAGGCGCTTCGCCAGCGCGCTCGGGCTCAGCGGACCGCTGTTCATCAAGTGCTGCATGGCATCCAGGTCGGTGGGGTTGACGCCCAGGCGCTCGCCCAGTTGCCGCTCCGCATCCCGGCTGAGCGTAAGAATCCGGCGCAGCAGCACGGACGCCTCGTGCATTGGGGGCGCACCGTTCCGCGTCTCGGTTTCGGCCACGTCGGCAGTCTATCAATTCGCTAAACTACTTGATAGCTAAACAAGCTACCTATATTGTGGGGTGGGTCGACGCGAACCCGTCTCGGCACGTTGCCGGGCCGACCGGGAGGAGACTCGTGAACCGAGGCATCCGCTCCGTACCGCGCTGGCTGCGCGTGGCAATCCCGGCCATCCTGATCGTGGCGTGGCTTGGGGTGGCCGGCATCGGTGGCCCCTACTTCGGCAAGGTGGACGAGGTCTCGAGCAACGACCAGACCAGCTACCTGCCGGCCAGCGCGGATGCCACCCGGGTGCAGTCCGTGCTGCCCGATTTCGCCGGCAGCACCGCCATCCCGGCCGTCGTGCTGTACGTGCGCGACGGCGGGCTGAGCGCGGCGGACCTCGCCACGATCACGAACGCCGCCGGTTCATTCGCCGACATCGATTCAGTCACCGGTGAGGTCTCCCCGGCCATCCCGTCCGAGGACGGCAAGGCCGTAGAGGTGTTCGTGCCGATCGCCTCGGATGCGGAGGTGAGCGATGCGGTGCAGGCGTTGCGCCAGGAGGTGGCCCGCACCGCACCGGCCGGAGTCACCAGCTACGTGACCGGCCCGGCCGGCTACACGGCGGACCTGGTGGACGCGTTCGGCGGCATCGACGGCATCCTGCTGCTGGTGGCGCTGCTGGCGGTGTTCCTCATCCTCATCGTCGTCTACCGTTCCCCGCTGTTGCCGCTGATCGTGTTGGGCACGGCGCTGTTCGCGCTGTGCGCGAGCATCCTCACGGTGTGGTGGTTGGCCAAGGCGAGCATCGTGCAGCTCAACGGGCAGGTGCAGGGCATCCTTTTCATTCTGGTGATCGGCGCGGCCACCGACTACTCCCTGCTCTATGTGTCGCGGTATCGGGAGGCGTTGCGCGATAACGAGCAGCGCTGGGCGGCGACCTGGACGGCGCTGAAGGGGGCGTGGGAGCCGATCTTGGCCTCCGGCGGCACGGTGATCGTGGGGCTGCTGTGCCTGCTGCTCAGCGACCTGAACTCGAACAAAGCGCTCGGTCCGGTGGCCGCGATCGGCATCGGATTCTCGCTGCTGGCCGCGCTGACGTTCCTGCCGTCGATGCTGATGGCCGCCGGGCGGGTGGCGTTCTGGCCGGTGCGCCCGAGGTTCGGCTCTGCGCATCCGCAGCTCACCGGCGAGGATGCCGTCGGTCTGTGGCCGCGGCTGGCTCGTCGCGTGTCGAAACGGCCTCGGCTGATCTGGGTGCTGTGCACGCTCGGACTGGTGGCGGCGTCCTTTGGGCTGCTGCAGTTCCAGGCCAGCGGCGTGCCGCAGAGCGACCTGATCCTCAGCGCCTCGCAGGCCCGCGACGGGCAGGCCGCGCTCGGGGAGCATTATGCCGGTGGGTCGGGCAGCCCCGCCGTCATCGTCGGCCCGGCCGCACAGCTGGAGAACATCACATCGGTGGTGTTGAAGAACAGCGGGGTGAGTTCGCTGGCGGTGCTCTCGAAGGATTCGCCCAGCGGCTCCCTGCCGGTGACCGAGGCCGGCATCCAGCCGGTCGGTCCGCCCGGCACCCCCGCCGGCTCCCCCACGACAGTGGCGGGTGACGTGATGCTGCAGGCCACGCTGAGCGATGCCGCCGATTCGGCCGCCGCCGAGAAAACGGTGCGCAGCCTGCGCACCGCCCTGCAGCAGGTGGACGGCACGGTGCGGGTGGGCGGGGTGACCGCCACCGCCATCGACTCCAACGACGCGTCGGTGCACGACCGCAACCTGATCATCCCGATCGTGCTCGCCGTCATCCTGGTCATCCTGATGCTGCTGCTGCGGTCGGTGCTCGCGCCGGTTCTGCTGGTGCTGTCGGTGGTGGTGTCGTTCGCGGCGTCGCTCGGAGTGGCCGCGTTCGTGTTCAACGGCGTTTTCAACTTTCCCGGCGCGGATCCTGCGGTGCCGCTGTACGGGTTCGTGTTCCTGGTCGCCCTCGGCATCGATTACAACATCTTCTTGATGACCCGGGTTCGGGAGGAAGCTCTGCTGCACGGCACTCGGGAGGGCATCCTTCGCGGGTTGGCGGTCACCGGCGGGGTGATCACCTCGGCCGGTCTGGTGCTGGCGGCCACCTTCGCGGCGCTCGGGGTGATTCCCATCCTGTTCCTGGCTCAGATTGCGTTCATCGTGGCGTTCGGAGTGCTGCTGGACACCCTGGTGGTGCGCTCGCTGCTGATCCCGGCGCTCAGCTACGACATCGGCCGGGCAATCTGGTGGCCCAGCCGCCTTTCCCGTGCGAAGGGAGCTCACGCCGCTACCCCCTCGCCCCCACCGGTTGAGTAGCGGGCGCTCTAGCTTGGGCCTATCGAAACCAGCCCGTACTCCGCAGTGATCGGCCCGCAGTGCGGGCTCACAGGCAGGTGATGCCGTACTCCCGCAGCCGCGAATCGGCGGTGATCAACGGAAGATTCTCGACCACGCACTGTGCCACGAGCATCCGATCGAATGGATCGCGGTGATGCCAGGGCAGATCCCGCAGCGCCTCAGCGTGCGCCGCGGAGAGCGGCAGAGATCTGAAGCCCTCGACGGCCACCGTGTCCGCCACCCCGGACGGCGCGACCAGCTTTTCCAGCGAAGACTTGATCGCGATCTCCGCAATGCTCACGGCCGACACGAACAGCTCGTTGTCGGGATCGGTGATCAGCGTGCGGTGCGCGTTGCTCAGCTGCGGGTTGTCAGCGAGCCACCACAGTGCGATGTGCGTATCGAGCAGCGCTCTCACGCGCCGTACCAGTGGCGATCCAGTTCCGGAGTGAATGCCTCAAAGTCGTCGGCAATTGTCACTTCGCCACGCCACACACCCGGTGTGCGCGGCGCGCGCGTGGTGGCATAGGGAACGAGACGGGCTACCGGGCGACCGTTCCGGCTGATGGTGATCTCGGCGCCGGATTCGACTTCCGCGATCAGGCGCGATAACTGAGTCTTAGCGTCGTAAATGTTGACCGGCTCGGGATGGGTAGCGGACATGGCTCGTACTAACCAGACTTGGTCAGGTCCGTCCAGGGCTAATCCGGTTAGCAATAGACGCCGAGTGTCGCGGAGGACCGCGGCGACGTGCCACCGCAATCCCCACGACGCGCGCGATCAATTGCGCCAGGCGTTCAGCAAACCTCCTTCGCCACCGCGATGACGTCGTTCATCACGTCGGCGTCCGCACGGCTCCCGCTTAACGCCAGCCGCAGCCGACCGTTCAGGATGGCCACGCTAGCGCTTCCGGAACTGCTTGAGGTGGCCGCCAACAGCTTCTGCTTGGACGACGTGCTGATCGCGCCTCCGGAGCCGGGTTCCACGATGAGAAACTCCGCGACGACCTTGCAGGTCACCTGCAGCGGGTCCTTCAGGTCGAGCAGTCTCTCCAGCCAGCCTTTCGCCGAGGTGGCCGGTTTCGCTTCTGGCTCGACCTTCTTCAGCATCCGCGACACAGCTGACGTGTCGTGTCCCAGGTTGCGGGCCAACTGCTCAACCGCTGTCGGTGCTTCGCGGGCGGCAGTTCCGCACGCCGACATCGACACCGCCAGCGAGCACGCCAGCACGGGTACTGCCACCATTCGAGCCATCCGTCGCACATCGATTTTCAGCATGAGGAAACACTCGGATCTCTGAGTCTGAAGTGGGCCTCCACAGCATCGCGGAATCGGCAGAGCGACGCCAGGGCTTGACACGGTCCTCGCTGCGGCAGGCAAAACTCTGCGTGCAGCACTTTGTGCGGCCTGGAGCAACGGCGTCGATGGTTGCGGCAGACGAAGTCCTACCGAAGCATCGCTCAGGTCTCGCTCGGAAACACCCGTTTGTAGCTGCGCCCGTCCGGCAGTTGCACGGTGGTGGCGCGCAGCGAGCCGCGACTGACCCGCAGGTAGATGGCCTGGGCGCTCACGCCCAGCTGGCGAGCCGCCTCGGCCACCGACAGTCCCGGCAAATCGGTGGGTACGCTGCTCGGTCGCGCCGATCGTTTGCGACCGGCCTCGTGCCGGGAGGCGATCTCCTCGTCGGTGCCCTGCCAGCGCCATTTCGCCGCCACGGGTTTCAGACCGGATGCCGCGGCGATCTGGTCCCACTGCGCGCCGGCGGCCAGCGCATCACGCACGGCATCAAGGGTGGCCGGGTCGTGGTCCAGGGCTGTGATCAGCGCGCGGATGGCACTCAGCCGTTCCAGCGGATCCGGCGGAACGTCCGCGCGGTCACCGTCGGTGAGCCGAACCAGGGCGGCGCGCGCGGGGCCTTCGAGAAACGGTGGCATGACGCCTAGTCTGGCAGCCGCTTTTGCGGATACGGGGCCTCGTACCGGGCGAGCAACTGCACGAAGCCGGCAATTGTGCGCTGCCGTGCGGCATCCGTCTTCAGCCGGCTGAGCCGGAACACCAGGGCATAGCGGTTTTGCGCGGTCAATACGTCGAACATCGCCTGCGCGCGCGGCTCCGCGGCGATCGCTGCCAGCAGGTCGGCGGGTACCTGCGCGGTCGCCGGGCCGGCGTACGCGGATTCCCACCGTCCGTCGGCGTGCGCGGCCTCGACGGCGGCGCGGCCGGCCGGGCGCATCCGGCCTTCACGTTCCAACCGTTCGATGTGGCCCACGTTGCGCAGCGACCAGCTGCTGCGGGGTCGGCGCGGGGTGAACCGTTGGAAGAAGCTCTCCTCATCCCGGCTGCGGGACTGCCCGTCGATCCAGCCGAAGCACAGCGCCTCATCCAGGGCGCCGTCATAGTTCAACGCGGTAAGGGTGCCGCCCTTACGGCCAAGGATCAGCCGCACCCCCGGCGCCTGTGCGTGGTTCTCGTCGAGCCAGGCCCGCCAGGCGGCGGCATCCGGCAGCAGCAGGTCAGGGTACTCGAGCGCCATCCGTCGAGTCTTGCCGTCCGAGTCCGTCGGCGCAACGGCACAGTGGTAGGCGCCGCCCGAGTCCACGAGAAGGTCAATGTCCGAGTCCTGCGGTGTCCGCAAAGGGTGCGGTCTCGGCAAACGCCAACGCGGACTCGTCGATCTGCACGGGATACCCGGCCCGCAGCGCGGCGACACTCGACGGTGGGGTGATCACGTCGGCATCCCCCGACGCGGGGCGGGCACGGCGCCGGCCGTAACCGGCATCCGTCCATTCCCTCAGCACGTCGCCGATCACGAGGTTCGGCGTGCCATCGAGCAGCACGAAAGTGCCCTCCGGAAGCCCGCGCCACGGCAGGCGATGGATGCGACGCCGATGCGTTCCGGGATGGATCCGCTCGCGGTGCAATTGCCAATTCATCTCCGTCGCCGACGGCGCGTCCGTGCCCAGGCCATCCGCCCAGGCGGTGCGATATGCCGTGTAGCTGCCTCGTCTGCACTCGCCGCAGGGCCGGTGTCCGGCGGCAAGGGACACCGCCTCATCGTGGAAAAACAGGAACGTGTAGTGGTGTGGCAACCATTGTTCGGTCCAGCGACCGCGGAATTCGAGCGCGCAGGTGATCCACAGGTCGCCGGAATGGAATCGTGTGATCTGGCTTCCCTCGTGGATGCGGCCGCGATTTCCCGTCCAGGCCCCGCGCAGCGGGATCGCCCGGATATCGCCGAGCGGTGTGACGCGGTTGCACGCGGGTGACATCATCCTCCTTTCGAGGACCACCGCTGCCCGCTACGCCGCAACGGCTGGCCCCAGCTCTGTCAACGAGACTCGCAGATTTCTCGACGGTGACCGACTCGCAGAACGAGCACGACCAAGCGGTAATCATAGATCTCGTTGATGATCCGATAACCTCCGGTTCGAACACGCCATTCGCCCGCCCCTCCAGCAAGCTGCATCGCTCTCGGGGGACGTGGATCTGCCGCCAGAAGGTCAATCACCGCTTGCACTCTGCGGCGGACCGGCGGACCGAACGTGCGAATTTGCCGTTCGGCGGCAGGGGCAATGGTGACAAGGTAGGTCCTTGGAGGCCGAGATCCGCCTTGACTTCCTCCCACGGGATCGGCTCTCGTTGCGTCCGCCGCATCTCCTCGCGCGCTTCTTCTGCTGCACGGATATCGGCCATATCCTCCGCGAGTCCCGTAAGGCGCTCTAGATCGTCGGCATCGATGACGGCCACCACCCGGCGACCGCAGCGAGACAAGAAAACGGGCTCATGATTCTGGGCTCGGTTGATGATTGAGGCGAGTTGATCACGGGCCTCCGAGACGGTCAATGGAGTTGTGGCATCCATGACTCAAGTGTGCATCGCGAGCTAGAGATGTACAGAGGCACCTTCCGGCAAAGACACTGTCGCACCGCGACGGATGGGCCTCCAGAAGCGACGGCGCACTGCCGGCGGCCCGACCTATCGCGGGTGACGGGACAATACAAGAAAGGAGTGCTGGGAGCGCGAAGGCCCGGCAGCGGCCTCTTTCCACCTCGTGCGTATGCGGGCGAGGTCGACGAAGACCCGAAGTGCCTCTTCGGGCCCTCAGTATCAGCTAGCTTGCCGTCGTTTTCGGTCTTGTTGGGCTTGCCGGAGGATCGCGGATCTGCCAGTGGGGTACCACTTGCCGGAGTCGTCTAGCCAGGGTGGGTATTTCACTTCGGGTAGTCCGTTGACCATTCGGAATTGCCAGCCGGAAGTGTCCAGGGTGCGGTGGTGGAACCAACACAGGATCATCCCGTTATCGGTGTGGGTGGGTCCGAGATTGGCGGCGGGGTCAACATGGTGGATTTCAGAGAGGGCGCCGAGCATGCCGCAGCCCGGGGTGCAGCACTCGCCATCCCGCAGGATGATCGCCCGGCGTTGTTGCGGGGTGAAGATGCGTTCCGGGGACCCCAACTCGATGATCCGGCCGTCCTCGGTGAACCTGATCTGTTGCATCCCGCCGGTGCAGGCGAACTGGCGGACGGCTCGCAGTGAGATCGGTACCTCGCCGATATATCCGCAACCGTTGCCGGATTCCAGGTTCTCTTGTGTGACCGCGACGGCCACGACCGGGGCGGCACCACCGAGTTG
>JBDTBD010000015.1:0-11311 GCA_039924285.1 Terrimesophilobacter sp. | reverse complement strand
GCAACAGGTAGGTAGCCACGAGCGCGGCGGGCCCGCCGGCGATAATCGAGGACAACTGGTAACCGAGGCCGGCACCCGTGTAGCGGAGGTTGGTCGGGAAGTTCTCGGCAATGATGGACGCCTGCGGCCCGTACTGCATCGCGTGGGGGATGAGCGCCACGACCAGGGCGAAGAAGACCAACCAGGCGATCCCGCTGTCGAGCAGGGCGAAGTAGACGAAGCCCCACACGCCGGTGATTCCGGCGCCGATCAGGTAGATCTTCTTGCGGCCGACGATGTCGGACAGGTGCCCGAAGTACGGCACGAGGAAGAGCTCCAGGAAGGCGGCGACCATCGTGCCGATCAGCACGAAGTTGTACGTGTACTTGTGGCTGTCGTCGGTCAGGTAGGACAACACGAATGCGGTCACGATGTAGAACGGCATCTGCTCCGACATGCGCAACAGTGCGGAAAGCACGACCTGCTTCGGGTACTTACGCAGCACCTCGAGAACGGGCGACTTGTGCGCCGTCTTGTTCTCCAGCACCTTCCGGAACATCGGGGTTTCTTCGATTCTGATCCGGATGTACAGACCGACGGCGACGAGCACCAGGCTGAGCAAGAACGGAATCCGCCAGCCCCACGCGATGAACGCATCCGTGCCCAGGATGCCGTTGAATATCGCCATCAAACCGGTGGAAAGGATGATGCCGATGGCGACGCCGAGCTGCGGCCAACTGGCCATCAACCCCCGGCGCTTCTGGTTGCCCCACTCCATCGACAGCAGGATGGAACCGCCCCACTCGCCGCCGACTGCGACACCCTGGAAGACGCGCAGCAGAATCAAGACCACCGGGGCCGCATAGCCCCAGCTGGTCTGGCCCGGGAGTACACCGATCAGTGCGGTGGCAAGCCCCATCATCAGCAAAGTGGTGATCAGCATCGCCTTGCGGCCGATTCGGTCACCCCAATGACCGAAGATCGCCGCGCCGACCGGCCGAGCCAGGAAGCCGACGAAGTACGTGCCGAACGCCGCCAGCAACCCTAGATAGGGCGGCATGTCCGGGAAGAATACGTGCGGAAACACCAGAGCGGCTGCCGCGCCGTAAAGGAAGTAGTCGTACCACTCAATGGTCGTGCCGATGGTGCTGGCGACCGCTGCTTTGCGCACTTGGCTTCGCAGTTCACGACCGCTGAGGGCCGTCCCACTGTTAGACATCAATGTCTCGCTTTCCATAGTTGTGTGAAATTTACAGATTTTACGAATATCGGTCAGTTAGTTCGGCACATTCAGATTAATCGAGATGTGCTTGCGGTGCGTGTACGACTCGAGCATTCCTTCCAGCGAGAATTCCCGCCCCATACCGGAGGTCTTGTAGCCGCCGTAGGACTGGCCGAGCACCTGCCCGCCGCCGTGGTTCACCTGCACCCAGCCAGCATCGATGCGGTGTGCAGTGCGGATTGCGGCACCGATGTTCTTGGTGTGCACGAAGGCGGAGAGCCCGTAGTGGGTGTTGTTGGCCATCGCGATGACTTCGTCCTCGGTCTTCCACGGAATGGCCACCACCACCGGCCCAAAGATTTCCTGCCGGTTGATGTTGAACTCATTGTCGATGTGGGAAAACACGGTGGGTGTGGCGAAGTAGCCCTTCGACAGTGGCCCCTCGGTCGGCGGCATCCCGCCGGTGAGCACCGTACCTCCGTCCACGTTCATGCCCTCGTTGATGAACCCACAGACCCGATCGAACTGCTTTTTGTTGACAATGGCCCCGAGGTCGGACGCTTCGTCCATCGGATCGCCAACCTTCATCGCGGCGACCTTGGCTGCGAACTTCGACATGAACGAGTCGAAGATCGACTCGTGCACGAACAACCGTGACCCCGCCGTGCAGGACTGGCCCTGGCGGAAAAATCGCATGCCCGTTATGGCAGCGTCCACCGCCCAGTCGTCGTCGGCATCCGGGAAGACGATCTGCGGATTCTTGCCGCCGAGCTCGAGGGAGACCGGGATGATCCGGGACGCCGCGGCGGTGAGGATGCGGCTGCCCACCGCGGTCGATCCAGTGAACGACAGCTTGTCGACATCCGGGTTGTTGATGAGCGCCTCGCCGGTGATCGTGCCGACCCCGTGCACCACGTTGAGCACACCTGCCGGAAGGAATTCCTGGCAGATCTTGGCGATCTCCAGTATGGCGAACGGCGCGTCTTCGGCGGTCTTCAGCACCAGGGTGTTGCCGGAGGCGATCGCCGGCGCGATCTTCATGGTGCCCAACTGCACCGGAGCGTTCCACGGGATGATCGCACCGACCACGCCGTACGGCTCTCGCCTGGAGTAGTCCAGCTTGTCGATCGACAGGGGGATCTGCTCGCCCTTGATCTCGCTTGCAAGCCCGCCGAAGTACCGGAACGTGTCTACCGCGAACGCCAACTCCCCGCGCGACTGGGTGCGGATGGCATTGCCGTTTTCCAGCGACAGAATCTTGGCGATGCGTTCGGCGTGCTCCTCAAGCCGGTCGGCGATCTTCGCCAGGATGCGCCCGCGCACCCGCGGTGCGGTGTCGCGCCACTTCGGGAATGCGGCCCGAGCGGCCTTGACCGCGGCATCAACTTCGCGGGCGCCACCCTGCGCGGCGGTGCCCATCACCGATCGATCGCGCGGGGCGATCACATCGAGTGTGGCCTGGTCGCCGGAGGCCTCCGATTCGCCGTTGATGATGTGCTCTGCAATTGAAATACCAAGCTCGTTTTTAGCGATATCGGCAGAAATCATGAAACTGTGTCTCCCTCTTGCCACTGCGTTGGGGTAGTCGGCTATCGACATCTTCCTCCGGCGCCGAGGGAAACTAAAGTGCTTCTCTTGAGCGCCGGGTGCACATTTTTGCACCCTCTCAGGGGTGCCGCGCGCCCGCCTCAGTCGTCAAAGATGATCACTTGGCGGATCGCTTTGCCGTCTGACAACTCATCCATGGCCTCGTTGATGTCGCTCAGCCCCACCCGCCGGGAGATCAACTGGTCCACCGGCAGGGAGCCGTCTCGCCACAGTTGGGCGTAGCGCGGAATGTCCCGGGATGGCACCGCCGAACCCAGGTAGCTACCCACGATGGAGCGCGCTTGCGCGACCAGGCCCAGTGGGGAGATGCTGGCCCGGGCATCCGGGGCGGGTAGTCCCACCGTCACGGTGCGTCCACCGGGGGCGGTCACCGCCACCGCAGTCTCGAACGCACGCACGTTGCCGGCGGCCTCGACCACCACAGCCGCGGTGATCCCGGCAGCCAGCGCTTCCTGCGGGGAGTACACCGCGCTCGCCCCGAGTTCGGTGGCCTTGGCCAGCTTCGCCGGCACCGCATCGATTCCGATGACCGAGCCTTTGGCCAGACTGACCGCGGTGATCAGTGCAGCCATTCCCACACCTCCGAGCCCGACGATGGCGATCGAGTCACCCTGCTCGGGGTGTCCCGCATTCATCACGGCGCCACCGCCGGTGAGCACGGCACAGCCGAGCACGGCGGCGATATCCGCGGGGATGTCGTCCTCGATCGGAACGATCGAGTGTCGGTCGACCACCGCGTGGGTGGCGAAGCCTGACACGCCGAGGTGGTGCAGAATATCGTGCCCGTCGCGGTGCAGTCGCACGCCGCCGTTCAAGAGCACCCCGGCGTTGTTGGCGGCTGACCCGACGCTGCACGGCAGCCGGCCATCGGTCTGACAGCCGGCGCACTTGCCGCAGCGTGGCAAGAAGGTCATAACCACCCGCTGTCCTACTGTGAGGTCGTCGACCCCGGTGCCCAGTTTTTCGACCCGACCGGATGCCTCGTGGCCGAGCAGCATCGGCACCGGCCGCACCCGGCTGCCGTTGACGACGCTGAGATCCGAATGGCAGATGCCCGCCGCCTCGATGCGCACCAGTACCTCGCCGGGGCCGGGTTCATCCAATTCCAGTGCGCTGATCGTGATCGGGTGGCTGTCTTGGTACGGGCGGCCGCGGCCGATTTCTTCCAGCACAGCTCCGTGGATGTTCATATGGGCGGCCTTTCTCGCGCGCTACGGCAATGTCTGCGAGCAGACTACCCCCGGGTCCGTCGGCAACCACACCATTGCGCATAGCGCAGGATCGCTATTCCGTCAGCTGGTCGCGGCGTTTCATGACCTCCCGGCGGATGGCCCGGATCACCGACTCCACCACCGCGGACCGCAACGATTCCGGCCTGGCCACCGCCCACATCGGCAGTTGTCGGTGAAATTCGTTCGCGAGAACGGGGACGAAATCCGGGTCCCGGTTCACCATGAAGTTCGCCAGGAGTCCGATGCCGGCACCGCGGCGCACCGCCTCGTTCTGAGCGAAAATGCTCGTTGCCTGAAAACTTGTGCTGAGCATCGGCAGCTTGAGGGACCGCTGTCCCAATTCGGCCACTTGCAATGCCGACTCCACGTAGGAGACGAAGCCATGGTGTCTCACGTCGTCGAGAGTCTTGGGCGTACCGTGGGTGTCCAAGTACTCGCGACTGGCGTAGAGCCGGAGAAAGTAGTCCGTGAGATGGATGCGTTGGGCGTTGCTCGTCTCCGTCCATCCCGCCACGATTTCCACATCAACGCCGGAGCGGTTCTGGTTCACCTTACGAGTCGCGCTGAACAGTTCGACATCGATTCTGGGGTGTTCCTTCTGCAGCCGGACGAGGGCAGGGCTGACGAACGTCGCACCGAACCCGTCGACCGTGCTGACCCGCACCAGGCCGGAAAGTGAGCCCTCGTCGTGACTGAGAGCATTGGTCAATACCTTCAGCTTGCCTTCGATTGCTTCTGCGGCACTGACCGCCTGCGCGCCTAGCTGAGTCAGTTCCCAGCCGTGGGGGCTGCGTTCCAGAGTGCGGCCGCCGAGTTCTTTGTCCAACGCCAAAATCCGGCGTGAAATGGTGGTGTGAGTGGTGCCGAGGGCTTCGGCCACCGCGTTGAATCGGCCGAGCCGTGCGACGGTGAGAAGGATGAGCAGGTCGTTAGGGCTGGGAAGTCGCTTGAAGTCGGCCATGGGCTTGCCTTAATCGGTGTGGTGCATTGATGCACATAGGCTCTGTAGGTTTTCTCCTTGACTGCACTATATCGGGATGGGACCGTTGTCGTATTGCCAGCCCGTGCAGGGCACGGGAGGCGCACAATTTTGAAGCAAAGGAGCTTGTGACATGGCGGTTGTCGGATGGATCGGGTTGGGGAACATGGGCGGCCCCATGTCGGCGAATATGGTCAAAGCCGGGCACGATGTGCGTGGGTTCGACCTGAGTCCTCAGGCACTGGCCGCCGCCGAAGCATCCGGGGTGCACACGGTCGGCAGCATCGCGGAGGCCGTCGACGGGGCCGAGGTGGTCTTCACGATGCTGCCGAAGGGTGAGCACGCGCGAGCGGTGTATCTGTCGGAGGAGGGCATCTTCGCCCACGCCAGCACCGACACGCTGCTGGTCGGCTCGTCCACCATCGACATCGAGTCAGCGCAAGCGTTGCACGACGCTGCTGCGGCCGGAGGCTTCCGCTTCGTGGACGCCCCCGTCTCCGGCGGCATCAGTGGCGCCCAGGCGGGAACGCTCACGTTCATGATCGGCGGGGAGACCGGGGCCGTGCAGGATGCCGGCAAGTTCATTGAGCCGATGGCGGGCAATATCGTTCCCACCGGCGGCGCCACCAGCGGACAGGCCGCCAAAATCTGCAACAACCTGATGCTGTTCATCAACCTCGCCGGAGTGTCCGAGGGCGCGGTTCTCGCCGAGCGTCTCGGCCTCGACAAGCAAGTGTTCTGGGACATTGCCTCGGTGTCGTCCGGGAACAGTTGGGCGCTGCGCACGTGGTATCCGGTGAAGGGCGTCGTGGAAACTGCCGCGGTCAACAACGACTTCGCACCCACGTTCACAGCGGAGCTGGCCAAGAAGGACATCGGTCTGGCCGTGGCCGCGGCCGCGGCGACCGGGACGCCGTTGGAGATCGGCGAGCACGTGCAGCAAATGCTTCAACGGGTGATCGACGCCGGTCAAGCCAAGAAGGACTGCTCCATCATCGTGAAGCTCGTCGACGGTACCCTCGAACCGGCTCAGTAGGCGCGTGGACCGCCTCTACGCTCATCGGCGCGAGGCTGATACTTTGTGCGCCTTGCTCGGGCGGCGCTGGCGGTCTGCGTTGAGGACTGTCGCGTAGCCGACGGTCGCCCGCGCACCAATCCGCTTGGACCACCCGTGGCTGCGGGACTCGAGAATCCACCAGAACGCCACCGACACGACCAGGGCGAGGCTCACACCGAAGATCTGCGCCACGATCAGCGGCGCGTCAGCGAAGAGATAGCTGCTGAAGATCAAGATCGGCACGTGCGTCAGGTACAGGCTGAACGAGATCTTGCCGATGAACTGCGTCGGTGCCCACGAGAGCAGTCTGCCCAGTGCGCTCCAACCGATGCAGGCGACTACGAGGATCGCGGCGGCGAGCGGGGTGAGGGCCTTCAGCGCGTGGGTGATGCCGGTGGCCGCTTCGGGCAGCGGGCCGGTGAGCCAGGAGGCGATGAGCAGCATCGCACCGGCCAGGGTGATCGCAAGCCAGATCACGTGGTGGTCGGACCGGCGGTTGACGGCATCCGTGAATCGACGAATCCCGTCCATCCCCACGGCGAGCATGGCGCCGACAAAGAACGCGGGAAGATAGCTGAGCGAGTCGGCGCCGGTAGCGATCCCGGCCCAGGTCAGCAGCAGGGCACCGGCGATTCCGGCGAGCCACCAGCGCTTGAGCAGCGCGGCGAGGATGACGAAGACCGGGAGCAGCAGCGAGAAGATGACCTCCCAGCGCAGTGACCACAGCGGGTTGTTAATCTGCGCGTCACCGCCGAACAGGTCCATTGCGGTGAGGATGTGTTGCCAGGAGAACGACGGTGTGCTGCTGTGCGACAGCCACGTGCTGGGGACCTGCGTGCTGATTTGCGGGATGGCGACGACGAATGCGGCGGCGACCAGAACGGAGGCGATCACCGGAAGCATCAGGCGGACGATGCGCCGGGGGAAGTAGGCGAACCAG
This sequence comes from Terrimesophilobacter sp., assembly GCA_039924285.1. Lineage (GTDB taxonomy): Bacteria > Actinomycetota > Actinomycetes > Actinomycetales > Microbacteriaceae > Parafrigoribacterium. The sequence continues at coordinate 4,294 of JBDTBD010000015.1, read as the reverse complement.
TCGAATCCGTGCTTGAGCGCCGGGATGGACACGACCAGTCCGCTCAACACGAAGAACACGATCACCGACTCGGTGCCGGCAGTGAAGACCTTCAGCGGGCTGAAACTCAGCCACGAGAACAGCGCGCCGCCGGTGAAGTCCTCACCGGGCGGGCTGCCCGGAAACTCGGGGTTCAGCAGCAGCGTGTGGTGGAGCAGCACCACCAGTGCCGCCACCCCCCGCAACCCGTCGAGAGCGGTGAGGCGACCGCTACCATGTGAGCGGGAGACGACATCCGGAGTTGACACTTGATTCACGCTAGGACGGGAACCTTGATGGGCTCTGAATGTTTGCCGTAAGACTTCCGCCAGTATCTGGTAGGCCAGTATCTGGTAGGCCCGTATCTCGTAGGCCGGGGAGGACCGCACGTGACGCTGAGTGCCGACTCGCTGATTGAAATCATCCGGTTCGTTGACCTGGCCGGAGTGTTCGCCAACGCGATCCTCGGCGGGATTGCCGCCCGATCCGCTCGGTTGGACGTAGTCGGGTTTCTGATTCTGGCGATCATGTCGGGACTCGGCGGCGGCATGATCCGCGACACTCTCCTGCAGCACGGCACCCCGGTGGCACTGACCGATCCCGCCTACCTGATCTGCGCGTTTGCCGGCGGAGCAGTCGCGTTCTTCCTCCCGCTCTCGGGTACGCTGTCGCGGCGTTCGCTCGTCTTGCTGGATGCGCTCGCGGTGGGCTGCTGGGCAGCGGCGGGCGCGCAGAAAACGCTCGATGTCGGCTTGTGGTGGCTGCCGGCGGTGATGCTCGGCGTGATCACCGCCGTCGGCGGCGGGATGGTGCGGGACATCATGCTGTTGAAGGTACCGATGATCTTCGGGGGAAACACGCTCTACGCGACCAGCGCGCTGGTCGCCAGCATTGAAATGGTGGTGTTGAGTTTGCTCGGGTTCCAGGCCGTCGGCTCCGCCGCCGCCATCCTCAGCGGCGCGTTGCTGTCCTTGCTCGCGCGCCGATACGGCTGGATTCTGCCCACGGGTCTCGAGCTGCGCATCCCGAAGCCCCGGATGCTGCTGAGCCTGCGGCACCGGAGGGACCGTCCACCCCGCTGACGAACCCAACAGGCACGACGGATCCACCGTAAAAGCCGCGCTGTTGGCTGCGGGGGCAACGTTCTATGCCTCGGGTGCGGACAGGTGCGCGCGATGTAGCGTTGCACTGGGTCATCCTGACGACGAGGTGGTGAGGCACGCACGACGATGAGTGAACAGCCGGAAGGTACTTCGCACCCACACAATCTGCCCCCCGAGGTCTTGCGCCGCGGCACACCCGAATATCGCCGCACCAGTCGCGTGTTGTTCGCGGCAGGCTACATGACCTTCGCCATGCTCTACGTGGTGCAAGGCATCCTGCCGGACGTCAGCCGGGACTTCTCCGTGTCGCCGGCGGCCGCGAGCCTCACGCTCTCCCTCACGACCCTGCCGCTAGCCGTCGCGGTCATCGTCGCAGCGTCGTGGTCAGAGGGCCAGGGGCGGCGGGGACTGCTCGTCGGAGCCGTGCTCTCCGCCGCGTTGCTCACGCTGGTAGCCTCGATCGCCCCGGACTTCGGCACCCTCCTGACGATCAGGGTTCTCACCGGCCTGGTGCTGGCCGGGCTGCCCGCTGTTGCCATGGCCTACATCGCTGAAGAATTCCATCCGTCCGGACTGGGCACCACGATGGGACTCTACATTAGCGGGACTGGTCTGGGCGGAATGAGCGGCCGGCTGGCAGGCGGTCTGATTGCCAGCGTGGCTAACTGGCGGATCGCCATGGCCATTGTCGGCGGCGTGTGTCTGGCCGGCGGGATTTGGGTGGCGATCCGGCTGCCGCCGTCGCATCACTTTGTGCCGGCACCGGGGACCATGAGGCAACGGCTGGCGGGAATTCGTGTTCCGCTGCGTGACCCGGTTATCATCCGGTTCGCTCTGGTCGGTTTCGTACTCATGGGCAGCCTGGTCTCGTTCTTCAATTACCTCCAGTACCGGCTAGTGGCCGCTCCGTTCAACCTGCCATCGACCCTGGTAGCTCTGGTCTTCGTGCTCTACCTGTTCGGCACCGTGAGCTCCAACTGGATGGGGCGGCTCACCGACCGGCACAGCAGGCGCAAGATACTGTTGCTCGGCCTGGGGATCATGGCCGCGGGCTCCCTGGTCAGCCTCGCCGATGTGCTGCCGCTGGTGCTTGTCGGCACGGCGGCGATGGTGTTCGGGTTCTTCGGCGCGCACTCTGTGATTAGCGGTTGGGTGAGCTCCTGGGGCGCCGGACAGCGCGCCCAGTCCTCGGCGCTGTACCTGTTCGGTTACCATGTCGGATCCAGTATCGCTGGATTCGTCGGCGGGTTATTCTATGCGGCGTTCGGGTGGACGGGAGAGGTCGGCACCGTGCTCGCACTGCTCGCGTTCGGGCTTGTCGTGGCTTTGGGGTTGCCCCGTCGCGCCGCCGCCAAAGAGTAGCCGCGTACCGTACTCGGGGACGATTTCCGGCGGACGACAAGCCCGAATGGCGGTCAGCAACCTGATTCGCGGCGAACGGAGGTCCATGCGGACTGGATGTGCGCCCTCATGACTGACTCTGCCCAAGTCTGATTTCCGGCGCGGAGAGCATCAACCAGTTCGTGATGGTGCGCCAAGCTTCTGCGCAACTCCTCGGGGTTGTAGTGCGAGAACGTGCGCCAGACGAACGGGAGTTGCACCAGCGACGCCAGCATCGAACGAATCCTGTCATTGCCGGTGGCCTCCAGGATGGCATCGTGGAACCGGCTGTTGAGGTCCGTCAGCGTGTCGAGATCCGGCCGAGGTGGCGTGGCTGCCGCATCCATCTCGTCGGCCAGCCGGGTCAGGGTTTCCAGATCCGCGCGGCCGCCTGCGGCGGCCAACCCGCAGGCCCACGGTTCAACGAGGGAGCGAAGTGCGTACACGTCTTGGAGATCCTTGAAGGTCCAACTCTGCACCTGTGCGCCGCGGTTGCGTTCGTGCCGCACCAGGCCTTCGGCCGCGAGCCGCCGCAGCGCCTCGCGTATCGGGGTGCGGCTGACGCCGAGGCTCGCCGCTAGATCGCTCTCGCGCAACCATTCTCCGCCAGCCTGCTCACCGGACAGAATCTGATCGCGGATCGATTGGTACGCCAGGTCGACGGCACGTGTCTCGTCAAACGCATCGGGGCTGCTCATCATCTCGGGATAAAGCTAGCATGCGGGGAACATTCACGAGTTGTATGCAATATGAAAGATTGCACTTGACTAGAAGTAGTTATGCGCTTAGGTTAATCAAAACTCTTCTGAAAAAACTCGACGATAAATGCTTGAGTTGTATACGAAAGATGGCAATGGCGCACTCCGAGCACTACCTTCCCCTTGACGATCTGCGGGTCGTCGAGCTCGGCTCTCTGCTGGCCGGACCGTTCTGCGGCCAGCTACTGGGCGACTTCGGTGCCGAGATCATCAAGGTCGAAGATCCCGGCGTCGGAGACCCGATGCGGCAGTGGGGGCGGGAAAAGCCGTATGGCACCTCGCTCTGGTGGCCGGTGGTGGCCAGGAACAAAAAGTCCGTCACCGCGAACATGCGCACCGAGCAGGGCCAGGACTTGGTGCGCCAACTCTTGTCTTCCGCCGATGTTCTCATCGAAAACTTTCGTCCAGGCACGCTCGAGCGGTGGGGGCTGTCGCCGGAAGAACTGTGGAAGACCAATCCGCGGCTGATTGTCACCCGGGTCACCGGATTCGGCCAGACCGGGCCGTACGCCAAGCAAGCCGGATACGGTTCCATTGGCGAGGCGATGGGCGGCATCCGCTACATCACCGGTGAGCCCGACCGTCCGCCAGCCCGGGCGGGAATCTCACTGGGCGACTCCCTGGCGGCGATGTTCGCCGCTGTCGGCACCCTGGTGGCCGTACACCAGCGCGAGCGCTCCGGCAAGGGCCAGATCGTTGACTCCGCAATCTATGAAGCGGTGCTTGGAATGATGGAGTCGTTGCTTCCGGAGTGGCAGATCGCCGGATACGAACGCCAGCGCACCGGCGCAACCCTGCCGAATGTGTCCCCGAGCAACGTCTATCCCACCAGCGACGGCGAAATGGTGCTCGTCGCCGCGAACCAGGACACCGTCTTCCGCCGGCTGGCGGAGGCGATGGGCCGGCAGGATTTGGCCACCGACGATCGCTATGCAACACACGGAGCGCGCGGATCGCACATGGAGGAGCTGGATCAGATCATCGCCCTGTGGACGACGACCAAGGCCGCCGACGAACTGCTCGAACTACTGCACG
>JBDTBD010000014.1:0-11399 GCA_039924285.1 Terrimesophilobacter sp. | reverse complement strand
TCGGAGCACCGGAGGAATCCGAGCAGTCAAGACGATCTCTTTCTCACCATGTCGCCGGTGGGCTGGTCGATGGTGTTGTCGACGGGGGGACACGGTGCGTTTTGAGCACTTGCGTCATGATTTTTCTAAAAGTCGGGGCCGCTGCGGCCGACGTCTTCATGATACGCGGCTTGACATAAGAGACGAGAACGACGTACTGCGGGTTCTCTGCGGGGGCGATGCCGACCACCGAGACGACCCGCTCGCCGGTGTACCCGCCGGGGCCAGGGACCTCGCCGGTTCCACTCTTCGCCGCCACCCGGTAACCGGGGATCTGCAGCTGGGGTGCGAGTTCACCGCGCGTGGCAACGCTCTCCAACATGTTGACGGTGGTCTTCGCAGCCTGTTCGGAGACCACTTGCACGCCGGCGGGCCGCTCCGGCGTCACGATTGTGCCGTCTGGCTTCGTGCAGCTTTCCACGAGGGTGAGTGGCAGCCGCATCCCGCCGTTGGCGAGCGTCTGATAGATGTCGATGACCTGCGCGTCGCTGGCGGACACGCCCTGGCCGTAGGTGACGTTGTACTTGGTCTGCGCGTCCCAGGTCTTGTGCAGGATGCCCGGGGTTTCGCCCTGGAAATCGACTGCGGTCTTCTCTCCCAGGCCGAACTTGCGCATGTAGTCGTATCGGATGGCGGGTGAAAGTCTGGTGCCCAGGATCGAGATGCCGATGTTGGATGACATCTGCAGCACTCCGGTGAGCGTGAGATTCAGCGGCGGGTGGTAAAACGCATCGTGCACCGTGCCGCCCTCCGGAGTGTGGAAGACGCTCGGCACGACGACTCCGGTGGTGGGCGTCGCGGCACCCTGGTCGATGAGCATCGCCGCGGTCATGCCCTTGAACGTCGATCCTTGCTCGTAGGCGCCGGTGAACGACAGCGCGCCCAGGTTGGCCACCGGTGTCCCGTCGACGTTGTTCGGGTCGACGCTGGGCCAGTCTGCGGCGGCCATGAGGTGGTTGTCTTTGACCCGTACGACGAGGGCGGACGCCGACTGGGCGCCGATGGCGATGGCTTGTTCGGCGATAGCCTGCTGCGCGAAGAACTGCAGATCGCTTTCGATGGTGAGCGTCACCGTGCCGCCGGGCGTCGCCGGTTTCGTCGTCACCGTGCTGCCCGGAATCCGCACCCCGTCGGCACCACGCTCGTAAGTGGAGGATCCGTCGGTCGCGGCGAGGCAGGAGTTTTGGATGGTTTCGACGCCGTTTTGCGGACCGTCGGTGCCGACGAATCCGACGACATTGCCGGCCACGGCACCGTTGGGGTAGGTGCGGATCGGATGATTCTGAAAGTAGACCCACGGAATGTTCAGCGCGCGTACGGCACGGTAGGTCGCGGTGTCCACGCTCTTAGAAAGCACGGTGTAATCCGAACCGCGGTCCTTGGTGACCGCGAGCAGCAGGGTGCTGGGATCCTGTTTCGTAATGGCAGCGATTTCGCCCACGGCCTTGAACACCGAGACGCTCGTCGTCACCTTCTTGGCGTCCGTGCGCGTGAAGCCGTTGGCGTTCTTGGGCGACGCGGTGATGTCGTAGCGGATGACGCTGTCCGCCAGCACCACGCCGTTCGTGTCGACGATGTTCCCGCGCGCCGCATAGGTGGTCATGGCCACTGCGCGTTTGTTGAGCGACGCCACGTTGAGTTCGTCGGCGCGCACGAGCTGGATGTCGACCAGTCTCACCACGAACACACCGACGATGGCCACCGTCATGAGCACGGCGAGCACCAGTCTGCGACGGGTTCTTCGTGGACTGTTCACGTGTGTTCTGGTTCCTTGCGGTCGCTGGCGGTTACCGAGTGATCGGTGCAGGTATCGGTGCCGACGCTACTGAATCGGCTGCCGCTGTGGCCGCAGGCGCGCCCACGGCCGCATCCGGTGCCGCCGGCTGGCCTGCCGCCGGCTGCCCGATCACCGTGGTCTGGGCTGGCGGGGCCGTCTGCGCCGCAAGGGGCAGGTTCTTCAACAAGGAATCCGGAACTAACAGTGCCCCGTCGGCCCCGATGACGCTTCCACCGATGGCCGTCGCGGCAGCAGGCGTGCCGATGACCGCTCCATCGGCCAGTCGCAAAAATGCCGTGCTGGTATTGGCCACCATTCCGAGTTCCTGCGCGTTTGCCGCCAGGTGCTGCGGAGATTGCAAGACGTGAAGTTGTTCGGTGAGGGTCTGCTGATCGCGGCTGAGTTCGCGCTGGACTCCCTGCAGCGCGGCGATCTGGTAGGCGCCGTCGGAGACCGCGATGCTGAGCAACAGTTGCGCGATGAGGATCGCGAACAGTCCCGCGATCGTGACTGCCGCGTAGACCATCCGGGGCCTCGCGCGACGCTGACTGCGCGTGGAGACGATTTCGATGTGACGCGGCTGAAGCTGAACCTCGTCGGCGTCAAGGGCACGGGCCAGCGAGTATGCGGCGCTCATGCTGCCCTCCGCTCGGTCACTGTGCGCACTCTCTCCGCGGCACGAAGCCGCACCGAAGCGGACCGAGGGTTGGCGGCCCGCTCGTCGTCGCTGGCCTGCTCGGCGCCGTGAACGAGCAAGCGAAGCTCCGGACGGTGCTCGGGAAGCTCGACGGGCAGTCCTACCGGTGCGCTGGAGCGCGATCCGGCGGCGAGATCGTGCTTGACGATCCGGTCTTCCAGGGAATGGTAAGCCAAGACGACGATCCGCCCCTCCACTTGCAGGCTGTTCAGTGCGGCCGGGATGGCGCGTTCGAGCACCGCGAGTTCCTGATTCACTTCGATGCGCAGCGCCTGGAAGACTCGTTTGGCGGGGTGGCCCTTGCGGTGGAGGGCTGCCGGAGTCGCTGCGCTGATGAGTTCGACCAGTTGCGCCGAGCTAGTCAGCGGGGACTGGGTGCGGTGCTCGACGATGCGCTTCGCGTATCGTGGCGCCAGGCGCTCTTCCCCGTACTCGAAGAAGATTCGGCGCAGCTCGCCCTCGCTGTAGGTGGCGAGCACGAGCTCGGCCGTCAGCGGCGACTGCGCGTCCATCCGCATGTCCAGCGGGGCGTCATGAGAGTAGGAGAAGCCGCGTTGCACGCGGTCCAGTTGCAGCGATGAGACGCCCAGGTCGAACAGGATGCCGGCCACCCGGGTCATGCCGAGGGATTCGAGCACGTCGGGCATCTCGTCGTAGACGGCGTGCACCAGGTGCACGCGGTCACCGAACCGCGCCAACCGGCGGGACGCGATCTGGAGGGCGTCCCTGTCGCGATCCAGACCCACCAGCCGCAACTGCGGCATCCGGTCCAGGAAGGCTTCGGCGTGCCCTGCCATGCCGAGAGTGGCGTCCACCAACACCGAACCGGAGCCTTCCAGCGCCGGACTGAGCAACTGGATGCACCGCTCGAGCATGACGGGGGTGTGGATGTCGGTGTCAGCCATGAGCATCGGACGCAAGTTCCCTGAACCCTGATCCCCATCCGCTGCGACCTGGCACCGGGGAAGTGTGCCAGGGCGTACGGCTGGGAGTCAGGATCAAGGACCTTAGAAGAGTCCGGGGATCACCTCCTCGGCGGTGTTCGAGAACTTGCTTTCTTGTTCGGCGTAGTAGGTGTCCCACGCCTCGCTGTCCCAGATCTCGGCACGGTTCCCCGCTCCGATCACTGTGAGATTGCGGTCAAGACCGGCGTAGCTGCGCAGGGCCGCGGGAATCGTCACCCGATGCTGCTTGTCCGGAACTTCCGACCCGGCACCGGAAAGAAACACGCGCATGAAATCGCGGCCCTCTTTGCTGGTGATCGGCGCCTGACGGATCTTCTCGTGCAGTTCACCGAAGTCACGGGCACTGAATACGTAGAGGCACCGTTCCTGGCCGCGGGTGATGACGATGCCCGCTTCGAGTTCGTCCCAAAACTTCGCCGGCAGGATGATCCGGCCTTTGTCGTCAAGTTTGGGTGCGTAAGTGCCAAGGAACACCGAACAAGTCCCCTCACTCTCCGGCCCGGATTCAGGTAACCACCACTTTACTCCACTTCCATCCACAAACATATGAAAATAGAGAAATTACCCCTGTTTACGTGTCACTAGGCCCAAGAATACGGGATTCCTGGAGGTGGAGGGATTTTTCTCAACATAGTTCCAATTGGACAGGAATCAAGCACAAAAAAAGACCGACCCTAATGGGTCGGTCTTATTTGTCAGCCTTCGTGTGAGGCGGTCGGATCAGCTGTCGTGGTCGTTCTGTCGTTTTTCCCATCGATCGTTCATCCGGTCCATGAAACCGGCCTTTTGCTCGGCGCGTCCCTGCGCGGGGGCTTCGCCGACGTTTCCCGAGGGTTTCGGATGCGAAAGGGCGAGTAGTACGCCGCCGAACAGGACGACGAACCCTGCGACGCCGACCAACGGCACGTGCACAACGACGCCGGTGACGATGACGGCGATGCCGAGAATACCCACCAGGATGCCCACCACGATGGAACGGTAATTCGGTTTGCCGACACGGCTGCTCACCGTGGTGACGATGTCACCATCGTTGTGGTAAAGATTGCGCTCCATCTCATCGAGAAGGTGCTGCTCTTGCTCGGATAGCGGCACGGTGACTCCTCTCAAGACAGAACTGACTAGTGGTAAACCTCAATTGTATGCTTCGGTCCCTGGCTAGGCTATATGCGTGGCTGAGAGTACGCGGTTAGTTGACCTGGTTCAAGCACGCATCGACCAGTTCCTCCGCGACCGCGAACCGCTGCTGTCGTCCATCGCCCCGGAACTCGAGCCATTCATTGAGTATCCGCGTGAATTGTTGCGTGGCGGGAAACGGTTTCGCGCACTGTTCTGCTACTGGGGCTGGCAGTCGGTGTCGGGACTGTCCCACTCGGCTGCGCCGCGGGATGCACAGCATTCGAATCCCGACGCCGGTGACCTGGGCGCCGTGGTGCTCGCCGCCAGCGCGTTGGAAATGTTCCACGCGGCGGCGCTCGTTCACGACGACATCATCGACAACTCGGACACCCGACGCGGCCTTCCCGCTGCGCATCGCCGCTTCTCGGAAACCCACCGCGACGCCGGCTGGAACGGCAACGCCGCCGAATTCGGATCGTCCGCGGCGTTGCTGCTCGGCGACCTGCTTCTAGTGTGGAGCGACGAGCTGTTCGATTCCGGACTGCGCCGAGTCGCCGATCCGAACGCCAATCGCGCCGCGCGCGCCGAGTTCAACCGGATGCGCACCGAGGTAGCGCTCGGGCAATACCTCGACATCCTGGACGAGCAGTCTTGGCAGAGCTATCCGGAAGCGGAATTGCTCAGCAGGGCGCACCGCGTGATCGTCTACAAGTCGGCGAAGTACAGCGTGGAGGCACCGCTGGCGATCGGCGCCGCGCTCGCCGGAGGCAGCCTGGCCCAGGTCGCGGCCTTGCGCGAGTTCGGGCTTCCACTCGGCATCGCGTACCAGCTGCGCGACGATTTGCTCGGCGTGTTCGGCGACCCCGAGGTCACTGGCAAGCCATCGGGCGACGACCTGCGCGAGGGCAAGCGCACCGTGCTCATCGCACTGGCCAGGACGAAGCTGCCGCCGAACGCCACACGGCTGATGGATGAGCTTCTCGGCGATCCCGACCTCTCGGCCCAGCAGGTGCGGATGCTCCAAGCCTCCATCCGGGACAGCGGCGCGGTCGATCAAGTCGAGCGGATCATTGCCCACAACGTGAAGCTGGCGACCGAGGCGATCATGTCAGCGCCGGTCAGCACCGCCGCGCGCGATCAACTCGTGCAACTCGCCGATACCGTGAGCCGCCGCGCGGCCTAGATCGCGAGGGCCTGGGCGATCCTGCGCACCTCGGCCTTTCGGCCATCCAGCAGCGCGTCAATCGGCGCCTTGCCGAGGCTCTCTTCGTCGGAAAGCAACCAGTGCATGGCCTCGTCGTCGCTGAAGCCGCTGTCCGCAAGCAGGATCAGCGTGCCGCGCAGCTCTGGGAGCGGCGCACCATCGCGCAGAAAAATATCCGGAACGCGCAGGACGCCGTCGATCCTGGCAGCGAGCAGGCTTCTGTCTTCGATCAACCGGCGCACCCGGCTGGTGAAGATTCCGAGCAGAGAAGCAAGGTCAGGAACGGTTAGCCAGGTCAATTCACGATCAGTCACGGCTTCAACACTGCCAGAAACCGGACACGTCGTGAACGCAACACGGCCATATCCCCCAATTCCCACCAGCCACACCTGTCCCGCTAATTGACAGCAAACTATATCTGTGTCAGTTTTATCGGGTGTGTTGCGCTGCTGTGCGCAACCGGCGCTCTTCTCGGGGGTCGAGATAGAAACGGGGAACGACATGACAGGTCCTGTCCATCACCAGGATGACCGTGCTCGACACGTGGCGACGCAGAAACGCAACCGCGGCGCGAAGAACTTGTTCAACACCATCCCGATCGTCCTCGTCGGCTCCATGGCGATCGGACTCGGATTCACCGGCCCCGTGGAATCGGCAAGCGCCACCAAGCGGGTGGACAAGCCCAAGGTCTCTCCCACCGAACTGGGCAAAGTCGTCAAGGAAGCTCTCGCCCACGCGGGATCGCACATCACCTCCCATGCCGTCGCTGACGGCACCATCAGCACTGCATCGGTGCCGAACACCTATCGGGTGACCGCCGGCGACACGGTCAGCGGCATCGCTGGCCGCTTCGGGCTGGCCACCGCTTCGGTGCTCGCCCTCAACGGACTCGCCTGGAAATCGATCATCTTTCCCGGCCAGGTGCTCAAGCTCACGGCCGGCGGAGCGGCCGTCACGCCGGTGGCAACAAAGCCGCAGGCCAGCGCACCCAGCTCCAACGCCGGCCGTTACACCATCGTTCGCGGCGACACGATCGGCGCAATCGCGTCGAAATTCCAGGTGTCAACGGCATCCGTGCTCAGCGCTAATGGACTCAGCGCGACCAGCATCATCTACCCGGGTCAGACCATCGCCATTCCCGGACAACCCGCCGTCAGGCCCACTCCCCCCGCGGTCGCTCCCATCGCTCCCATCGTTCGGGCCGTTGTCACCTCGCCCACCGCCACGCCCGATCGGTACACGATTTTGGTCGGCGACACGATTAGTTCAATCGCGGGCAAGTTCGGACTGAGCATCCAGTCGATCCTCAGCGCGAACGGCCTGAGCTGGTCCAGCATCATTTACACCGGCAGAACGCTCATCATTCCGAGCGTTATCGTGGTGCCGGCCGGCGGTCCGACGACGGTCGCGCTCACCTCCGAAATGGCTGCGAATGCCAGGACCATCATCACGGTGGGCAAGTCGCTCGGCGTGGGTAATTACGGTTTGATCATCGCCCTCTCGGCCGCCATGCAGGAGTCGTCGCTGCGAAACCTGGATTACGGGGACCGTGACTCGCTCGGTCTCTTCCAGCAGCGTCCGAGTACCGGCTGGGGCACCCCGGCCCAGGTCACCGACACGACGTATGCGTCCCGACTGTTCTTTGGCGGCCCACGCAACCCCAATGCGGGCATCACTCGCGGGCTGCTGGAGATTGGCGGATGGCAGTCGATGACGGTGACGCAGGCCGCGCAGGCTGTGCAGCAGTCGGCCTACCCCGATGCTTATGCGAAATGGGAGACATCCGCCCGGGTATGGCTCGATCAGCTCACCTAAACCGGACCAGCCGGTGTTTTAGAGCCTGCCTTCTGCTCGTCTGTCTTTAGACTGCCTTGGTGGGTACCAACAGCACTGATCCGTTGATCGGCCGTCTTATCGACGGGCGCTATCAGGTGCGCTCACGGATCGCCAGGGGCGGCATGGCCACCGTGTACTTGGCGACGGATTTGCGGCTCGAGCGGCGCGTCGCGATCAAGGTGATGCACGGGCACCTCGCGGACGACACGCAGTACAAGGCGCGGTTCATCCAGGAGGCCCGATCGGCCGCCAGACTCGCGCACCCCAACGTCGTGAACGTGTATGACCAGGGGCAGGATGCCGAGACCGCCTACCTGGTGATGGAATACCTGCCAGGGATCACGCTGCGCGATCTGCTGCAAGAACACCACATCCTCACCACGGACCAGACCCTCGACATCATGGAGGCGGTGCTGTCCGGGCTGGCTGCAGCGCACCGCAACGGGATCGTGCACCGCGACCTCAAGCCGGAGAACGTGCTTCTGGCCGACGACGGTCGGATCAAGATCGGTGACTTCGGGCTGGCACGAGCCGCCACCGCCAATACGGCGACCGGCAATGCGCTGCTCGGCACCATCGCGTACCTCTCCCCCGAGCTCGTGACACGCGGGGTCGCCGACACCCGCAGTGACATCTACTCCGTCGGGATCATGCTGTACGAAATGCTCGCCGGGGACCAGCCGTTCAAGGGCGAGCAGGCTTTTCAGATTGCCCAGCAGCACGCCACAGACACGGTGCCGACGCCAAGCACCAAGAATCCCCGAGTGCCTGCCGAGCTGGACGAGCTGGTGCTCTGGGCCACGGCACGAGATCCCGACCAGCGCCCACGCGATGCGTCAGTCATGCTGGAGCAGTTGCTCGAAACGCAGGAGCTCTTGCGCTCACCCGGTGGCGGCACGATGACAGCGGCACACCGCACGATGGTTCTGCCTGCCGCGTCAACGTCGGCTACCGCGAAGACTCAGGTGCTCGCGCCGGCGTCCCGGCACCGCACCGGGCCGGTGATCCCCGACAAGTCGGCGGCTCTGTCGGCGGCGAGCGATCGGCGCCGACGCAGGGGTTTCTGGTTGTTCGCGCTAATTATCCTGCTCGCCGCACTCGGTGGCGGCACCGGCTGGTACTTCGGCGCCGGGCCAGGGGCGCTGGTGGCGATTCCCAGCGTTGCCGGAGAAAGCGTGTCTGCCGCGACGGCGCAGTTGGAGAAGCTGGACCTCACGGTGGCAAAGGCCACGACGACCGGGTATTCCACAGAGGTTGCCAAAGGACTGGTGCTGCGCACGACCCCCGCCCCTGGCACCCGTGTGGCGCACAGTGCCACTGTCACGCTCGTTACCTCGCTCGGCCCGAAGCCGATTCCTCTGCCGCCGCTGGTCGGGCAAACCGAAGAGGTGGCGCTGGCCAGCATTGCGCCGAACTTCACGGCGCAACCGTCACAGTTCCTGTTTGACGGCAAAGTGCCGAAGGGCACGGTGGTCTCCGCGTTCGGAGCGGACAAGCTCGACCTCACGACCGTTAAGGACTACGGCGAGAAACAGCCGATCACCCTCGTCGTCTCGCTCGGCGCGATTCCGGATGTTGCGGGACTCTCTGTAAAAGACGCGCAAGACAAGCTCGCTGCAGCCGGGTTGACCGGGGTGTCCGCCTTCAGCGACTGGAGCGACGCGATCCCGGCGGGAAACGTCATCCGGGCACAGCTGAAGAATGGCGCGACAACCGTCACGAAGGGCGGCACGGTCGACCTGGTGGTCTCCAAGGGCGTTCCACAGGTTCCGGTGCCGGACGTTGTCGGGAAATCTTGGAGACAGGCTAAGCAGATTCTCACCGACCAAGGCTTCGTCGATGTGAAGTTTAAGAACGCCATCAGCGAATTCCTGTCCAGCGTGCCAGACAACGCGACCGTCAAATCGATCGACCCGAAGGCAGGCTCGACTGTCGACAAAGGCAGCAGAGTGACAATCGCGTTGCAGGCCGGATAGCGCCAGATGGGTCGCGACGACGAGGTTCGCGGCAATGATGCGCCGGCATCCGGGGCGGGGCTAGCGGGCGCCCAACTCCTCGGCCACCAGGAACGCCAACTCCAGCGACTGCATGTGATTGAGTCGCGGGTCGCACAACGACTCGTAGCGGGTGGCCAGCGTGGCCTCATCGATCTGTTCAGATCCACCGAGGCACTCGGTGACATCGTCGCCGGTCAACTCGATGTGGATTCCGCCGGGGTACGTTCCCACGGCGCGATGCGCCTCGAAGAAGCCCTTCACCTCGTCGACGACGTCGTCGAATCGACGGGTCTTGTAGCCGGTCGGAGTCGTGAGGCCGTTGCCGCGCATCGGGTCGGTGACCCACAGCGGCATCGCATCCGACGACTTGATGGCCTCCAGAAGCGGCGGCAGTGCGTCGCGTACCCGCTCCGCTCCCATGCGCGTGATGAACGTGAGGCGACCTGGCTCGCGGTTCGGGTCGAGTTTGTCCACCAGCTCGAGCATGTCCTGCGGCGTCGTGGTCGGCCCAAGCTTCACGCCGAGGGGATTGCGCACCCGAGACAGGAAGTCCACGTGGGCACCGTCGAGGTTCCTGGTGCGCTCGCCGATCCACAGGAAGTGCGCTGAAGTGTCGTACGGGGTGCCGGTGCGTGAATCGATGCGCGTCATCGGCCGCTCGAAGTCCATCAACAGCGCCTCGTGCGATGTGTAGAATTCGGTGCGCCGCATCGCCTCGAAGTCCGCGCCACAGGCGATCATGAACTTGATCGCCCGATCGATCTCTCGGGCGATGTGCTCGTATCGCACATTGGCGGGGTTCCTGGCGAAGCCCTGGTTCCAGCTGTGCACCTGGCGCAGGTCGGCGAACCCGCCCTGCGTGAAGGCGCGGATCAGGTTCAAGGTACTGGCCGACGTGTGGTAGCCGCGCACCATTCTGGAGGCATCGGGAGTGCGCGCCTCCACGGTGAAGTCATAGCCGTTCACCACGTCTCCGCGGTAGGCGGGCAACGTGACGTCGCCGCGGGTTTCGGTGTCGCTCGAGCGTGGTTTGGCGAACTGCCCGGCCATCCTGCCCATTTTGATCACCGGCATGGAGGCGCCGTAGGTGAGCACAACGGCCATCTGGAGTATCGTCTTCACTCTGTCGCGGATCTGATTCGCCGTCGCCGCGGCAAACGTCTCGGCGCAGTCGCCGCCCTGAAGCAGGAACGCCTCCCCCCGCGCAGCGCTTGCCAGTCGCTTGCGCAGAATGTCCGCTTCACCGGCGAAAACCAGGGGCGGAAGGGTTGCGATCTCCGCGGATGCGGCCTCGAGTGCATCCGAGTCCGGCCAGGACGGCTGCTGCCGAATGGGCAGGGTCCGCCAATAGTCGAGCCCCTCGATCACGTCTGGATCGGCAAGCACGACAGGTTCGGTCGGATCAACCACGGGAGTTCCTTGAGGAGGGGGCGGACAAATGGCACACTGCAACGGCGCAGCCTAGGGCACAACACCAGTCATGGCAGACGATGCGTTCCTCTTCTAACCTTAACGGCTGGAGACGGTCCGCTTCTCCTTCATTGCAGACGCCTTCTCCTTGACCGAGGACGCGTACACGTCTGCATACTCCTGGCCGCTGAGGCGGCTGAGTTCATACATGATCTCGTCGGTGATCGAGCGCAGGATGAACCGGTCCCCTTCCATCCCGGAGAAGCGGGAGAAATCCAGCGGCTTCCCGATGACCACGCCGATACGCCGCACCTTGGGCAGCCGCGCACCGATCGGCATCACCTTCGCGGTGTCGATC
>JBDTBD010000013.1:0-3444 GCA_039924285.1 Terrimesophilobacter sp. | reverse complement strand
AAGGTCGGCATCCCGGAGCTTCTCGCGGCCGTGCTGCTGACGGCGGATGCGGGGCTCGACCTGCGTGCGAACCCCAACAAGGATGCGCGCGGTGTGGCGATCGAAGCCAAGCTCAACAAGGGCCGTGGTGCGGTGGCGACCGTGCTCATCCAGTCCGGAACCCTCGAGGTCGGTGACCCGATCGTGGCAGGCACTGCCTACGGACGGGTACGAGCGATGTTCGACGAGAACGGCGACAACATCGAGTTCGCGACACCGGCACGCCCGGTGGCCGTGCTCGGATTGACCTCCGTGCCTCGCGCCGGTGACACCTTCCTGGTGACCGACGACGACCGAACCGCCCGGCAGATCGCCGAAAAGCGTGAGGCGGCAGAGCGCAATGCCCTGCTGGCCCGCAGCCGCAAGCGGATCAGCCTCGAGGACTTCACCAGAGCCCTCGAAGAAGGCAAGGTCGAATCGCTCAACCTCATCATCAAGGGTGACGTTTCCGGTGCCGTCGAGGCGTTGGAGGAGTCGCTGCTCAAGATCGAGGTCGACGAGTCGGTGCAGCTGCGGATCATCCACCGTGGAGTCGGCGCGGTCACGGAAAGCGACATCAACCTCGCCACCGTCGACAACGCCATCATCATCGGCTTCAACGTGCGTCCCGACCCGAAGGCGCGCGAGCGCGCGGCGCGGGAAGGCGTGGACGTGCGCTTCTACTCGGTCATCTACAACGCCCTCGAGGATGTCGAGAATGCTCTGAAGGGCATGCTCAAGCCCGAGTTCGAGGAGGTGCAGTCGGGTGTTGCGGAGATCCGTGAGATCTTCCGCTCTTCTAAGTTCGGCAACGTGGCTGGCGTCATCGTCCGCAGCGGAACGATCACCCGCAACGCCAAGGCGCGGGTCATCCGCGATGGCGTCGTGGTGGGAGACAACCTCGCGATCGAGTCGTTTCGCCGGTTCAAGGATGATGTCACCGAGGTCAAGACCGACTTCGAGTGCGGCATCGGCCTCGGCAAGTTCAATGACATTCAGGTCGGCGACGAGATCGAGACGATCGAGCTGAAAGAGAAGCCGCGGGTGTAGCACTTTGATGGTCGAGCCTGTCTAGCCCCGCCACAGGGCGGACTCGCCAGGCTCGGCCAGCATCAGGCCCAACCACCGAAGGCTAGGAGAAGAACACATGGCTGATCCGGCACGCGCCGCCAAGATGGCGGACCGCATCAAGGTCATCGTCGCTAAACGGCTCGAGCGTGGGCTCAAGGATCCGCGCCTGGGTTTCGTCACCATCACCGACGTCAAGGTGACCGGCGACCTGCAGCACGCCTCGGTGTTTTACACCGTGTATGGCACCGAGGAGGAGCGTACCGACTCCGCCGCCGCGTTGAAGTCGGCGACCGGCATGTTCCGCAGCGAAGTCGGTAAGAACATCACGGCACGGCTCACGCCGTCCCTCGAATTCATCGCCGACGCGATTCCGGAAAATGCGGCGACGATGGAGAAGCTGCTCGCCGAGGCTCGGGCGCGCGACACGGAAACAGCAACGCTCAAACAGAGCGCCCGTTACGCCGGCGACGAAGATCCCTATGTCAAGCCGAGGGTCCTCGACGAGGACTAGTCAAGAACCGATCGCCCCGTCGCCCTCACGGCAATCGATAGCTGCCGTCCACCGCGACGGCGAGCCCGTCCGCCAGCAGGCTGGCGAGCGCGCGGTCCCGCTGGGCGGCATCTGGCCACAGCACCCGCAGCCGAGCGGAGGCCACAGCGCCGTCCGCCGCGCGCAGCTCGTGCAAAATGAGGCCGCGTACCTGTCGGTCGCTGCCCTCGTACCGTTTCTGTACCGTGCGACGCGCTCCCGTGTTGCGGGGATATCCCGCCTGCCGCCACGCACAGAGTCCGGCGATCGGACAGTCATCGCAGCGCGGTGATGACGAGGTGCAGATCAGAGCGCCGAGCTCCATCATCCCGGCGTTGAAACGCTGCGCCGCCAGCGCATCCTGCGGCAGCAGCGCGTCCATCGCCGCCAGGTCGCGTGCCGTGGACGGAGGCTGCGGCTGCGCCTGCCCGCTCACCGCTCGCGCCAGCACTCGCCGGATGTTCGTATCGACCACCGGATGTCGTTTGCCGTACGCGAACGAGGCAACCGCGCGCGCGGTGTAGGCCCCGATCCCCGGAAGGGCGAGCAGGTCTTCGACCGAGTCGGGCACGACGCCGGCGTGCCGCTCGACGATGGCTACGGCGCAGGCGTGCAGGCGCAGTGCCCGCCGCGGGTAACCGAGCCGGCCCCAGGCGCGCACCGCTTCGCCGGCGGGTTCCACCGCGAGGTCCGCGGGGGTCGGCCACCGTCGCAGCCACAGCGACAGCGGGTCGATCACGCGCAGCGCCGGGGTCTGCTGCAGCATCACCTCGCTGACCAGGATGCCCCAGGGCGTAAATCCCGGGCGACGCCAGGGCAAATCGCGGGCGGCCCGGCTGAACCATTCCGTCACGGCCGCGGTGATCTCCATGCCCTCGACGCTAGCGGTTGTTCCAGCGCCGGCCGACGATCCACGGCATACACTGAAATCATGGCTCGATGGGCACCGGCGAAGAAAGATCAGCTGCAGGCGTTGGCGGAGGAGATTCTCCACAACTATGGGCAGGGACGATCGATCATCGCTGTCGACGGCCCGTCCGGAGCCGGTACAAAGCAGTTCGCCGACGACCTCGCCGAGGAGTTCCGCCGCCGTGGCAAGTCGGTGTTCCGGGCCGGCCTGGCCGACTTTCACCGCTCACGAAAAGAGCGTGAGCGCGAAGGG
This sequence comes from Terrimesophilobacter sp., assembly GCA_039924285.1. GTDB lineage: Bacteria > Actinomycetota > Actinomycetes > Actinomycetales > Microbacteriaceae > Parafrigoribacterium. Next base: position 664 of record JBDTBD010000013.1, on the reverse strand, counting down.
TGGTTCTCGTCACGCGCGTTCTATGAGGAGTCGTTCGACTATTCACTGTTCCGGCGCATTCTGGTGGACCCGTTCCGCACGGCGGGCAGCACCGGATTCGTGCTGGCAGGATACGACGAGGAACGCGACCAGGTCATTCACCAGCCGAAGTGGATCACCGCCGGCGCCGACGCACTCCTGATCATCGACGGGTTGTTCCTCAACCGCAGCGACCTCGCCGGACTGTGGAACTACTCGATCTGGCTGACCGTGAGCCAGGCCGTCGCGATGGCCCGGATCTCCGCGACCGCCGTCGATCCCACCGGCGAGTTGGCGCAACGTGCGGTCGGGGCGGATGCACTCTACCAGGGCGATGCGGATCCCAGCGAGAAGGCGTCGGCAATCATCGACAACACCGACCCCGACTCTCCACGGCGGGTGTTCGCCGACTCCTGCTGAGTCGAGCGCGTCGAGACCCCGACGCAGTAACCCGCCTCCGGTGGTCGAGCGTGTCACCGTCCGGTGGTCGAGCTTGTCGCGACCGCGCTGGTATCAGCTGGCGTCGTGTTGTAGTTTCCGGATCAGCAGACTCTTGGTTTTCAAAGGAATCGCCGTCTGCTCTGGGTCGAGTCGTGGCGGTGGGATTAACCAGTAGTTGCTGCCTTCGCGGATGATCCGCCACCCG
>JBDTBD010000012.1:0-30771 GCA_039924285.1 Terrimesophilobacter sp. | reverse complement strand
TTCTCGGCTGATCGCCGGCAGGGCGACGTTGACGACGGATCCGTCGAGAAACGCCACGAACGAACCGAGGATCGCGATAGCGAGCACGAGGCGTTGCTGTTTCGTCATACCGTCATTCTCACGCTTTCAACGAGGCAGGAGAAACAGCAATCTAAGCCAGGGTGTTTTCCCGGTCACGTCTTCTACGCTAGAACATCATGGATGCTCGATGAGGCTACGCCGACCGGTCCTGGCCGCTCTGTCGGGGATCACCGCTGCCGTCGCCGGTCTCGGTGTTGCCGAGTTGGCCGCTGGGTTGCTGGCGAGCACGTCGAGCCCGCTGTTCGTGGTGGGGTCGTTCGTCATCGACGCCCTGCCGGGCGCGGTGAAGGAGTTCGCAATATCCGTGCTGGGGCACGCGGACAAGCCGGTTCTGATCGGCACACTCGCTGTGCTGGTTGCCGCCCTTTCCGCGATTGCCGGCATCCTGGAATCCCGCCGGCCACCGTACGGACGCGTACTGCTGGTGCTTCTCGCAGTCGTCGCCGCCATCGCCGCCATCACGCGTGCCGATGCCGGAGTGCTCGCGTTCGTTCCTTCGGCCGTGGCGGCGCTCGTTTCGGCGCTCCTCTTGTCGTGGCTGGCGAGTCGGCTGCGCGATGTCGATCGGGAAGCTGCGCAGCCAGGAGGGTTGTCGCGACGCGGTTTTCTCACACTGGCCGGTGCGACCGCAGGGGCGGGAATCCTTGCCCTGGTCGCCGGTCGGGTGCTCGGTGTCGGCTCACAAGTGGTCGTGAAGGCGCGCGCGTTGTTCACCCTGCCGGCCGCTGCGGTCACGGCGCCGCCGCTGCCCGCACCACTGGACGTGACAGGCATCACACCGTTCATCACTCCCAATCAGGCCTTCTACCGCATCGATACGGCCTTGCAGGTGCCCAAGCTCAATCCGGACGACTGGTCGCTGGCGATCGAGGGGATGGTCGAGCATCCGTTCACGCTGTCGTTTGCCGAACTCATTGCGCTGCCACTGGAGGAAAGCCGGACCACACTGGCGTGCGTGTCGAACTACGTCGGAGGTGACCTGATCGGCAACGCCACCTGGCTGGGCTACCCGATCCGCGCACTTCTTCAGCGTGCCGGCCCGCTGCCGGACGCCGACATGGTGCTTTCCACCAGCAGCGACGGTTTCACGGCCGGGACGCCACTGACGGCGCTCACCGACCAGCGCAACGCCATCCTCGCGGTCGGGATGAACGGAGAACCGCTGCCGTTCGAGCACGGATATCCGGTGCGGATGGTGGTGCCGGGGCTGTATGGCTACGTGTCCGCGACAAAGTGGGTGACGAAGCTCAAGCTCACCCGGTTTGATCGGGATGCCGCCTATTGGACCCACCAGGGTTGGAGCGCGCGCGGCCCGGTCAAACTCTCCTCGAGGATCGACGTGCCGAGGGACCGCGCGACGGTGAAAGCGGGCATGGTCGCGGTGGCCGGTGTGGCCTGGCGACAGCATGTCGGCGTTTCCGCCGTGCAGGTTCAAGTGGACGACGGAGCATTCCACGACGCCGAACTCGGCACAGCTCAGTCGGCCGATACCTGGCGCCAGTGGGTGTACCGGTGGAACGCCACCAGCGGCAGGCACACGCTCACGGTGCGGGCGACGGATGCGACCGGCGAGGTGCAAACCGCCCGGGTCGCGGATGTGGTGCCGGATGGCGCGACCGGATTACACCGCGTCGAGGTGACGGTCAGCTGAGTGTCGGCCACTGGGCTCAGGCCACTGGGCTCAGGCCACTGGGCTCAGAGGCGGTTGACGGCGTCGACCCGCACGACGGCGACCCCTGCCTCGATGGATTCGGCAAGATCCACCGTGGCGCTGATGCCCCAGTCGTGGTCCCCAGCCGGATCGGCCAGAATCTGCCGCACCGTCCACGACGACGCACCCTCGTCCATCATGATCATCGCCGAACTGCGGGCATCCGCATCCGTGCCGACCCACTCGTACTCGGCGAAGTACGGTTGCAGGGCATCCGCCCAGGCGTTGGCGTCGAATCCGTTCTGGCCGTCCAACGCCCCGAGCGTCTCGTAGTCCTCCAGCGCCGCCAGTTGCACCCTGCGAAAAAGTTCATTGCGCACCAAGATCCGAAACGCCCTGGTGTTTGAGACGACGCTGTGAGGCGCGGGCGGGACCACCGGGGCGTCCGGCCCGGCGATGGCCGCCGGGTTGATCAGTTCCTCCCACTCGTCGAGCAGGCTGGAATCGACTTGATGCACGAGTTCGCCGAGCCATTCGATGAGATCGAGCAGTTCCTCATTTTTGGCCTCGGCGGGGATCGTCTGCCGCGCCGCCCGATAGGCATCCGACAGGTAGCGCAGCACCAGCCCTTCCGACCGGTTCAGTTTGTAGAAACCGATGTACTCGTTGAACGTCATGGCCCGTTCATACATGTCGCGCACCACCGTTTTGGGGCTCAGCTCGAAATCACCCACCCAAGGCTGCGACGCCCGGTAGGTCTGGAACGCCGCGTCCAGCAGCTCCTCCATCGGCTTCGGGTAGGTCACCTCCTCCAGCAGTTCCATCCGCTGGTCGTACTCGATGCCGTCCGCCTTCATGGCCGCGACCGCCTCACCGCGCGCCCGGAACTGCTGCGCCGACAGCACCGGCCTCGGGTTGTCGAGCGTCGCCTCCAGCACCGAGATGATGTCGAGCGCGTAGCTGGAGGCGCCGGCGGAACTCTCCGGATCGAGCAGGTCGAACACGGCGAGCGCGAACGGCGACAGCGGCTGGTTGAGCGCAAAGTTCGGCTGCAGATCAACGGTGAGCCGGATGCTGGCGCGGCCGTCGGCATCCCACGTCTGCTCCACGATTCCCGCCGTGCGCAGCGTGCGGTACATCGCCAGCGCTTGGCGCAAAAGCTCGAGCTGCCGGTGCCGCGGTTCGTGGTTGTTCTCGAGCAGTTCGCGCACCTGAGTGAACGCGTCGCCTCCGCGCGCGATGACGTTGAGCAGCATGGCGTGGCTCACCGTCATGCTCGAGGTGAGCTTCTCGGGTTCGGCGGCCACAAGCCGGTTGAAGCTCGGCTCGCCCCACGAGACAAAGCCTTCCGGAGCGTGCTTGCGCACGATCTTCCGCAGTTTCTTGGTGTCGGTGCCGGCCTTGGCCACCGACTTCAGGTTCTCCACCTCGTACTCGGGCGCCTGCGCCACGACGGTGCCGGCGGTGTCGAAACCTGCCCGCCCGGCGCGCCCGGCGATCTGATGGAATTCCCGGGCGCTCAGCTGGCGCATCTTGGTGCCGTCGAACTTCGTCAGGGCGGTCAGCAGCACCGTGCGGATCGGCACGTTGATTCCGACCCCGAGGGTGTCTGTGCCGCAGATCACGCGCAGCAGCCCTCGCTGGGCGAGCTGCTCGACCAGGCGACGGTACTTGGGCAGCATTCCGGCGTGATGCACCCCGATGCCCGACCGCAGCAGTCGGGACAGCGTCCTGCCGAAGTTGGTGGTGAAGCGGAACGCGCCGATCTCCGCCGCTATTCGGTCTCGCTGTTCTCGGGAGACGATCTTCACACTCGTCATCGCCTGTGCGCGCTCCAGCGCGGCCAGCTGTGAGAAGTGGACGATATAGATCGGTGCTTGGCCCGTCGCGAGCAGGTCTTCGACGCTCTCGTGCACCGGCGTCGTGGCGTAGTAAAAGTTCAGCGGCACGGGACGGTCGACGCCGGTGATCACCGCGGTTTCGCGCCCCGTGCGGGCCGTGAGGTCCTCGGCAAGCCAACGGATGTCGCCGAGCGTCGCGGACATCACGATGAACTGCACCCGCGGCAGCGTCAGCAGCGGCACCTGCCAGGCCCAGCCGCGCTCCGGGTCGGAGTAGAAGTGGAACTCGTCCATCACCACCTGGTCGACGTCGGAGTCAGCTCCGTGCCGCAGCGCCACGTTGGCCAGGATCTCTGCGGTGCAGCAGATGATCGGCGCATCGGGGTTCACCGAGGAATCCCCGGTGACCATCCCCACCTGTGCTGCGCCGAAGATGTCCACCAGGGCGAAGAACTTTTCAGACACCAGCGCCTTGATCGGTGCCGTGTAATAGCTGCGCTTGCGCTGCGCTAACGCAGTGAAGTGCGCGGCCACGGCGACGAGTGACTTGCCGGTGCCCGTCGGCGTCGACAGGATGACGTTCACGCCCGTCACGATCTCGATGATCGCCTCATCCTGCGCGGGGTACAGCGTGATCCCGCGCGCCAGCGCCCAGGCGACGAACGTGTCGTAGGCGAGGTCGGGGTTGAACGCCTCCCCCGGGTGATCCGGGTAGCGAAGGGAGGCGGGCATAGAACAACCTTACGGTCGGCCGCCAGGCATCCCGGGCGCCCCTAGGCTGGGTGACGTGCAGGGCCCGATTCAGTTCGTCACCTCGGCGCCGCTTGGAACCCGGATGACGGTGCGCAAGCGGGTCGACGGCGGCTTCACCGACGCAGTGGGCTACCTGCGCTCGCGCACCGACGCCGAGTGCGTGGTGGAGACTCGGCACGGCATGGTCACCATCGCGCTGGCGGAGGTCACCGCCGCCAGGGCGGTGCCGCCGCCTCCACCGCGCCGCGCGCCTCGCTACCCACCGGTCGGATCAGACGCCGTCGAGTGAACCTGTGCAGTTCCTCTGCTCAGTTCCTCTGCTCAGTCGGTCTTCTCCGGAAGAGCCTGGTGGGTGCTTACCGCCAGGCGGTTCCACACGTTGATGGCAGAAATGGCCATGAGTAACTGCACAACTTCCTTCGCCTCGAAGGCAGCGGCGACACGGGCCCAGACGGCGTCGGACACCCCGGCGTCACCGATGAGGGTGACTTGCTCCGTGAGTGCGATCGCGGCGCGTTCGCGGTCGGAGTAGAGGCCGGGCGCCTCTTCCCACCCGGCGAGCACGTCTAGTCGCCGCTGGTCAACTCCGGCCGCGCGTGCTTCTCGTCCGTGCATATCCAGGCAGTATGCGCATCCGTTGATCTGCGATGCGCGGATTTTGACAAGCGCCAGCAGCGCTTCGCCCAGACTCCCCGCGTGGATGTATTTCTCCATGGCGAACATCGGCTGGTAGGCCTCGGGGTCGACGTCGTGGACGGAAATGCGTTGTTCAACTGGCACTGTGGTGATTCTCTCTCTATCGATTGTGGCTGTCATGTGATGCTCAGTGGGCTACTGGGAGCGTCGACCGATGAAGTCAGCGGTCAAGTGCGCGATGGCTTCCAGCTGCTCATCGAGGGCGAAATGGCCCGTGTCGAGCAGGTGCAATTCTGCGGAGGGCAGGTCGGCCAGGTAGGCCCTGGCCCCCGCCTCAGGGAAGAACTGGTCGTTGCGTCCCCACGGCAGCAACATCGGCGGCTGGTGTTCACGCATCCACGCCTGCCACGCCGGATATAGCGCGACGTTTGACTGGTAGTCGAACAGCAGGTCGAGCATGATCTGGTGACGGCCGGGCTGGTCCAGCCAGTGCTGGTCCAGGGTCCATGTGTCGGGATCGACGAACTCCGAACGCGCGGTGCCGTCCAGATGCTGCGAGCGCGTCGCTTCCAGCGTGAGCGCCTCGCGGACGCCCGCCTCCATCCCGTCGCGGTCTGACCAATACCGCACAACGGGCTGCATCGCGGGGCCGAGCCCTACCTCGTAGGCGTTGCCGTTTTGCGCGATGACGCCGCGCACCCACGCCGGATGCCGCGTCGCGATGCGGTATCCGACCGGCGCGCCGAAGTCGAAAACATACAGGAAGAACTCATCGATCTCCAGTGCGACCAGGAATGCCTCGGTGACCTCGGCGAGGTGGTCGAAGGTATAGACGAAGTCACCGCCGTCGTTGCTGGAGGCCGGCGCGCTGCTGTAGCCGAAGCCCGGGTAGTCGGGCGCGATGAGGTGTACCCGGTCGCTGAGACGTGCCATCAGGCGTGCGTATTGGTGGGAGGCCGACGGAAAGCCGTGCAATAACAGGAGTGTCGGCGCGTCGGTGGGGCCGGCTTCGCGGTAAAACACGTCCACCCCGGCAACCGTGATGGTGCGATGCCGCACGCCCGTGAGGTAGTCGGTTCGTGAAATGAGTCTGGCCATCATGCTCCCGTGTTTCTGCGCGGAAAGAAGTCCCGACTCGCAGCTTCCGGACCTCCCACGCAGTTCAAGCCTCATCTCTGGCGGCTAATGTGTCAAGCCATTAGGCTGAACGCCATGCCGGATAAGTCGCCGTTCCCTCTGCAGGGCGAACCGCTCGCCCTCGACCTCGTGAACACGCTGGTGTCCCGCGATGGCCAGTCGGTGGACCTCCTGGCCACCCCCGAGGATCTAGACGAGTGGATGCGCGGTGAGGCCTCTCGACTACCGTGGCCAGGGCGCAGCTCCACGCACGATCTCGCGTCTTTCCGCTTTCTCCGCGATGCCATTGCCGCGCTCATCACGGCAGGCCGCACCAGCACCGAGCCGAGCCGACACGCCATCGACCGGGTGAACGCCGCGCTGAGCATCGGAGCAGAGCAGGTGACGTGGAAAGCCGGCGAACTTTACCGCTCCAGTCCGACGCCCAGGCGGCAGGCTCTGCGCCTCGTCGCTGCCGATGCCGCAGCGCTCCTGTCTACCGGCCTGCGACAGTCGATCCGCACCTGCGACCATCCCGGCTGCGTGCTGCAGTTCCTAGCATCCAACCCCCGCCGGCGCTGGTGCACCAGCACCGGCTGCGGCAACCGCGCCCGCGTGGCCCGTAACTACACGTTGCATCACCCGGCTCGACAGTCCCTTCAGTAGTCGGAGCCGAATGATAGCTCGCCCACGGGCACTGCAGCCGTGACCCGGTTGCCGGCTTGAGGCAGCGGGCACGCCCACGCGGGATCGTACGCACAGGACGGGTTGTAGGCGAAATTGAAGTCGAGGATGAGCCGGCCCTCCCCCGTTCCCTGTCCCAGGTAGGCGCCCTTGACGCTATCCAGCAGGTAGCGTCCGCCGCCGTAGGTGCCGCCGGGCGTTCCGGCCAGGCCGTCGCGCACCGGCAGGAAGATGCCGCCGGCATAACTCGCCAGTCGCCACACGTCCAGTGCGCCGACGTCCGGGATGCGCACCGTGCCCATGAGGTCGAACGGCACCACCCCGTCCGTCCCGGTTGCCACGTCGAGCCTGCGGGGTTCCATGGCCGGCTCCACCACCGCCTCGAAGCGCCAGGCCGGGTCGTAATCCGCAACGGCAAGCCGCGCGAACGCCGCACGGTGCTGCGGCAGCAGCGGCGACGACGGGTGCGTCCTGAACAAATCATCGCGCCCGTCCCGCCACAGGGAATGGGCGGCCGCCGGGTCGTCCATTCCGAGTTTGCGCACGCCCGCGTAGAGTTCGAACACTTTCAGTCGCCAATCAACGATGCCCGCCGTGTCTCGAGAAGTTCCCATGCGATCAGGTTAACCACCCCACTTCATGCGTGGCGCGACCTCCGACGAATATCCAGCAATTACCGCTACCGTGAGAAGCCGCGTACCCGACACGACCGGGCGCGATCAATCTTGTGCACTGCGGAAAGGTGACCCGGCGTGAGTTCTCACAGGTCTTCGCGCTCATCGCGCGGCGGCAACGAACCGGTCAGACACGGGCAGCTTCGCAGTAAGCGGCCCTGGGCGACCGTGGCGAAACTCGCTGTGGCGGTCGTGGCAGTACTGGGAGTCGGTGGCGTCTCGATCGTCGCCATCGCCGCCTGGGATGTCGCCAGATCGGTGCAGCCCGGAATTCACCTCGAGCATGTCCCGGGAGCCGCCGGCGCCACCGGAGGAGCGGTGACGGCCATCGACGGCGAAGTCAATTTGTTGCTCACCGGAACGGACACCCGCACCGGGCAGGGCGGGGCATTCCAGAGCAAGGACGAACTGGCGGGAAGTTCCGGTGTCGGGAACAACGACTTGACCATGTTGCTGCACATCTCCGCTGACCACAGCAACGCGACGGTGGTGTCCTTTCCGCGCGACATGGTGATCCCGATCCCCAGTTGCACAAAGCCAGACGGGAAGACCACGCCGGCCTCGAAGGCGGCGATGATGAACACGACACTCATCCGAGGCGACCTCTCGTGCACGGTGCGCACGGTCGAAACGCTCACGGGAGTGCACATCCCGTTCGCCGCAAAGGTCACGCTGGACGGCGTCATCGCCATGTCCAACGCGGTCGGAGGGGTCACCGTGTGCCTGGCCACCCCCGTCGTCGAGCGGTACACCATCCCCGCGCTCAACCTTGCCGCCGGCCTCCAGACACTCGAGGGTGCCGAAGCACTGTCGTTCTTGCGCAGCAGGCACGGAGTGGGCGACGGCAGCGACCTCGGCCGGATCAGCAACCAGCAGGTGTTCCTCGCCGCGCTGGTGCGCAAGGTGAAGTCTGCCGGGGTGCTCGGCAATCCGCTGTCACTGTATCCGCTGGCCAAAGCTGCGGTGACGAACATGCAGTTTTCCGATACCCTCACCGATCCAACCTCGCTGGTGAAGATCGCTCTCGCGTTGAAGTCGATCGATCTCCACCATCTCGTCTTCGTGCAGTATCCGACAGTGCCGAATCCGCGGGATCAAAACCGCGTGATTCCAGACTCCGTCGGTGCCGCGGCGGTCGATCTGGCCCTGCGCACCGACCAGCCCGTGCAACTGACCGGAAAGCCCGGTGAAGCCGCAGTGCTGGATCCGAACTCTCCCAGCGCCTCCCCGAACCCGCTTGCGCCGTCCGACTCGCCGTCCGCAGAGGCGAATGCCAGCCCGAGTTCTTCGACGCCTGCGACGGTGGCCCTGCCGGCGACAGTGACCGGGCAGACCGCAGCCGATCAAACCTGCACCAGAGGGAACAACCACCGCTGATACAGAGTCGTGTGACAACAACGACATCCCAACCACGGTCTCACCACCGATTTCGTTGTTTTGAGCACCGAATTATGCGGGTCCACTTGTAGTAAGGCATATTGACTGACAGAATCGAGACATGAGCTCATCGGGGAAACCTCCTTCGGCAAAGCCGACTCCGCCCGACGAGCTATCCAAGGCGATCATCGAACAGCTGCAAGCAGACGGCCGCCGCTCCTACACGGAGATCGGTAGGGCGGTGGGCCTCAGCGAGGCGGCGGTGCGCCAACGGGTGCAGAAGATGACCGAATCCGGTGTCTTGCAAATTGTCGCCGTCACCGACCCGATGCAGCTGGGCTTCTACCGACAGGCGATGATCGGTATCCGGGTGTGCGGTGACATTGAAAAGGTGGCCGAGCAACTCGGTCGCATTTCGGCGGTCGACTACATTGTGCTCACCGCAGGCAGCTTCGACATCCTCGCCGAAGTGGTCTGCGAGAACGACGACGATCTGATCAGCCTGCTCAACACGGAGATCCGGGGAATTCCCGGGGTCCAATCCACTGAAACCTTCGTTTATCTGAAACTGCTCAAGCAGTTCTACAACTGGGGAACGCGATAAAAATGACCATAGGACAAACCCTTCTCGCCACCAATGCGCCGTCCCGCGAGGCCGAACTGCAGCAGAAAGCCAAAGACCATCTGTGGATGGCCATGACCCGACAGTCCGTCATGGAATCCGGCGCGGGCGTCCCGATCATCGTCAAGGGCGAGGGTCACCACATTTGGGACAGCAACGGTAAGAAGTACTTCGATGCACTGAGCGGACTGTTCGTGGTCAACGCCGGCCACGGGCGCAAACGTCTCGCTCAAGCAGCGGCACGTCAGGCTGAGGAACTCGCGTACTTCCCCACCTGGTCGTACGCCAATCCGCAAGCCATCGAACTTGCCGACCGACTCGCCGGTTACGCACCCGGCGATCTGAACCGGGTGTTCTTTTCCACCGGCGGTGGCGAAGCGGTCGAGACCGCCTTCAAGTTGGCGAAGTACTACTGGAAGCTTCAAGGCCGTGGGACCAAGCACAAGGTGATCTCCCGAAACATCGCCTACCACGGCACGACACAGGGGGCGATGGCCATCACCGGCATCCCCGGCATGAAGGAAATGTTCGAACCGGTCACCCCGGGCGGGTTCCGGGTGCCGAACACCAATTATTATCGCGCGCAGGAGATGGGTTACGTCTCAACCAGCACCGACCGGCAAACCGACCTTGCCGCGTTCGGGCAATGGGCGGCCAACCGTATCGAAGAGATGATTCTGTTCGAAGGTCCGGAAACCGTGGCTGCCGTCTTCCTCGAGCCCGTGCAGAACAGCGGCGGGTGCTTCCCACCGCCGCCCGGTTACTTCCAACGGGTGCGTGAAATCTGCGACCGGTACGACGTGTTGCTCGTCGCTGACGAGGTCATCACCGGTTTCGGCCGGATCGGCAACTGGTTCGCCTCAACGACCTACGACTTCGTTCCCGACATGATCACCTGCGCCAAGGGTCTGACCAGTGGTTACTCACCGGCCGGCGCGACGATCATCAGTGACCGGCTCTACGAGCCGTTCAAGCACGGCGACACCACGTTCTATCACGGATACACCTTTGGCGGTCATCCGGTGTCCTGCGCGGTGGCGCTGGAAAACCTAGACATCTTCGAAGAGGAGAAACTCAACGAGCGGGTCCGGGAGAACTCACCGATCTTCCGTGCCACGCTGGAAAAGCTATTGGACCTGCCGATCGTGGGCGATGTGCGGGGCGATGGATACTTCTTCGGCATCGAACTGGTCAAGGACAAAGCGACCAAGGAAACCTTCAACGCTGAGGAATCAGAACGTCTACTGCGCGGATTCCTCTCCAAGGCGCTCTTCACTGCTGGGCTGTACTGCCGCGCGGATGATCGAGGCGACCCGGTCGTGCAATTGGCTCCGCCACTGACCATCGGCCCCGCCGAATTCAATGAAATCGAGGGCATCCTCCGCGGCGTGCTCACCGAAGCCTGGACCAGAATCTAAACCGAAGCGATTCATCGTGGCGACGACTGTTTTTGAGCGACAACGTCCATCGGAAGCCGTCGTCACCCGTTCGCTGAGCGAGGCCAGACCCACCTCGTTCTGGTCGGACAGCCTCGCTCCGAGAACACCGTATCCGGCGCTGTCCGCCGGTGCCAGTTGTGATCTCGCCGTCGTCGGCGGCGGATACTGCGGCCTGTGGACGGCGGTGCTGGCAAAACAGCGAAACCCTTCCGCCCGAGTGGTGGTTCTGGAAGCGCGAACAGTGGGTTGGGCCGCATCGGTACGCAATGGCGGATTCTGCGAGGCGTCACTGACCCACGGCACGCACAACGGCCGTAGCCGCTGGCCGCACGACATCGGCCGGCTGAACGAACTGGGTCTGGAAAACCTTGACGAGATCGAGCGCACCGTTGACCGGTTGGGAATCGACTGCGAATTCGAACGCACCGGTTCCCTCGACGTCGCCACAGAAACCCATCAGTTGCCGTGGCTTCTGGAAGACGCTGCCGACCCGGACACGGTTCTTCTGGACGAGAACGCGGTGCAGGCGCTCGTCAACTCCCCCACCTACCGTGGCGGTCTCTGGCACCAGCGCACCTGTGCACTCGTGCATCCGGGGAAACTGGCGCGGGAATTGGCCCGTACCGCCAGCGAACTAGGGGTGGAAATCTTCGAGCATTCTCGCGTACGAGAGCTGCGCTCACGGGAACTGACGGCAGCGCAGGGCATCGACGTGGTGACTGCCCGCGGCACGGTGCGGGCTAAAAAGGCGGCGCTGGCCACCAACGTCTTCCCCTCGTTGCTGAAGCGCAATCGGCTGGCCACGGTTCCGGTCTACGACTTTGTGCTGATGACGGAGCCACTGAGCATCGAACAGAGTGCGTCGCTGCGCTGGCACGGGCGACAGGGGCTCAGCGACATGGGCAACCAGTTTCACTACTATCGGCTGACCGCGGACAATCGGATCCTGTTCGGTGGTTACGACGCGATTTACCATTACGGCCGTCGGGTACGCAGCAAATACGAAAGTCGTGAAGAGACCTACCGACGCCTCGCCAGCCACTTCTTCACGACATTCCCGCAGTTGGAGGCGCTGCGGTTCAGCCACCGCTGGGCCGGCGCCATCGACACCTCGACGCGGTTCTGTGCGTCGTTCGGCACCGCGCGCGACCGACGGGTCAGTTTTGCAGTCGGATTCACCGGTCTCGGGGTGGCGGCAACCCACTTCGCCGCCAACGTGATGCTCGACCAGCTCGCCGGTGCCAGCACCGAACGCACCGAACTTGCGATGGTGCGCTCCACACCGTTGCCATTCCCTCCCGAGCCGTTCGCCTCTCTCGCGATCACGGCCACTCGCTGGTCTCTCAATCGCGCCGATCACAATCATGGGCGACGCAACACGCTGTTGAAGACCCTCGACGCTCTCGGCCTCGGCTTTGACTCCTAGCGGTGCTCGGCCCGGCACTGCGGAAGCGGTGGTCAACGGCGGCGTCTCGTACTGGTACTCGAGCATCGGACTGCCCCAGCCGCGCAATCCATTGCCCGGAAACGTCGACGCGGATGTCTGTATCGTCGGTGCCGGTTTCACCGGACTGTGGGCGGCCTATTACCTCAAGCGCGCACAACCGGATCTGCGCATTGTTCTGGTGGAAAGACGATTCGCCGGGTTCGGCGCCTCCGGCCGAAACGGAGGCTGGCTTTCATCCCAGTTGGCCGGTTCGCGGGAGAACTACGCGGCAACCCACGGACGTCAGGCCGTCATCGGCCTTCTGGCTGCCATGCGTTCGGCAGTGGACGAAGTGATCACAGTGGCCACCCTCGAGCACATCGACGCCGATATCGTCAAAGACGGACTCCTCGATGTCGCGCGAACGGCAGCGCAATCCGAACGCCTGCGACAAAGCTTCCAGGATGAACTCCTCTGGGGCGCGACACCGGACGATTTCACCGTGCTCACCCGGGAAGAAACCGACCGCAGAGTGGTCGTCGAGGGCGCGCGTGAAGCCTTATTCAGCCCGGACTGCGCACGAGTCCAGCCCGCCAAGCTGGTGCAAGGCCTGGCCGCCGCCGTGGAACGAATGGGAGTGAGCATCGTCGAGGACACCACGGTTCTGGAGATCGAGCCCGGTATTGCTCGCACCGATCGCGGTGACGTGCGGGCCGCTTTCGTCCTACGCTGTCTCGAGGGTTTCACCGCCAGCATCAAAGGCCAACGACGCACCTGGCTGCCGATGAACTCGTCCATGATCGTCACCGCCCCGCTCCCCGCGCCGGTGCTGGCACACGTCGGCTGGGCCGGTGCGGAACTCTTGGGCGACTTCGCACACGGATTCATGTATGCGCAGCGCACCGCAGACAACCGCATCGCCCTCGGCGGTCGCGGCATCCCTTATCGGTACGGCTCTCGCACCGACCGCGACGGACACACCCAAGAACGCACGGTCGCCGCACTGACCGGGGTACTGTGCGACATGTTCCCTGCCGCCGCAGGCGTGCCGGTCACGCACGCCTGGAGCGGCGTGCTCGGCGTTCCGCGAGACTGGTGCGCCGTCGTCAATCTCGACCCCCGGACCGGGCTGGGCGAGGCCGGCGGTTACGTCGGAAGCGGGTTGACCACCACAAACCTGGCGGGCCGCACCCTGGCGGACCTCGTTTTGCGTCGAGACACTGAACTGACCAGGCTGCCGTGGACCGGTCGCCAGGTCAGACCCTGGGAGCCGGAGCCGCTGCGCTGGTTCGGTGTCCACGCGATGTACGGCCTGTACCGACTGGCCGACCAACGCGAACGCAGAGCCAAGGTGTCGCACACCAGCAGACTCGCGCAGCTAGCGGATCGAATCACCGGACGTTAGACGACGATCAGGCCAGCTGCCGTCTGCGCGCGAACATCGTCTGGCTGTAGTTCGGCTAGGCCGCCAAGGCCTCCATGGCTTCCAGGGTGACCAATTCGAGGTTGTTCGCGATGGCCACCGCGGGGTTCATGACGTGTCCGGCATACGTGTTGAGCCCGTGGGCGAGGGCGGTGTTCGTTTTCATTGCCTCGTGCCAACCCAGATTGGCGATCGCCCGCACGTACGGCATGGTCGCGTTGGTCAGGGCATATGTCGAGGTGTGTGGAACCGCTCCTGGCATGTTCGCCACGCAATAGAACAACGATCCGTGCACCATGAATGTCGGATTCTCATGCGTGGTCGGGTGGGAGTCTTCGAAGCAGCCGCCCTGGTCCACCGCGATGTCTACGAGCACGCTGCCGGGCTTCATGCGAGAAACCAGTTCGTTGCTGACCAGTTTTGGCGCCTTTGCACCGGGGATGAGCACTGAACCGATCACCAGGTCGGCGCTCAGCAGCGCCCGCTCGATCTCAAACCCGTTCGAGGCGATGGTGTGAACCCGGCCGGCATACAGGGTGTCCAGTTCCGCCAACCGCACCAGATTCGTATCGAGCACCGTCACATCAGCACCCAGGCCCACCGAAACGGCCACCGCGTTCGTTCCCGCGACGCCGCCGCCGATGACCACCACCTTGGCCGGGTACGTGCCGGGCACCCCCGGCACCAATAGTCCCGGTCCGCCGTTCGGCTTCAACAACGCGTTTGCACCGAGTATCGGGGCCAACCGCCCCGCTACCTCGCTCATCGGAGCCAGCAGCGGAAGCGCTCCCGACGGCAACTGCACGGTCTCGTAAGCAACGGCCGTGACGCCGTTCTTCAACAGCTGACTGGTCAGGGCCGGCTCGGCAGCCAAATGCAGGTACGTGAACAACAGCAGATCGCGGCGCAAGTATTGGAACTCGCTCTCGATAGGCTCCTTCACCTTCAGCAGCAACTCGGCCGCCGCCCACGTCGACGCGGCATCCGGGCTGATGCTGGCCCCGGCCGAAACGTACTCGGCGTCGGTGATCGACGACCCGACTCCTGCTCCAGTCTGCACGGTCACCGTGTGACCATGCGCTACAAGATCATGAACTCCGGCCGGGGTGATCGCCACCCGGAACTCGTTGTTCTTGACTTCTTTTGGTACGGCGACCTTCATTGCTCTCCCGACCTCACTTCAGCGAGTCTCCTCGCAGCAGAATCGCTACTGCCTATCTCAAGACTATCCGAGCCGGACGAAGGAATCCGCACCAAAAACGAGCGTCGATTGCTGATTTCGTGACAATTTGCAGATTAACTTAACGATTTGGTTCATTTCTAGTGCGATGTCCGGCCTGTATGTGACATTATCGAGCAACGCGTTACAGCGAAGTGAGCGCGGATTCCGTTGTTGATAAGGAGTTGTCCCAGATGGCCAAACCACTGCCTCAGGATCCCATGATTCGCCAACTTATCCAGCGAGCACAGCGAGCACAATTCTCTCGCCGTGCGGTGCTCCAAGGAGCCGGAATCTCCGCGGTCACGCTCGCCCTTGCCGCGTGCTCGACCGGCGGGGCCGCCTCGAAGCTCAAACCCGCGACCGACAAGTCGGCCACCGACAAGATCGTCCGCTGGGCCAATTGGCCGCTGTACCTGGATGTCGACGACGCCGGCAAGTACCCGACACTGGAGGCATTCCAAAAGCAAACCGGCATCAAGGCCAACTATTCGGAGTCCATCGACGACAACGACACCTACTATGGCAAGGTCAAAGGACAGTTGCAGCTCGGTCAGGATATCGGTGCCGACCTGGCGGTCCTCACCGACTGGATGGTGGCCAGGCTCATTCGCTTCGGCTACACGCAAACACTGGACCATGCCAACATCCCGAACCTGAAGAACCTCAAACCCGCGTACCTCAACGTCGACTTCGACGAGGGCCGTAAGAAATCCATCCCCTGGCAGGGCGGATTCGGCGGTCTGGCGTGGAACAAGGACAAGCTCCCGGGCGGTTTGAAGTCGGTGTCCGATCTCTGGGATCCCTCGCTCAAGGGCCGCGTGGGCGTGCTGTCGGAGATGCGCGACACCATCGGCTGCATCATGCTCGACCAGGGAGTGAAAATCTCCGACAAGTGGGGCGATTCCGAATACACCGCGGCCATCGAGACGCTGAAGAAGCAGGTCGATGACGGCCAGATTCGCAACATCAAGGGCAACTCGTACACCGAAGACCTGAAGAACGGGGATACTCTCGCGGCGATCGTCTGGTCCGGCGACATCACCATCTTGAACGCCGAGGCCGGTAACCATTGGGAGTTCGCGCTGCCGGACAAAGGCGGCACGCTCTGGAACGACAACTTCGTCGTGCCGATCGGTTCTGCGCATAAGGCGAACGCCGAAAAGCTGATCAACTACTACTACGAGCCTGAGGTCGCGGCGCTCGTGGCGGCGTACGTGAACTACATCACGCCGGTCGTCGGCGCTCAAGAAGCGATGGCCGACGTCGACCCGGATCTGGTGAACAACCAGCTGATTTTCCCGAGCGAGGCGACGCTGGCGAACGCGCACATCTTCCGCACATTGACCTCCGCAGAGGAGCAGAAGTACAGCCCACAGTTCCAGTCCGTGCTTCTTGGAGCCTGACCGGTGTCGGACGGTGCGTTCGCCTCGAGCGGCGCGGACCTCGAACTCGTCGATATCAGCAAGCGATTCCCTGGCTTCACCGCGATTGAAGAGTTGAACCTGACCATCCCGGCAGGATCTTTTTTCGCCCTGCTTGGCCCGTCCGGCTGCGGCAAGACGACAACCTTGCGCCTGGTGGCGGGGTTAGAAGATCCCACCAGCGGGTCGATCGTAATCGGCGGCACCGATGTCACCGCGTTGAAACCGCATCAGCGCCCGGTCAACACGGTGTTCCAAAGCTATGCACTTTTTCCGCACATGACTGTGCTGGAGAACGTGGCCTTCGGATTGCGTCGGCGACGAATCAGCGACCCCATCCCGAAGGCGCACGACGCGTTGCGGTTAGTCGAGCTCGATCATCTCGCCGCTCGCAAGCCGATCCAACTGTCCGGCGGTCAACAACAGCGTGTCGCGCTCGCGCGAGCGATCGTCAACCGCCCGGCCCTGCTGCTGCTCGACGAACCGCTTGGCGCGCTCGATTTGAAACTGCGACGCCAGATGCAACTGGAGCTGAAGTCCATTCAGGAAGAGGTCGGCCTGACATTCGTGCATGTCACCCACGACCAGGAAGAGGCGATGACCATGGCCGACACCGTCGCGGTCATGAACAAGGGGCGGATCGAACAGTTGGGTGCCCCACAGGATCTCTACGAGTTGCCCCGCACGGCCTTCGTCGCGAACTTCCTCGGGCAGTCCAATTTGTTCACCGGCCACGTCAGCGGGGCGACTGGGCACAGCATCACGGTCAATGTTGAGGGCAACACGATTGTGGTCCCCAAGTCCCGCGCCGCACGGCACACCGGTGATGTCACTGTCGGGGTACGGCCCGAAAAGCTCACCCTGCGGCCCGGAGCGGAGCCTGCGTTGTCCTCCGAGGAAAATCTGCTGGGCCCCGGCCGTGTCATCGACGTATCGTTCAGCGGTGTGAGCACGCAGTACCTGGTGGCGGTACCGGGGCTGAGCACAATCACGGTGTTCTCCCAAAACACGACATTCGGGCCGGTGGTCGACGTCGGCACGGAGGTGTGGGTCTCCTGGCAAATCGCGCACAGCTTCGGACTGGAGGATGACGCGGAGCCGGTATCGCGTTTCCCGGCCGACTTCGATACTGCGACGATCGCGGTTCAGAAGAAGCGCGCACTGCACTCGGAGCTCAAGGACTCGTAAATGGCATTCACCGCCTTCCAGGCCGGTGCCGTCAAGGAACAGGCACCCCGACGCAAGAGCAGGATCGCGCTGTTTTTGTTGTTGCCCGGGTTGCTGTATCTGGCCCTGTTCTTTCTCGTGCCATTGGTCTCACTCGTGATCACCTCACTGGAAACCGCGGTCCCGGGCGGCGATATCGGACAGTATCAACCCGCGCTTCAGTGGCAGAACTATCCAGCGGTGCTCGAACTGTATGGTGAGCATTTCCTGCGGTCGTTCCTGTATGCGGTGCTGGCAACGGTCTTCGCGCTGTTGTTCAGCTATCCGCTTGCTTATTTCATCGGTGTGACCGCGCGGCGTTGGCCGATTCTGCAAAACCTCATGCTCGTGCTGGTCATTGCCCCGTTCTTCATCAGTTTTCTGCTGCGCACCCTGGCGTGGAAGGCGATGCTCTCGGACGAATCATTCATCGTCACTTCACTCAAGGCCGTCTCTATGCTGGCTCCCGACGCGCACATCACCGGCACACCCATTGCCGTCGTCTTCGGGCTGACCTACAACTTCATCCCGTTCATGACACTGCCGATTTACGCGTCACTCGAGCGGTTGGACACCAGGTATTTAGAGGCGAGCCGAGACCTGTACGCCAACCCGTTCACCACATTTCGCACCATCACCGTTCCCTTGTCGATGCCGGGCATCGTCTCCGGTGTGCTGTTGACGTTCATCCCGGCGGCAGGTGACTACGTGAATGCCAGCCAGAACTTCCTCGGTGGCGCAAGTTCGCAGATGGTCGGCAACGTGATCGAGAGCAACTTCCTGATCATCAACAATTACCCCGCGGCAGCGGCGATGTCGATCATGCTGATGGCCGTCATCTTGATCATGGTCATCGTGTACGTGAAACGCAGCGGAACGGAGGATCTGCTGTGAAATCTGTGCGCACGAACAAATTCGGGTTGGGCAAGTGGTTGCTTCCGGCCTACGTGGTGCTCGCCTTCGTGTTCCTCCTCGTGCCCATCGCGTACACGTTCGTGTTTTCCTTCAACGATTCGCTCAAGTCGAACATCTCCTGGCGTGGCTTCACGCTCGACAAATGGATCAACGTGTGCGACAAGCCGGAAGTGTGCACCGCGTTCGGCAACAGCCTGGTCATCGGTGCGACAGCCACGGTGGTCGCCACCGTGCTGGGTACGATGATCGCCATCGCGTTGGTGCGTTACCGCTTTCGGTTTCGGGCCGCGATCAGTCTGCTGTTGTTCCTCCCGATGGCAACCCCCGAGGTGGTGCTCGGTGCCGGGCTGGCTGCCGAGTTCCTGACGGCCGGAGTGCAGAAGGGCCTTGGCACCATCATCATCGCGCACATCATGTTCTGTGTGAGTTTCGTGGTGGTCACCGTCAAGGCTCGGGTTTCCACACTGGATCCGGCGCTGGAAGAGGCCGGCCGCGACCTTTACGGATCGCCGGCTCAGGTGTTTTGGCGGATCACCTTCCCGCTGTTGCTACCCGGGATCGTGGCGGCCGCGCTGCTTTGCTTCGCGCTGAGTTTCGACGACTTCATCATCACCTACTTCAACTCGGGTTTCCAAACTGTGACCTTTCCGACCTATATCTACACTGCGGCCGCCCGTGGCATCCCCGCGGAGGCGAACGTGATAGCGTCCGCCGTCTTCGTGCTGGCAATCGTGCTGGTGCTGGTCACCCAGATCTCCGCGGCTCTCCGGCGCAAGCGTCAAGCGGCCCGTTGATGATCCGAGGCGACTAACGCTGTTGCGGGGTGCGTTTACCGGCCGCCAGGGCAAGGGGCAGTGTGAGCAGGGAGATTCCGGCGGCTACGAGCAGTGCCGGGGAGAACGACAGTCCTACAGCGAGGGTGCCGACCAGCACCGACCCGAGCCCCGTGCCTGCGTCGAAGCCGATGTTCCATACGGCGCTGGCTGTGCCGAATCTCTCGCGTGGTACCGCACCGAGGCAGAGCAACAGGGTGAGGTTCTGCAGGCCGCCGTAGGCGATGCCAACTAGCGCCATGGCGGCCGGGAAGAGCACGACCCTGGTGTCTTCGGGGTTCTCGACCGCGTAAGCGGCGAGCGCCAAACCCAGCACGGTCAGCAGGACGAGAGGCCAGAGAAATGGCCGGATGCCGTGCCGATCGGCGAGAGTGCCGATGCGCCATCGGCTGAGCGCCGCGGTGGCGGTGAGCAACACCAGCCCCACGGCGGTGGCCACCGGTGCCGAGCTCATTTGCGGGGCAAAGGTGATCAGTGCGCCGCCGGCGAGGGTCACCCCGAGAAGCAGCATCGTCGGCGGGGCAAGCCGAGCGGCAAGCGAGCGTTGCGCAGCGCTGACCTGCGGCTCGTCGGGCAGCAACGGCTCGTGTTGGAGCCGTTCAACATCCTGATAACGCAGTGCCCGGGCGAGCGCAGGGGCAGCGGCGACCGCGAGGACCGAGACCGCACCGAGCGCGAACACGATCCAATAACCAACGACGTCGACCAGCCACGGCCCGGCCGGCAGCAGAATGACCTGTGGGATGGCGATCGATGCGCCGTACGCGCCTATGGCGGCGCCGTGGCGTGCCGGTCGAACAAGATGGGCCACGGCGGTGGACCCGGTGACGGTGAGGATTCCGAAGCCGAGGCCGCGTAGCGCGGAAAGGGCGAGAATCCAGTCGAGCCGGTCGGAGAACAGATGCAGCAGCGATGGCCCGCCAAGCAGCACCAGGCCGGCCGCGAGAACGCGACCGGTGCCGAAACGCCGTAGTAGCCACGGCACGAAGGGCTGAGTGAGGATGGTTGCCAGCAGCAGCACGCCGTTGACGAGCCCGGATCCGGCCTCGTTCGCACCACCGTGCACGGCCCAGAGTGGCGCAATCGGCAGCAGTGCTGCATAGCCGGCAAAACCGGCGGCGGTCAGCAGGAGCAGGGCCGGCATCCCCGGCTCACGCCACACGGCGATGTGGGCCGCTGGCGCAGGACGGTTCATGCTCTCCAACCTATCGAACCTGACGCCACCGCCGATCTCGTTGATAGCCGGACGTCCACCCCGTTGACCAGGAGAGTGTTGCGGACGAGCCAGGCGATGACGATGCGATGGCGCGAGTTCTCGCGCCCAACGCTCGTCTACTGAACGTATCCGTCGGCCACGGTGAGAGCGCTGTCGATAATGGCCAGTCCGGAGCGCAGTTCCTCCTCAGTGATAACCAGAGGCGGTGCGATGTGCAGCCCGTTGAAATGGACGAACGGCCAGAGTCCTGCGGTCTTGCATGCCGCGGTGACCTTGGCCATGGGCTGCGCTTCGGCGCCGCTCGCGTTGAAGGGGACCAGCGGCTGCCGTGTCTGTCGGTTGCGCACGAGCTCGATCGCCCAGAACAGCCCCCGACCGCGGATATCGCCAATGGATGGATGTCTGGTGACCCATCCGCGCACTTCCGGCTCGATCACCCGTGAGCCGAGATCGCGTACCCGCTCGAGGATGCCGTCGCGCCGAAAAACCTCAAACGTTGCGACACCGGCCGCGCAGGCCAGCGGATGCCCGGAGTACGTGAGTCCGCCGGGGAACACGATGTCGTCGAAGTAACTGGCGATTCGCGGGGAAATGATGACGCCGCCGAGCGGCACATAGCCGGAGTTGACACCCTTGGCAAACGTGATCAAATCGGGGGTGACATCGAACGCGTCTACTGCGAACCATTCCCCGATCCGGCCGAAGCCGACCATGACCTCATCGGCGATGTAGACGATGCCGTATTTGTCACACAGCGCACGCACCCCGGCGAGGTATCCGGGCGGTGGCACCAGGACGCCGTTGGTGCCGACGACTGTCTCGATGATGATGGCTGCGATGGTCCGTGCCCCTTCGAGCACGATCACCTGTTCCAGGTGTTCCAGTGCCCGTTGAGCCTCTTCGGCTTCATTGGCAGAGTGGAACGCCGAGCGGTACAGATACGGGCCAAAGAAGTGTGCCACCGAACCATCGCTCGGTTCGTTCGCCCAGCGCCGAGGGTCGCCGGTGAGCGCGATCGCCGTGGATGTTGCTCCGTGGTAGCTGCGGTACATGGACAGCACCTTGCGGCGGCCGGTTACTTGACGGGCCATGCGCACTGCGTTTTCGTTGGCATCGGCCCCGCCATTGGTGAAGAAGACCTTGTTCAGATCTCCCGGCGCCACTTCGGTGATCAGTCGTGCCAGTTCGCCGCGCACATCGTTGGCCACACCGGGTTGAATGGCGGAAAGCCTTCCCGCCTGGTGCTGAATGGCCGCAACCAGGTCCGGCTGTTCATGGCCGAGATTGAGGTTCACCAACTGCGACGAGAAGTCGAGGTACGACCTGCCCGCGTAGTCCCAAAACGTTGATCCTTGGCCGGT
The DNA here is from genome assembly GCA_039924285.1 of Terrimesophilobacter sp. Classification (GTDB taxonomy): domain Bacteria; phylum Actinomycetota; class Actinomycetes; order Actinomycetales; family Microbacteriaceae; genus Parafrigoribacterium. Next base: position 8,874 of record JBDTBD010000012.1, on the reverse strand, counting down.
GGCGACCGGGATCGGGTCTATCTGCGCTTGGGCGCTCCACGAATGGAACACGTGGCTTCGGTCGTCGTTGCGCACCTGTTGCTCTGCAGCCTGATCGCCGAATTCGTGTCTGACACCGTGGCGGTCGGTGTAGCTGTTGAGCTGCGTCATCTGGATGGTCATCTGTCGTCCTTTGTTTTTGCTGGTCCTAATGGTTGCTGGGGAAGCCGAGATTGATCTGTGACTCCGAAGGGTGCGGCCACCGGGTGGTGATGACCTTCTCGCGAGTATAGAAGTGGATCGAGTCCGGGCCGTAAATGTGTGAGTCGCCGAAGAGTGAGTCTTTCCAGCCCCCGAAGGAGTACGCGGCGATGGGCACCGGGATCGGAACATTCACGCCCACCATGCCCACCTCGATGTCAAACTCGAACTGGCGCACGGTACGGCCGTCGCGGGTGAAGATGGCGACACCGTTCCCGTACTGGTTCGCGTTGACCAGGGCAACCGCCTCGTCGTAGTCGGCCACCCGCACCACCGAGAGCACCGGCCCGAAGATCTCGTCCTGATACACCTTCATCGAGGGCGTCACATGGTCGATCAAGCTCAATCCGATGAAGAAGCCATCCCCCTGGAACTTCCGTTGCCGCCCGTCGACCACCACGGTGGCACCCTCTGCCGTGGCGCCGGCGACATAGGAGGCGACCTTATCGCGATGTTCTCGGGTGATCAGCGGCCCCATCTGATTGATTTTCTCGGTACCCGCGCCGATGGCAAGTCCCGCCATCCGGTCGTGCACTGCGGCGACCAAATCGTCTGCGATGTCGCCGACAGCGACCAGAACGCTCACCGCCATGCAACGCTCCCCTGCCGAGCCGTAGGCTGCCGAAATCGCCGCGTCGGCGGCACCCTCCAGGTCCGCGTCCGGCATGACGACCATATGGTTTTTAGCCCCGCCAAGCGCCTGGACACGCTTGCCGCGATCCGACGCGTGGCGGTAAATCGACCGGGCGATCGGCGTGGATCCCACGAAACTCACCGCCGCGACATCCGGACTGTCGATGATCGCGTCAACGGCAACCTTGTCACCGTGGACCACGTTCAGCACACCGTCGGGGAGGCCCGCCTCATGAAACAGCTTCGCGAGGAAGACCGATGAGGATGGATCCTTCTCGCTCGGCTTGAGCACCACGGTGTTGCCGCAGGCGATGGCCGAAGCGATCATCCAAAGCGGCACCATCACCGGGAAGTTGAAGGGAGTGATGCACCCCACAACCCCCACCGGCTGCTTAATCGAGTGCACGTCGACGCCGGTCGAGACTTGCTCGGAGTGATCGCCCTTGAGCAGGTGCACAAGTCCGGCGGCGAACTCGACATTTTCAAGTCCCCGCGCAATCTCGCCGCCTGCGTCGGACAGCACCTTGCCGTGCTCACTGGTGAGGATTGCCGCCAGGTCGCCACTGCGCTCCTTGAGCAGGTGCCGCAGCCGGAAGAAGACATCACTTCGCGCCGTCAGCGTGGTTGCGCGCCAACCGGGCAGTGCTGACTTGGCGGCCGCGATCGCGTGCTCCACGTCTGCAACCGAGGCATAGATTACCTCGTGCTGTTGTTGTCCGGTTGCCGGATTGTAGATCGGACCGGTACGCACCGGTTCGCCGGCATCCTGACCGTTGATGTAGTGACGTACCAGGGACACGATGAACTCCTTTGGTCTCTATGGACCGGTGTGCACCCCCGGCCGTATGGACGAGGAATCACCCGACCCGGACACTCTGGCTGACGGCCTTAGTATCCTTACACTGCAATGATGACAGACCGCGGAAGGGCAATTCGATGGCAGACCGTCCCGAATCCGATGATGATCGAACAAACCGTCTGACAGCGCGAGGGCAGTGGTCCGTTCTGCCGACGGTGCGAGATGTATTGCAGTTACCGATGCTGCTGGAGGCACTGCCGGAGGTGCTCGCCGGACGTGACGCGCTCGATCGGCCGGTGCGTTGGGTGCACGTCAGTGAAAGCCTCACCGTGGCCAAACTGCTCGATGGTGGTGAATTGCTGCTGGCGACCGGTGCCGGTTGGTCCCTGAATAATGACCGGATCGGCGAGTTCATCGCCGATTTGGTGCGGGTCGGAGCCGTCGGACTCGTGCTGGAACTGGTGCAACGATTCGACTGCGCACCCAGCGCGTTGCTTGCGGCCTGCCTGCATCACGGATTCCCGCTGATCGTGCTGCACCGGGAAGTGAAGTTCGTCGCCGTGACGGAGGCCGTGCACCGCCGGATCATTGCGGTTCAGACCAGTGCGCTGCGCGCACGCGACGAGGTGCGCGAACTTTTCACCGGATTGAGCCTGCGCGGCAGCCCGGCCGACTTCATCGTGCAACAGCTCAGTCGAGCACTGCAGGCTCCGGTCGTGTTGGAGAACCTCGGACACGAGGTGATCGTCGTTGAGGGCGAGGGCGTCTCCCCCGCCGACGTCCTCAACGACTGGGAGCGAAAGTCGAGGATGGCGCATCGCAACGCCGATCAGTCGCGAAAGATGATCACGGAACCGCACGTTGAAGACTGGATCGTCGTGCCGGTGGAAGCGCGCGGCGTGCGCTGGGGCGCCTTAGTCGCACTGCCAGGCCAGCCGCATCCCGCCGGCCGATTGGCAGTGCTCGAACAGGGTGCGATTGCGCTGGCGCTCGGCAGGCTCGCCGACCAGGATTCGGACGAATGGCTGCGCATCGGCCACCAGCATTTGCTCGACGCGCTCCTGGGTGGGCGATATTCCAATTCGATCGGGCTGATGGCCCGGCTGGAGGCGGCCGGGTTGCCGGTGGCCGGACGTACCCTCGTCGGTCTTGGCGTGTCCAGTCGGTCTCAGGCGATGCCTCTCTCCGTCATCGCGGCGGTCGGTGCGGCCGCGGTGAGCATCGGCGGACGTGCGATAGCCGGGATCCCCCATTCGGCCGCGTGGCCGACTCGCGCACCCGGCATGGAGCCATCCGGGGTGCTGGCCGTGTGTCTTTCGTTGCCGTCCCGCAACGTTCTCGATGACCGCGAGCTCGATCGCTTCGTGCGCCGCTTCGCCGCCACGGCGGGAATCGATGCTGACCGCCTTTCGATCGGGGTGGGCTCCACGGCCTCAGAGCCCGGCGGGTTGTTCTCTTCGCTGCAGGAGTCGATGGAGCTGCTCGGACGGGTCAGGCGCTCGGGCCATACCATGACCATCCAGCGCAGTGAAGATCGTCCTTTGCTTCGCCTGGTGACGGCGTTGCGCGATGATCCGCGGGTGCAAGAGCACGCCCAACACGCCCTGCGACCGGTGATCGAATATGACCTCAGCCACGCAAGCGATTTGCTGGCGGTGCTAACCGCCATTCTCGCGCATCCGACCAACCGCACCGCCGCTGCCTCGGCAAGCCACTTGTCCCGCTCCGTGTTCTATCAACGGCTGGCTCTCATCGGCACGCTCCTCGGAGTCGACCTCGAGGACGGAGAAACCCTCGCCTCCTTACAAGTGGCGATTCTGGCCCGATGATTGGCGCGGTTCTGCGCGTTCAGGCTTTGGCGACACGGTGCTGGTTAAGCGCGGGAATGACTGTTTCGCCGTAGACCCGCAGTGTCTCTTCTTTATTGTCGTGTTGCAGGTAGCCGGCGAACTGGTCCACTCCGAGTTCCCTCAGTGCGGTGAGTTTCTCAATGTGTTGCTGCGCAGTTCCCAGTATGCAGAAGCGATCAACAATGTCATCGGGCACGAAGCTGGTGTGCGTGTTACCGACCAGGCCGTGTTCGTTGTAGTCGTAGCCCTCGCGCGCTTTGATGTAGTCGGTCAGCGCTTCGGGCACCGACGAATCCGAACCATACTTCGCAACGATGTCGGCGACGTGGTTGCCCACCATCCCGCCGAACCACCGAGACTGATCGCGCATGTGCTCGACGTCTGTGCCGATGTACATGGGCGCAGCGACGCAGAACTTGATTGATGCGGGGTCGCGACCGGCGGCTTCGGCTGCCTCTCGTACCGCGGTGATCATCCACCGCGCAATATCGACGTCGGCCAGTTGCAGGATGAAGCCATCGCCAACCTCGCCGGCAAGCTTCAACGCGAGGGGCCCATACGCGCCCACCCACACTTCCAGCTCCGACCCTTGGCTCCACGGGAAACGCAACTGAGCGCCGTTGTACTCGACGCTGCGGCTATTGGCGAGTTCTCGGATGACATTGATCGCCGCCCGGAGGGTTTTCAGGGTTGTCGGCGCCCCGCCGGTGACCCGCACGGCAGAATCGCCACGGCCGATGCCGCAGATGGTGCGATTGCCGTACATCTCGTTGAGCGTGGCAAACAACGATGCCGTAACAGTCCAGTCGCGGGTCGCGGGGTTGGTCACCATCGGACCAACGACAACGCGATGTGTTTCAGCCAGAATCTGGCTGTAGATCACATAGGGCTCTTGCCACAGCAGGTGCGAGTCGAAGGTCCAGATGTGACTGAACCCGTGCTGTTCCGCCAGTTTGGCCAGCGCGACCGTGCGCGACGCCGGTGGGTTGGTTTGCAGTACCGCTCCGAAATCCATGAGGTTGCCGTGTTCTTTCGATCGAGTACAGGATGGATCCGTACTGGTTTGGTTGGACTGCCTGTAGCCGGGCCCCGCCTACATCAGGTACTGCGAGAGTCCGCGCTTGAAATACTTGCCGTCGCCTTTAGTGCCCAGATAGTCGCCATGATCCACGATGACTTTCCCTCGCGAAAGTACCGTGTCGACATGTCCGTCAATTTCATAACCCTCGTATGCGGAATAGTCCATGTTCATGTGGTGTGTCTTTCCGACCCCGATCGAGGTGTGACCGTTCGGGTCGTACACCACCACATCCCCGTCCGCTCCCGGCTGGATGACACCTTTCTTCCCGTACATTCCAAACATCCGTGCCGGCGTTGTGGAGGTCACCTCCACCCATCGAGGCAGTGAGATGTTGCCGTCGACGACACCCTGGTAGAGCAGGTCCATTCGATGCTCCACCGAGCCGATCCCGTTGGGGATTTTCGAGAAGTTGCCCACTCCCATGTCCTTCTGGTCCTTCATGCAGAAGGGGCAGTGGTCGGTCGCGACCATCTGGATGTCATTGGTGCGCAGCGACTGCCACAGGTGATGCTGGTGACCCTCTGCCCGTGACCGCAACGGCGTCGAACAGACCCATTTGGCACCGTCGAAACCCGGCGCGCCGAGGTTTTCTTCCAGGGAGAGATACAGATACTGCGGGCACGTCTCGCCGAACACATTCTGTCCCCGGTCACGGGCAGCGGTGATTTGCTCGACAGCTTGTTTCGCGGACACGTGCACGATGTAGAGGGGCGCACCGGTGATGTCGGCCAGCATGATGGCGCGGTGGGTGGCCTCCTCCTCGGTTTGCCAAGGCCGGGTGACACCGTGGTAGTAGGGGGCAGTGTTCCCGGCCGCAATGGCCTGCTGCACCAGCAAGTCGATGACGCTGCCGTTTTCGGCGTGCATCATGATCATGCTGCCGTTGGTGGCCGCCCGCTGCATGGCCTTGACGATCTGGCCATCGTCGGAAAGGAACACGCCCTTGTAGGCCATGAACAGTTTGAAGCTTGAGACACCTTCCGACACCAGCTCATCCATTGCAGTCAGTGAGGAATCCTGCACATCACTGAGGATTTGGTGGAAGCCGTAGTCGATCGCGCAGTTTCCTGCCGCCTTCTGGTGCCAAAGCGCGAACTGGTCGAGAACGTTCTCGCCGGCGTACTGCACGACGAAATCCACGATGCTCGTCGTTCCGCCCCAGGCGGCGGCCCGAGTTCCGGTTTCGAACGTGTCGCTGGCGAACGTGCCGCCGAACGGCATCTCCATGTGCGTGTGCGCATCGATCCCGCCCGGAATGACGTACCGCCCGGCGGCATCGATGACGGCATCCACGTTCGCCTCGATGTCGAAGCCGAGCAAGGCCGATCCGGGCGCCAGCACCGCAGCGATGGTCTCACCGTCAATGAGCACGTCAGCGACCGCGACTCCGGTGGCGTTGACGACGGTGCCGTTCTTGATGAGTGTCTTCATTCTCGGCTCCTGTCCGCGGTCGGTGCTATGGCCTGGCAATCGTGGTATAGGAATCCGGCCGGCGATCCCGGTAGAACTGCCAGTTATTGCGCACCTCACGCACCAAGTCGAGGTCGAGGTCGCGGATGACGATCTCTTCGTTTTCTTGGCTTCCCAGCGCGCCGATGTGGTTGCCCCTCGGATCGACAAATTGGCTTGAGCCATAGAAGGTCACCGCAAGGTCGCCGTATTCGTTGTCTTCGGTGCCGACCCGATTCGGCGCCGCAACGAAATACCCGTTTGCCGCGGCGGCCGCAGGTTGTTCGATTTCCCAGAGCCGGTTGGACAGCCCCGGCTTCGTTGCATTCGGGTTGAATACGATTTGGGCGCCGGCCAACCCCAGTTCGCGCCAGCCTTCTGGAAAGTGCCGGTCGTAGCAGATATAGACACCGATGGGGCCGACCGCTGTGTTGAACACCGGGTAGCCGAGGTTCCCGGGGCGGAAGTAGAACTTCTCCCAAAACTTGTCAAGGTTGGGGATGTGGTGTTTGCGGTACTTACCGAGAACCGTGCCGTCGGCGTCGACGACGACCGCGGTGTTGTAGTAAACGCCCGGCTGGTCCTCCTCATAGATCGGCAAAATCATCACCAGGTGAAGCTCTTTCGCAAGCGCCACAAAGCGTTGCACGATCGGTCCGTCGGCCGGCTCGGCGAGGTCGTAATACTTGGCGTCCTCGGTAATGCCGAAATACGGTCCGTAAAACAACTCCTGGAAGCAGATCACCTGCGCTCCTCGGGCAGCGGCATCCCGCGCGAACTGCTCGTGTTTGACGATCATGGACTCTTTGTCTCCGGTCCACGTCGTCTGAGTGATAGCAGCCTTAATTACCGTCATTGGTAGTGCCTTCCGCTTCGTCACTGCACCACCTGAGTTTCGCGGAAACGTTCCGCGAACCCTTCGTCGTGTGGTGCGCCCACTCCCGATCCTCACGTTAAACGCGCCCCGGAAGCAAGCTTTCATCGAATCGCTTCGCAAACAATGTGTCCTGAAGCACGTCACAATCAAGATGCTTCGTCGTTGACAACCTCCGACACAGTGTCCTGTACTTACTTCATAGTGAACAGAAGCTGGTCCATTTCCGGTGGGTGACGCCGATATTGCTTTTCGGCAACGAGCCCGCCACCTTTGATGCAGGTCTCGGAGTCAACGATGACAGAAATTCCCGCACACTACAGCGCGCGGCTTTACAACAACGACATTGCCCCTCGCGCCACCGCTGGCAAGTGGCGGACGTGGGAACTCTTCGCATGGTGGATGTCCGCGTGGCACAGCCTTGCCGGGTACGCGATGGCCGTCGGCCTGCTTGTGCTCGGTCTCACCGGCTGGCAAATGGCGATCAGTCTGGTTATCGGCATAGCGATCATCTACTTCGCCAGCAATCTGATGGGAGTCGCCGGACAAAAAGTAGGCGTTCCGTTCCCGGTGTTCGCACGGGCGAGTTTTGGAGTGTTCGGCGCGAACATCCCGGCGCTGCTCAGAGCGGTGGTCGCGGTGGCCTGGTACGGGATTAACACTTACCTTGCCTCTGCTGTCGTGATGATCCTCACGCTCAAGTTGTGGCCTGGAACCGCGCAACTGACCGAAACATCGTTCTTGGGCCTCTCGACGCTGGGGTGGATCTGCTTCTTGATCCTGTGGGTGGCACAGCTGGTCGTTTTGCACCGGGGGATGGAAACCGTTCGTAAGGTCTCCAATTTTGCCGGTCCGGCGATCTGGCTTGCCATGGCGGCTCTTGCCATCTGGACGTTGAACCGGGCGGGTTGGAGCTTCGACTGGAACTACCACCTCGGACCAGTGCCGCTCGACTTCGGTGCCGCAGTGGTTGCAAGCCTGTCGGCCATCTTCATTACCGTCGCTTTCATGGGCGGCCCGATGCTCAACTTCGCTGACTTCACCCGACTGTCCCCCAATGCCGAAGCCGTGAGAAAGGGCAACGGCCTGGGGCTGCTGATCAACGGCGTGGCGTTCTGCCTGGTCTCTGTCGTTATCGCCCTGGCTTCGGTCAAGGTCTACGGGAAGGCGATCCAAGACCCGATCGAGCTCATGAAAGACATCGATAACCCAACGCTGTTGTTGCTGACGATCATCGTCGTCATGGTCGCCACCGCCGGCATCAACGTCATCTTGAATTTCGTCTCTCCGTCGTACGATTTCTCCAACGTGGCGCCGAAACACGTGAGCTTTAGAACCGGTGGCCTGATCACCGCGGTGCTCGCCGTCGTGGTGACGCCGTGGAACCTTTACTCGAATCCGGTGGTGGTCAACCAGTTCATCGGAGGAACCGGCGCACTGGTCGGCCCACTTTTCGGCATCATCATGGTGGACTACTTCCTGATCCGGAAGGCTCAGATCCATACGGACAGCCTCTACAGCGACGCTGCAGACGGTCGCTACTTCTACAACCGCGGAACGAACCTCAACTCCGTCATTGCCCTGCTGATCTCAGGCGCAATCACACTCGTCATCACACTGGTACCGGCGTTTGCGACGCTCGCGCCGTTCTCGTGGCCGATCGGCGTGCTCTTCGGCGGCTTGATGTGCCTCGCCGTCAACCGGCTACGGCCCAACATCCACGCCAGGGCCGAGGATCTTCTCAAGCAAGCCGAAGAAGTCGCGTCGCTGCAGTCGTGAAGGCCGACGCCGATCCGGTGTCAGTGTTGTAGTGGGGTGTTTTCTTCTTCAATCTCGATGGTTTCCTCTTGCGCCTGCGGATCGCCATCGTGTGTTTGTTTCGTCTGGTGCAACGCGGCGGTCGCGCGGTCGGAACGCTCGAACCACTGCTTGGCCTCATCGACGCGAC